>JBDSDN010000022.1:0-6245 GCA_039920545.1 Ferruginibacter sp. | reverse complement strand
TTTACCTGGTTTTGTAAAAATGTATCAGACAAGAATTTATTGGTCATTATGTTCTGCCTGTCAAAAGTTATTCTATTAAAATCCATTGGGCAATTGCAGGGCAAAGCAAAAATACCTTTTCTTTTTGCCGTTGGCAATCCCTCTAACAATGTGTTTAACGAAAAATAATCTTTATCCAGAAAAACAAATTGTGACTCCAAAGCATGGTTTACAAAAAAACTTGCCTTTTGTGCCGGGGTACGTTTTTTATAGTATTCAATCCGTTCTTTTGGCTCATTAATATGGCGTGGTGAAGTAGAAAAGAATAATATTTCAGTAACATCGATAAGTAATTTTCCTTTAAAATTTTTATCGTTTGCAAGGTCATTTAACACCGGTAGTGGAGAAGTACCCTCCATGGCCAATTGAATTGGATGATCGCCTGTAACTGACTTCCATGTTTCCATGTCGATATCATATTTATTACGGGACGATCCTATAAGAACAGTGGCCTTATCAGCAGGCTCGTAGACCATAGCACGTTTATCTCCCCACAACTCCTTTCCGTCATCATAGGAAATTTGTATGCCTTTGCTTCTTAAATAAAATTCCCAGCTGGCTATAGATGTTATAACAAGCACAAGGGTAAGAACGCCGGCTTTTATTAAGGAAGAAGCAGTCATTTTAAAAAACGTTAGTTAGGATAAAAATATTAGAAACCCGGTTTTGGTTTTCACGAAAATCAGATCAGGAAAATAGAAATCAGCATAAAATTTTAAAGATAATTTTTAGAAATCATATTACATAGCAAACCTCGAAAAAACTTAGTTTTAAAATTTCAAGGGATTTATTCAGTGTAATGCACAAATAAAAATGAGGCCTAAGCTGGTTAATAATCTTTATAAGTTGAATCGTTTAGCGTAGATTATTGTTAGATAATATCCATAGCTTCACTTCTAAATAAAAATTATGAAGATTATTACATCTAAAATTCATGGTATCCTGGATTACCTAACGGTAATATTTTTTGCGCTCTCGCCTACTTTATTCCACATGGAGGGTAACCTTAAAAACTTTACTTATGCTTTAGCCTTTGTACATCTTTTACTAACTATTTTTACCCGGTTCGAATTAGGCCTGGTAAAATTAATTCCTTTTAAAATCCACGGGCTCATAGAACTTGTTGTAGCCATTGCCCTGACTGCTTTTTCTCTCTGGTTTAATCATAATAACAATACCCTGGGTTTTTATTACTATCTCTGGATAGCTATAGTTATAGCAATAGTTTTTCTGCTGACAGATTTTAGCAGCAATAAGGAAGCTGGTAACTAATTCCCTACGGAAGACTTTTAAATGCTAAATACGGTTTCAAGAAATCGGAAATGTACAAATAAAAAAAGGGTCAGTAAAAACTGGCCCTCTTAAATATACTCTGTTTAATTTATTTGTACTGTGGGATAAGCCCATTAGCCAACTCAACCATTTTCTTTAAGCCATCTTCCGGCAAATTTCCTTTTTTAAATTCAGTTAGTAAATCGGGCATTTTGTTCTCCATTTCCAGCAGAAATTGCTCTTCGAAACTTTTCACTTTTTTTACGTTTACATTTCTAAGTAACCCCTGAGTACCCAAGTAAATAATGGCTACCTGCTTTTCCACGGAGTAGGGAGAATATTGTGGCTGCTTCAGGATTTCTACATTTCTTGCACCTTTATCAATTACATTTTTAGTAGCAGCATCCAGGTCTCCACCAAATTTGGAAAACGCTTCAAGCTCACGGTAAAGTGCCTGGTCAAGCTTGAGTGTTCCGGCTACCTTTTTCATGGATTTTATCTGGGCATTTCCGCCCACACGACTCACAGAAATTCCGACGTTAATCGCCGGGCGTATACCCGCATTAAATAGGTTACCCTCTAAAAATATCTGGCCATCGGTAATAGAAATAACGTTGGTGGGTATATAGGCAGATACATCGCCGGCCTGGGTTTCTATTATCGGTAAAGCGGTTAATGAACCTCCCCCTTTTACAAGATGTTTAATAGACTCAGGTAAATCGTTCATCTGGCGGGCAATCTCATCCTTGGATACAACTTTGGCAGCTCTTTCCAGTAAGCGGCTATGCAGGTAGAAGACATCACCGGGGTAAGCTTCCCTACCTGGGGGGCGGCGAAGCAATAAGGATACTTCACGATAAGCAACAGCCTGTTTGGAAAGGTCATCATAAATAATAAGTGCAGGGCGGCCGGTATCCCGGAAAAATTCACCAATAGCAGCGCCTGCAAATGGCGCATAAAACTGTAATGGTGCAGGCTCAGAGGCCGAGGCCGCAACAATAGTGGTATAAGCCATAGCACCATTTTCTTCCAACGTTTTCATTACTCCTGCTATGGTACTGGCTTTTTGGCCAATAGCTACATATATACAGTAAACAGGCTTTCCTGCCGCATAAAACTCTTTCTGATTTATTATGGTATCAATTGCAATAGCGGATTTGCCTGTCTGGCGATCGCCAATAATTAATTCCCGCTGGCCACGGCCAATAGGAATCATGGCATCAATAGCTTTAATACCGGTTTGCAATGGTTCTTTTACCGGCTCCCTGAAAATTACTCCCGGTGCCTTACGCTCCAGTGGCATTTCATACAGTTCACCTACGAGCGGGCCTTTGCCATCTATTGGTTCCCCCAGAGTATTTATAACACGGCCACTCATTCCCTCTCCCACTTTAATTGAGGCAATCTGCCCGGTGCGTTTCACCTTATCGCCTTCTTTGATTTCACTGCTATCTCCCATTAAAACTACGCCCACATTATCTTCTTCTAAATTAAGGGCAATAGCCCTTACCCCATTATCAAATTCTACCAATTCACCCGAGCGCACATTGTTTAAGCCATAGACACGGGCAATACCATCACCAACCTGTAATACCGTACCTACTTCCTCCAGGTTGGCACCTGCATTAAAATTACTCAGTTGCTGGCGTAGTATCGCCGAAATTTCATCTGGTTTAATTTCTACCATAAAAATGTTGATTTTTATTTTTTTGAGTCCGGTTAAAAAGCTTGTGCAGCATTCTTGCAAAGTTTATCCTGAATCATAGAGGTGATTATTGCACACATTCTGCTACAGGCGTCTTTTTCCGGCCGCAAAGGTAAGAGATGAAAACTGTATTGGCAAAAAAATGAAGCTCATTGTATGTAAAAAATCAGGTGAAAAAATCCACACAATTAAAATCCATTTTACTTTAAAAATGGTATATCATAATCGGGAAGATAGACCAGTATGATAGCGGTTTTATGAAGGATAAAAAAACGCTGTTAAAAGCTCAAATGTCAAAATATTTCAACCTGCAATTATAAGGTCTTTTATCTTTTAGGTGTATCTTACGGCCACTCTAAAATTTTTGTGTCTAATTTTTTAAAACACTTGCTAAGTATGAAGAAATGTTATGCTCATTTTAAAATATTATGGATATTTTTTCTTATTATTTCAGGCATTTTTATTAACTCATGCGCCCATAAAACTGAAATAAATTCTCAAAAAAATCAAGATGAAGCGGATGAATACGATAGCCCCAATCAAGCTGCTGAATTTGAATTCAAAAGAACCAAAGATCCAGCGACAGGACAAATCCCCATGGATAAAATGTGGGCTGCGGTATTAAAGACTGAAGCGCTGAAAAATATTAACGCAAACTCTCCTTCACCAAACTCTCCTTCCTCTCCAAATTCACTTACTGCTTTGGTATGGACAGAAAGAGGATCTTTCAGTGATGCCGTGGGGCCAAGTAATAGTAATAAAAGGCCGGGTAATGGTATTACCTCAGGTCGTATCCGTGCTTTATGGGTAGATCAGGCGGATCCTACCGGGAAAACAGTTTGGGTAGGAGGGGTAGATGGTGGACTATGGAAAACAAATGATGTGACTGCAACCACACCTACCTGGTCGTTAGTAAACGATTTTTTAAGCAACCTTGCGGTAACCGGTATTTGCCAGGACCCTACCAATGTAAACACCATGTACTTTTGTACCGGGGAGGCCTACCTGGCTGCAAGCACGGTGAATGGCAATGGGGTATTCAAAAGCACCGATCATGGGGTAACCTGGACCCTGCTCCCCAGCACTTCTACCCTCGTAAAATGTACCCGTATTTTATGTGATGCGGTTGGCAATGTGTATGTGAGCACTATGGGCATTTCTGTTGCAGTGGGGCTGCAGCGGTCAACAAATGGCGGAGCCAGCTGGACCAGTATAAACCCTTTTTCTACAACCTCCCGGATAGTAGATTTTGAAATAAGCTCTACAGGAACTATGCATGTAAGTGGCGGAATTAATTCCGCACCTGGTATCGGGGGGTATAGATATACAAATAACCCTGCAACTGCTACAACTACTACAGGATGGAATACTGCAACTACCCCATTTATATTTCCGGAAGGAACTAATGGATACGCAAGAACAGAACTTGCCGTACTGGGTAATACTGTTTATGCAGCCCTGGCGCACCCTGCCAGCGGGGAAACTTCTAAAATTGATTCTATTGCAAAATCCACAGATGGGGGAGCTAACTGGATAACTTTGGGTCTTACCCCCCAAAATGTTACCGATTTAAATGGCTCGGGCCAGGGTTGGTATGCCATAGGTTTAGCAATAGATCCTTCTAATGCAAATTCTATAATCGTTGGCAGCCTTAATATGCTTAAATCTAATGATGGAGGAATAACTTATACTAAAATATCAGAGTGGATCGGGACTACTGGTCAGTATTGCCACGCAGACCAGCATAATATTACCTGGTATGACAATGGAAATAAATTATTGGTTGGGCATGATGGGGGTTTATCATACTCTGCAAATAAGGGAACAACTATTTCAGATAAAAACACCGGGCTTCGCCTTAAGCAATTTTACGGGGTAGCCGTTCACCCGACCAGCACGAATTATTTTCTTTGCGGAGCCCAGGACAATGGCACCCATCAATTTAATGGCCCGGGACTTACTACATCGATAGAAGTGTTAGGGGGGGATGGTGGTATTACTGCCATTGATCAGAATGAGCCGTTATTTCAGACTGGTGCTTATGTATATGCAAATTTCAGGAGAACAACGGATGGAGGCTCTACCTGGCAATCGTCGGGAAGTAGCAGTACCGAAGGGCAATTTATTAATCCCTATGATTTTGATAATACCACTAATAAAGTTTATGCCGGTTATAATGCGGGAAATTATTTAAGATGGGAAGACCCCCATAGTGGCTTTACTTTTACACCGGTTGCTTTGCCCACCCTGGGCACAGGCGAAGTCTCTGCCGCTACTGTTTCTCCTTACACTACAAACAGGGTGTATTTTGGTACTACCAATGGAAAAGTTATTAAAGCAGATAACGCTGTAGAAGTACCGGTAGATGTAGATATTTCGCCAACAGGCATTCCTGCAACGGGTTATGTAAACAGCATTACTGTTGGCACTACAGATCAAAATTTAATTGCTACGCTTACTAATTATGGTGTTATGAATATCTGGTCTACTACCAACGGAGGCACAAGTTGGGTCGGCTGCGATGGTAATTTACCAGATATGCCGGTTTATTGGTCATTATATCACCCTGATGGTGATACAAAGGTTTACATAGCAACGGAAACAGGGATCTGGAGCACCCAGCTTCTGAATGGCAGCAGTACTGTCTGGGTACCTGAATCTACCTTCCCCACGGTTAAAACAGTTATGCTTAAATACAGGGCAAGCGACCGTACTCTGGCGGCAGCTACTCATGGACGTGGCCTTTGGACTTCTATCATTCCATTTACAAGTTGTACCCCCGCCGCTATTACAACACAACCACTCAGTAACAATACCTGCGTAGGAAATACCATAAACTTTAAGGTTGTCGCATCGGGCACCACACCGCTTGTTTATCAATGGCAGGTAAGCACTGATGGCGGCATTAGCTACACTAATATTACTAATGGAGGTGTTTACAGTAATGCTACCACCTCAACTTTAACCATAACCGGCGCAACTGCTACCATGAATGGGTACTTATACAGAGTTCTTGTAACGGGCAATTGTGCCCCTTTTACCGCCACCTCTTCGGCAGCAACACTAACTATAAATGCAGAAGCTCTCGTAATAACCAGCCAACCCGTTTCTACAACAGTATGTGCTGGCTCAACTACTAGTTTTAGTGTTGTAATTTCAGGAACAGTTGTTGGCTATCAGTGGCAGGAAAATATTAATGGAACCTGGGCCAATATTACTAATACAGGTA
>JBDSDN010000021.1:0-6622 GCA_039920545.1 Ferruginibacter sp. | reverse complement strand
CTATCCGGGAGGTAATATTTACGCAGTTACCAAAAATATTTCCATCTTTTTTAATGATATCACCCAGGTGGATGCCTATTCGTACCGGTACTTTGGGCTCTGCATTAAAAATTTCCTGTAAAGTTTTAGCGCAGTTTACGGCATCAACCGAATTCCTGAATATCACCAGGCTCCCATCCCCATAATATTGGATTACTTCTCCCGTGAACTTTTCAACGTTACTATTCAGCTCTGCTCTAAACCGGTTCATCTGAATCAAAGCCTGGGCTTCATTATCCTGCATTATGCCGGTATAACCGACAATGTCAGTAAACATAATAACGGCCAGTTGACGGGATTCTGCCATGTAATGCGGCTTTGTTTAAGTAAAATACTATTTTATTTTTAAGATTAAAACTTTTAAGGCAAGGGGTAGCCTCCGTTTAGGGGTGAATGAAGAGGAAAAACAATGAACTCCATATCCATTTTTGCAAATTCATAAAAAGATATTTCTAAACCTTAATGCCCGGGTTTGGCCTTCAGGTAAAGAGATAAATTTTCCAACTGCCTTCCTAAAAACAGAAGATGGGGAAAGAAATCTTTTTACGTCTATTCATTGCCGTTAACTGTTGGCGCCCACTTATCTATGTTTACTGGTTTAAAATATCCCAGGTGCAGTTCGTCTGCTGCCATTGCTGCCGGTGCCGGGGTTAGCTGCAGGCTAAATTGCTTTTTTATAGCTAATGGTAAAATATCGGGGATAGCAAAAAGGTCATCTACATCCACCCCATACTTATCGTCAATATGTGAGGTAGCACCTTTAAAACCTGTGTGTTTATAAAAAGCAGTTTGTTTACTTTCCTTTATTGCATCAGCTTTGTCCTTAGCTACAACAAGCATTTTGTAATGAAATTCTTCAAACTCCCCTTGTTTGTACCCGCCAAGATTTATAAAAAATAACTGGTGCTCACCAGTGCTTCCCGCTGCTGCAGTTACCCGTACCTGGTAGCCATTCACCAGGTTTACTTCCCGCCAGGCATCCAGGTGCAAGGTGGCCCCGGCCTCTGGCCAGAAGTCGTTTGCCTGTGGCAAAATATCCCTGATACTATCACCAATGCTAAAAAATACATCGTGTTGTTCAGTGTTTCTGCCAGGCGGCCTGCAACCGATTAATAACATAAATAATTTAGGCATGTTTTATTTTAGAAAGTAAATTTCGGCCTTAGCAGGTGTAATGCAAAATATTGTAATGATAAAGCTAGAAAGTTAATGGGAAATTCCCCCTTACTTTCATCCGAAGGTCTGTAGCGTACCCCAAGCTTTGTCTTAACTATATGAAGTTCTTATCTGCCTGTTTTAATTTACTGTTTTTGAGCCAGGGATTTAAGCTGTTTAAAAAATTATTTTTAAAATCTGGGAAACGCTTAAATGAAAAATTAATTTTATCCTGGGGAGTACAATTGTGCATGAACAAAATTACTTTATTTTCACCCAGTAATAAAACGTATTGGATTCCCTCACACATATTGCAATTGGCGCCTGTATGGGTGAAGCTTTTGCGGGCCGCACCGTGGGCAGAAAAGCAATGTTGTGGGGTATTTGCGCCCAGAGCATACCTGATATTGATTTTATCGCTGCCTCCTGGCTGGATACCACAAGTAACTTATTGGCTCACCGTGGGTTCACACATTCTCTTTTATTTGCGGGCATAATTACAGCCCTGATGGCCTGGTTGGCAAATCGCTGGCACCGTCCCCATAATATTTCTTTCACCCGTTGGGCATTTTTCTTTGCGACAGCAATTGGATGGCACATTTTTTTAGACACTTTTAATAATTATGGCGTTGGTTTGTTTGAACCCTTTATTCATTCCCGTATTTCATTTAATACTATTTACGTTGCTGATCCTTTTTTTTCCATTGCTCCGGGAATTGCACTCATCATGTTACTATTACTTAAACAGAAAAATATTAAAAGACAATACTGGTGGAAATTCGGCCTGGTCTTAAGCTGTCTATATTTAAGCTACTGTGTTATAAATAAAATTATCATTGACCGTGAGGTAAAAAAAATACTTGCATTACGTAACATTAAATATACCCGGTATTTTACTACGCCAGCCCCTTTGCAAAATTGGCTTTGGTTTGTATCAGCCGGTAACGACAGTGGTTATTATGTAGGTTACAGCTCTGTGTTTGATGCTTCCAACCATATGCATTTGGAATATTTTCCCCGTAACATTGCATTAATTGACAGCCTGGGGAACACTAAAGAAGTACAGCAGCTGATCCGATTTTCACAACAATTTTATACCATCGAAAAGAAAAAAGATACGCTGATGTTTAATGATCTCCGCTTTGGGCAGGTAATTGGTTGGCAAAATCCTAAAGAGCAATTTGCTTTTCATTATTATTTACAACCTGACCTTGATAACAGGCTGGTAGTACAAAGAGGGCGTTTTGCTAAATGGGATGCTGAAGCATTAGCATCATTTTTTCTCCGCATTAAAGGAGAGTAGGCATTACTATAAAGAGGGAGATAACAACCTGGCCAGCTTTTCCGGCAGCTTTTTTAATAAAGAACGTTTATACCATTCCTCTGCATTTAATTTTTCAGTATCCTTAAGATCCTCAAAAAATACCTGCCGCATTTTTTCTGAAAAATCTGCGTCATAAATAATCGCATTTACTTCAAAGTTTAGTTCAAAACTGCGGTGATCCATGTTGGCTGTACCAATTATAGAAAGCGTACCATCTGTCACCAGTGTTTTTGAATGTACAAAGCCTTTGTTGTAAACATAAATTTGTACCCCGGCAATTAAAAGTTCTTCGTAATGTGCCCTGGAAGCTGAATTTACTATCCTGGAATCACATTTTCCCGGTACTAATAATTTTACGGTGAGGCCGCTTTGTGCAGCTATCCTCAAAGCATACACGACAGCATCCCCGGGTATAAAATAGGGCGTGGTGATGAGGATTTCTTTTTTTGCAAGATATATTGCCTGCAAAATAGAAAACAAAATAGAGGGCTGTACAGAATCAGGGCCGCTGGCGGCTACCTGCACCAGGATATCTTCTTTAATGGCCACATTGTGCCCAAAATAAATGGCCTCTGGTTTAATCTTTTCACCGCAACAAAAATTCCAGTCGGTAATGAAAATATATTGTAGATAATACACGCCGGGCCCATCAATACGCAGATGCGTATCCCGCCAGTACAATTCATTTTTATTATTATTAATGTATTTGTCACTCACATTTATCCCGCCGGTAAAACCTGTTTTGCCATCAACGATTACAATTTTTCTGTGGTTACGGTAGTTGATCCGGTTGGCGAGCAGGTAAAAATGCACTTTGCTGAAAGGATAAATTTCGATCCCCGCTTCACACATGCGTTTTTCAATTTTCTTTTTTATAGAGGGGCTGCCAAAATCATCATAAATGAACCGCACTTTTACGCCTTCTCTTGCCTTACTTATAAGAATATCTATAATTGCACAGCCAATTGTATCCTGCTCGTAAATGTAATATTCAAGATGGATGTGGTGCTTTGCTTCCCGAAGGCACTGTAGTAATTCCGGAAATTTTTCTTCACCATTTAATAAAAGCTTTACCCGGTTATGGCGGGTTAGCGGGCTCTGTAAATCTTTCAATAACATGGCCGCCAGTTCACTTGTTTCATCGCTGCCACTGTGTTCAAGGTCTATTATTGATTCATTGTATTGAACAATTTCTTTTTTCAACTCCTGCAGCATGGCCTCATTTTCACCAGATTTTTTTGTATATAATTTTCGCTGCCAGTAATTAATACCAAAAGCCAGGTAAAAAATAATACCAATAACGGGAACAAATATGCAGAAGAAAAGATAAGCCAGGGCTTTGGTACTGCTATAGGTCTCATAAATAATACGCAGGCACACCAGTACAAGAATGACGAAATAGGCTGATAATGCAATGTAAATCCAACTCATTAATTAATTGCGGTTTTATTATGCAGGGAATTATTTTTTAAAACTAAACATCATTTGTTTACCAATAGTATTATTTGTGCTGAAAATTTTAAAGGAGTTATCAATTATTTTTCTATACCGGCTATCCGCTGGCGGCCGGGAAGAATTATGAATTGTTTTCTAATAAAGTTTTTTTTGTGAAGAGCAGAAGCGAATTCAAAACATACTAAACAGGCACATTTAATCTGGTTAGCAAACCTTATGCTTGTTGTAAAATCCACGCAAGACCATTCTAAAACCTGGATTATGAAGTAAGAAAGTTAAAATAAATAATAGGTACCACATGCGAAATGTCAATTACAGAAAACTTGTGTTCATCATGACAATTCTATTGATTAAAATGAGGCAATCGTGAAAACACCAGCATTCAAATCAGCGCCAGACAGCATAGAAGTTGTAATGGCCTCTTGTGTGTCGTTAACAAAAATCTTTAAAGTTACTGTGGCGTTATTGGAAGTTCCCACCCAGGTGGCAGGAGGATAAACGGTGAGCCTGGCAATAGTGGGTGCTGTGCCCCCGGCACGGGTCATTGAGACAGTCTTGGTCCAGGTAGTACCTGTGATCGTTTCGCTCAATTCAGAATTATTATTCACAGCAAATTTAAGGAGATAAGTGGCAGAACTGGTGGCGGTAAATTCATACCGTACTGTGGCACTCGCGGGGTCTTTCTTACAGGAAGCCAGCATAAAAATAACCGCATACAGCAGGAGGAATTTGATCGCTTTCAAAATATTGACATTAAGGGATTAATAAAATTTGCCGGGAGCCTGGGATTAAACTATTACGAATGTAATGCGGGATAATTTAATAAACAAAAATCGAAACGAATATTCCGGTGCCCGGTACTCCCCCCTGTGCACCTTCATCAGAATCGGATCTTCTTGTTTAAGAAACCTGTAAGTACCTGCAACGCTGCATTTTTTACGATACTGCCGGTTGGGCTGTCGGTTCGGCGGCGGGCTGGGGTCGTCCTTTTACCAATTGTACCTGTGGGGGAAGAAGGTGCTGGTTTATTTCGGGCCGTTTCCTCCGGGCTCACAGTAACGGGACCGGTTAAACGTGGAGCCGTCTTTACGTAGGGCAAAGGATCGATGGCACCATTCGTTGTATAAATTCCAAAGTGAAGATGCGGCGGGGTAGTTTTTGCGTTCCCGGTATTGCCCACGGTGCCGATCAACTGGCCTTTCTTAACCTGCTGCCCGGCAGTTACATATACCTTATCCAAATGAGCATAATAAGCATTCCATTCGTAATCATGGGGCTGTAGCGTGATGTTATTACCGCCAATATCATCATTGCCCACCAAGTCTATCACGCCATCACTGATAGCCACCACGGCGGTGCCTTTAGCGGCGAAAATATCTATGCCCTCATGTTTTCGTTTGCCGCCATCCCGTTCATCGCCCCAGACACTGCCAACGTTAGACTTAGTTCCCGTAACCGGGTAAATCAATTGCTTGGCAATTTCAGCCGGGCTATCTTTTGTGGTATAAGAGGATGTAATAATTACCAGGGTGCCTGAAAATAAAATGGGTAAAATGTTTTTCATAGATAAAGTTGATGAGGTATGGCAGAATTAAAATACGATGGTTGTGACTAAGAAAAGTCGTAAAGGAAAAATCAGGAAACGGGGATTAACAAATTTTTTTATTCCTATTCAGCCTCCGGAAAGAAGTGCTTGTAACCAGGTGCACGCCCGGCATGCAGCAGGCGTTCTAAAATATATAACTGGAAAATTATTTTAGGAGTAACAGATAATGATGTAGAAAAACAGTTTAGACCGACAAACTTTTAAGCCCACCAGTTTATTTTCGGATAGCATTTATCTAAAACAACCGGCTCACCAATCAAGGGTGTGGTGAAATTAATCTGAGCTTCCTCTGCGGCTTTTAGAAAGCGCTTAACAGGTTCATCCCATTCATGAAAGGCAGGTCAAACTTTCCCCAATGCAGCGGCATCACTACATTTGCTTTCAATTCTTTTCCTTCTGTAATTAATTCTTCGGGCATGGAATGACGGATGGGCCAGGCAGTATTGTACTGTCCGCATTCCAGCAGGGCGATATCAAAGGGGCCATAGGCATCACCGATCTTTTTAAAATGGGTATCATAACCGGAATCGCTGCCAATAAATATGGCATAGCCATTAATCATTAGTAGGAAAGATGCCCAGAGAGAGCCATTGCGATTAAAGCCCTGCCGGAAAAATGCCTCGCTGGCGCAGCCGTTCTCCGTGTGGGTGCAAATATTATTTTTTCGAAAAGGAATTAATGAGAATGGGGTGATGAAAGCTGAGAAACTAAAATAAAGATTATTTTATTAAATAGTTTATAACGCTGTCCCAATCTGGAAATTTAGCTGAGCCAAAATGAATAAACTCACCTGTAAATTTATCTGAGCCATTGTGTGCAGGGCGATCATCAATCAGGTAATCACCTGCATTTAAATGTTTATGATGCGAAAGTATCAAACGCTTATAAGCCTCTTTACCTAAATATTTTTTTACCCAGGCTAATTTATCATGCCCGGCAGTGGCGTTTTCCCAGGGAGACGTTGAAAGAATATATGTATCGTAGGTTTCAGCCAGTAATTTACAGCTTTCAATAGCTTTGGGCATTGGCTGCATCAGCGAAAA
>JBDSDN010000020.1:0-3864 GCA_039920545.1 Ferruginibacter sp. | reverse complement strand
TACCAATCTCAAACTGGTTGCCGATCTCTGGTTTTAAATCTGCATTTACCCTGCTGGTAACCGGCGGTGTGGCAGATGGAGTTGTTATAAAAAAGTAAGAACTTACCGGCGCTTTATATGCTTTGCTGTAAGAAGCATAAAAAGAGAATTGCTTGCTGAAAACTTTATTGACAGCTACATGCGGGGATACCATGTTTTTGTAAGTGGTATCATAGTGAGACGGCCGGGTAACGGTTGCAGGATTAAAACGGTCATCTAATTTTATTTTCATATTGCTTACACCAACACCAGCTGTTACAGAAAAATCTTTTGGCAAAGCCAGGGTCCACTCTGTAAACACAGAGGTAGTTCCGGTAATAGTAGCGTTATTAGAAGTGGCCGCATTTATAATAAAATAAGGTCTTCCAACCACCCATGGATTGGTAGGGCTAGTAACAGGATCAAATGGGCTTTGTTTTGTATTATATCCTATTGTTTGTGCATTTTGGCGTTGCGTTTCTACACCTGTGATGCCGCTCAAACCTGCCCCTTTTCTTAAATTAAACTTTGTATCAAAGGTAGAACGCAGCCCATAATTGACGGCGTCCTTATCCGTCCAGCCGCCGGCAGAACTTGCATTACTTGTAAAGCCGGTGCCAAACACCGTACTGGTATTTGTAAAATGTTCATTAAAGTTATAGGTATGGCTAAGGCCACCCCTGAAACTAATAACATTACTATGCCCGTTATTTTTTATATAATCGATATTTCCGGAATAATCACCTGCATTGTATTGTGCAATAGTAAGCTCACCGCTTCTTTCATCATAACTGTTGCTGTAGCCAAAATAGGCAGAAACATTTTGCCTTGCATTTGGCTGAAAATCGCCGGCCACATTTACAAAATCTTTTTTTGAGGCATTATGAATGGTAAATCCATCTGATTTTTGATGTCCATAATTTAGCAACAGCGACGAATGATCGCCACCCATGGTAAAATGCGTGGTGTAGCGTTGCAAACCATAATTGCCAAACAATACATCCTGGCCAATAGAAGTTTTTTCTTTTTCCGGTTTGATGGTTTTTAAATTTACAACCCCTGCTATGGCAAGGCCGTATAGTGTGCCTGCCGGGCCTTTCACCACTTCTACATTTCCGATTGATCCAAAATCAATATCATCCAATGTAGTAATGCCTTCAGCATCGGTAACTGGTATGCCGTTTAAGTAAACTTTGTACCCCTGCCCGTCAAAATTACTGCTTACTCCTCTTGTACCTCTGGCGCCATTGCCATATCCACGTATATTAAATTGCTGGCCAGACGAAACTGCCCTCCTGTTCATTGTAACGCCGGGCACATTTCCATTTATAGCATCGTCCATAAATAATCCGGTTCCTCTCTTTAATTCTACCGGTGATAGTTTAGTAATAGAAAGCGGTTGATATAAAAGTAATTTGTTATTATTTGAAGTAGCGGTAATTTCTACTTCATCTAAATTTTTGTTTGCTGCTACCAGGCCTATATTAATTTCATCATTACAGCTCTGAACTGTTTCCCTGTAAGATTCGTAACCTATAAATGAAACAATTAAGGTCCCGGCTTTTTCGCAACGTAGCGAAAAAGTTCCGTCTTTGGCAGTGGAGGTGGCGCCCTTGCTGGAATAACTGATAGTAGCACCAAATAAGGGGTTATTATTAGAAGCATCATAAACCTTTCCTTTCAAAATATTTTGTGCAAAAGCACTATTTGACAGCACCATGGTTATAATGGTAAATACAATTTTATTTTTCATGATGTTATATATAGAATGTTGAGCCGCCTGCGGATATGCATGGCAGCTTTGTGAATAAAAATAATCAGGTATGTCAGGGAGAAAACTTTAAGCCCGTGGAGGTGGGCCATTTACTTCTTTTACAGAAGAAGCCAGGGAAGAAACGAAAAATGAATAGCTGTTGCTGGCAATAAAATTTATTGTTGATATTTTTTGGGTAACATTAAAAAAGTAAAAATCACTTGGTTGAAATTTAAAATTTGCCTTCCCGCTTTTACTGCTTCCATTGTTATCAGCTGCAGATTTTATCGCTTTCGCATATTCCTGGTAAATCTCTCCCTCTTTTTTATCCTCAATACAGTATAGAAAGGTTTTTCCATTTACAGTTTTTATCCGGGCCACATCGTATAATACGCCATGCAGTTTAAATTCCCTCCCATATTCTTCCCATTCAATTAAAGCCCCATTCTCATCTACGGCAATAACATGTAAAGACGATTCAGGTAACAGCTTTTTTATCTGTTCCTTCACCTGCTTTTTTATTTTATTTTGCTGGTAATTAAGCACAAATAAATTTCCCAACTGACTGGCAGAAAATAAGATTAATAAGAATATAATGAGGGAATTGCGCAATTATGTTAGTCTGTGTTGATTGTAAAATTATTACATTCTGCAATAACAGCCCCCAAAAAATTGGATATAATTCAAAATCTCTGACAATTACAAACAGCCATTACACTACTTTATTCCCAAAATAAAAATACTTTTACTTTACACTCATGATAAAACACATCGCTGCTTTATTAAAAAAAGATATTTTACTGGAACTGAGGCAGCAGCATACTTTCTATGGTATACTCTTATATATAGCTTCCACTATATTTGTTTTATATCTTTCCCTGCCAGATAATCCGGAAGCCAGCGTGTGGAATAGTTTATTCTGGGTAATACAATTATTTGTGTGCGTAAACACGGTTGCCAAAAGTTTTTTACACGAAAGCCGGGGCCGGATGCTGTATTTTTATTCTATCACTTCGCCGGTAGAATTTATAATTGCCAAGCTTTTATTTAATGCTGTACTCATGCTTTTCATGAGCCTGATTAGTTTACTGTTGTTTTTTATTTTTTTAAATAACCCCGTTTCCGATAGCCTTCGTTTCACCGGCATCGTTATATTGGGTGGCACCAGTATAAGCCTGGTATTTACTTTAATGAGTGCAATTGCAGCCAAGGCCCAGCAAAATGCAGCACTTATTGCTATCCTGGGTTTTCCGATAATATTACCCCAGTTACTTTTATTAATGCGGCTGAGCAAAGCTGCTTTTGCCGAAGTTTTCCGGCAAGGTGCCGTCTGGCAATTAGCGGGCCTTATTGCAGGCCTGGATTTATTGGTACTTGTAATGGCCGTCATTTTATTCCCGTATTTGTGGAAGGATTAAACAGGCAAGTTTAACGGCTAAAAACTTTGGGGCATTCGGCCCTATCCAATAATCAACAACAGTTGCGGCTGTCCGCAACAAGTCCCTCCGCCCAAGGTTAACTGCTATCAGGCTGCCAATCAGCTATTAATTCATTGTGCCACAGTTATAGCAAGTATTTCTTTTAATAAATATTTGTAAGGCCGCCAAGAGGCTTAAAAAATTTCACTGCCTGTTACCTCACGATTATAAAATTCAGGAAGCATAATCTCACAGTTTCCCATAACTTTGCGCCTCATTAAACTTCACAGTATTAGTGCAAAAAGGCTGGTGGAAAATATTGTCCTTCATTTTATTGGTTTATACCATTGTAGGCGGCTTTTTACTTGATGTGCCCCACCTGTTTATACTGAATGAAACCATCCGCAATCTTTATTTTCATGTGTCTATGTGGTTTGCCATGATGATACTTTTTGGGGTAAGTTTTGTGTACAGTCTTAAATACTTAAGGGGCTTTAATTTACGCAACGATATTTTTGCAAATCAATTTGCCGCTGTGGGTTGTTTCCTGGGGATTTTGGGCTATACTACGGGGATTGTATGGGCAAATTATACGTGGATAACAGACCAAGGCCAGAGTCTCAGCGGAATTTTAAAAGAGCCCAAGCTCATCGGTGCAGCAATTGCTTTATTAAT
>JBDSDN010000019.1:0-23381 GCA_039920545.1 Ferruginibacter sp. | reverse complement strand
TGCAGGTTTTTAGTAAAGCCTCCAGCAGTTGATTATTGCGATATGGTGTTTCAATGAAAATTTTTGTACTGTTATGTTTTAAAGAGGCAGTTTCCAGTTCCTTTATTTTTTTTATTCTCTCCAGGTTATCAATGGGCAAATAGCCCACAAACTCAAACTGCTGCCCGTTCATGCCGCTCGCCATTAAGGCTAGTAAAATGGAGCTGGGGCCTACCATAGGTTTAACATTACACTTGAGCGCTTGGGCAGTATTAACAAGCAACTGACCAGGATCTGCAATACCTGGGCAACCTGCTTCACTTATAATAGCTATATTTTTTTCCTCTTTTATTTTTTGAATGAAATGCTCCAGCTGGTTTTCTTCTGTTTTATGAATAGCAAACCATTCGAACTTATCAATTATAATTGCTCTATCCATTCTTTTTAGAAAGCGGCGGGCCGATCTTTCATTTTCTGCAAAGATAACCTGGCATTTTTTTACTGCCTCTATTACATATGCCGGGATGGTTTCAATAGCTTCCTCTGCCAGTTCACAGGGAATTAAATAAACAGTGGTCTTAACTGAACTAGACAATTACATGATTTTTTTTGGCAGTTATTAAACTCAGTGTTGCAGCTATTACCGCATAACTTGGTGCAAACAGCCATCCAATAAAGGGTATGATATGCATTATATAAAATACAAGGCCGTTACCGATTGCCAGTCCTTTATGCCGCCCGATAAAATCTATGCTTTCAGGGGCGGTTAATTTGTTTCTTTCGCTGCTATAATCCAGCATAGAAAAGCCAAAATAATAACATTCAATCAATAAGGCTACCAGTGGAGCTATCCATCCAAACAAAGGAATGAATGATAATATTAAAATTGTGATGATATAAACAGTTTGCCATAATATATTTCTCAAAGCAATCCGTACCCCTCTCCCAATATCTTTTAGAAGTTGGCGGAAATTAAACGGAAAATCCTTCCCCTCTATTATGCTTTCTGTTTTTTCACTTAAGTAAGCAAAGACCGGGGAACCAATAACCAGGAATATAAATTTAAATAGGGAAAAGTAAAATAACAATATCACTAGTCTTAAAATTATCTGCCCCACAATAAAAAAGAAACTCAGCCAGCTATCTTGCATTTTATCCAGCCAGTTCTTAACACCGGTTTTTAATAAAATGAATTCAATGGCACTGTTGCTGGAGACCCAAAAAAAATAAAAACCTGCAATAAAGAGTATAGTGTAAATAATTCCCGGAATCATTATCCATTTCCACAGCCGGTTTTTTACAATAAACCGGTGGGCATCAAAAAAGGATTGGATGGATATTATGATTTCTTTAAGCATAGGCTGTATAACAAAAAAATAATGGTCTAAAGATAGATAACAATAATTACTCCCGCACACTCATTATTTTTGCATAAAACTGCTTATGAACAAATTAGGCTTACCATTTTACGACCGCCAGGATGTGGTATTGGTAGCAAAAGAACTAATAGGTAAAATTGTAGTTACTAATATTGATAATGTTATTACCAGTGGCCGGATAGTAGAGACTGAAGCTTATATAGCCTTTATTGACAAAGCATCTCACGCTTACCAGGGCCGACGTAGTGCCCGTAACGAACATATGTATGCAGCCCCGGGCACAGCGTATGTTTATATCTGTTACGGCATGCATCAAATGCTAAATGTTATTACTAATAAAAAAGAAATTCCTGATGCAATTTTAATTCGTGCCATTGAACCACTGGAGGGTTTATCTTCAATGCTTAATAGAACCGGTAAGAAAACATTGGACTATACCCTTACCCGGGGCCCTGGTAATGTGGCCAAAGCTTTGGGAATAAATAAAAAATATTCAGGAGTCTTGTTGTTAGAAAATATAATATCTGTTTATGGAGATAAAAAAATGATTTTGACGGACGCAGAAATTGGGAGTAGTAAAAGGATAGGGGTACATAGTGCGGGGGATGATTCATTACTACCTTATAGATTCTATCTTAAAGCAAACAAATTTGTGAGTGGCCAGCCAAATAAATGAGGTTAAGGGCATCAGCATTTAGGGAAAAGTTTTATTGTAATCTACTCAGGGAAAAATAGTCTTCTAATAATTTCCGAAATGTTCAGGCTAAAACATGACACTAATCCAGCGTGGATATTTTTACTAAAAAATAAGTTCAGGGATTTGAAGGACAGTAAGGATACAATTAAAATTTCGGGCAGGGAATTCCTTTATTTCCCGCAGGGCGTTTTATATAAATTAAAGAAAATTCTGAGCCTCCACGGTTACCGGTAGCCGCTTTTAGCTTACTCACATTTACATCGTAGCTGGCCCCGATCCGCAGGCTTCCAAACTCCAGGCCTATGTACGGTATTAAAGCATCATTTAATCTAATCCACGAACCTAAATATACGTTGGTGGGATTTGTAACGTCCTTATTTGCATTCAATTCCACCGCCCCTCCAAAAGTTGTTTCACTCGCTTTATTTTGTATCTGGTGAATGGCGGAGGCATTAATGGAAACTACGTTTGATACAGGTATAGTCCCCCCTGCATGGATAGTAACTCTTCCGTTTAAGTACCAATTTTTATCTTTAAAACTAACTTTAGGCCTGTTTATATGGTACATGGAAACACCTACATAATAATTATTGGAGCCATCAGTAGAGCCGGAATATAGCAAGCCCGCATTTACATCTAAATAATTCTGATTGGTACCGTTATTAAATGTTTCACCTGTTGGCCTGGCAACCGGATCAAAACCATTCTGAGTGAGATTATCTTCAAATAATAATTTGCTCACATCTAAAACCAAACTTGAGTATGTGCCCTGGAACCCTGCACCAATAGTATTGTATCCATCTTCATCAATAGCTTTATGATACGACAGAGAAACCGAACCATAATTTAATTTCAGTTGATTATTGGCGCTGGCATCAGAGACGCCGGAAATACCCAATCCAAAAATATCAAACTCAGGGATACGGGAAGTTAACACTGGAAAATCTATGGAAGCGCTTGATGTTACATAGGCTTTAGGAATAGAAGGCCATTGGTCTCTGTGGTTGGCCGCTAATCTCCATAGCCCATCAAACTTACCTGTAAATGCAGGATTTAATGTAAGGGGTGAAGCAAAAAATTGAGAAAAATGCGGATCCTGCGCTTTTAGGGTACCGGAAAATAACAGAATACAAAGGGCCAGAATACATTTTCTCATTCGAAACAGATTGTAAGTGATAAAGATAAGTAAATGAAATAAAATGCTGCATCTTCCTAAACTATGAATGCCGGTTGAAGAAAATTTAACTGATTATTAATAATTCTTATAAAAATTTATTTTGCTAAAATGAAATACCCGGCAGATTTTTTCTTCACACTTTTTTTATCATCCCTGCATTTTAGCGCCGTAGGCTAAATCCCCGGCATCTCCTAGGCCGGGAACGATATAACCTTTGGCTGTAAGTTCTTCATCAATATCACCACACCATATAATAGCCCTGGGCTCAGCCCGTAATACAAACTCAATTCCCACACTACATGCTATAGCACACACTATATGTAATTCTTTAATTTCTCCCTCTTCCTTTAAATACTGAATAGCTTTTACCAGGGATGAACCGGTTGCAAGCATAGGATCACTTATAATTACTACCCTGCCATCAATTTCCGGGCAGCTCATGTATTCAAGCCTTATTTCAAAAGATCCATCGGGTTTATGTTTTCTGTATGCACTCAAAAAAGCATTATCTGCCCGGTCATAAAAATTCAGCAGGCCATTATGCATTGCCAGGCCAGCCCGTAATATTGTGGCCAGTACTGGTTGCTCCTTCAGCATTCTACAGGTAGCCGTGCCCATTGGTGTTGTTATTTCCTGTTCCTCAGTTTCTAAATGCTTACTTATTTCATAACCCATCACTTCTGCAATTCTTTCCAGGTTTCTTCTAAACCGCATCCGGTCCAGTTGAATATCTACATTTCTTAGTTCGCTTACCCAGTTACTTATCAACGAATGTTGTTTGCTTAAATTGTGTACCATCTTTTTAGATTTTAGATATTCAACTTCATTTCATTATCATTTTTTTTCTATTTTATTAATTGATTCCCTCTTCATGTTATTTATCCAGTTAAATGAACTGAAAAATAAACTCAAATACAATAAGTTAAATTCCTTTGCTCCAGACAAATCTATACTAAAATCGTGCAGTATCCTTTATTTTTGATTACCCTTTTACAATGAAACTATTATTTATTATGAGATTGATTTTCATATTATGTACTTCTTTTTCAATTATTGCCTTATCATGTAAGCCAGGGCATCAATACGAAATATTATCTGATACTAAATACGAAAAATCAAAAGAAACCCTGGCAGAAACTGAACAAAAAAGCCCTGCAAAGTTTCTATTTGCATCCGGCAATTATAAAAAAAATTTATTGGGACAGACAGTTGTAAAAGGCACGATTGCTAATAATGCTAAAATTGTATCTTTTAAGGACGTCGATATTAAACTTTCTTTTTACAGTAAAACCAGAACTTTACTGGAAGAAGATCATGAAGTAGTGTATGAAACCGTACACCCCGGAGAAAGAAAAAACTTTAAATCAAAATATTTTTCCCCTAAAGGCACCGACAGTGTAGCAATGAATGTTGTCTCCGCAAAATATTGATTTTACTAAATTATTTTTGCTGTAAACGGGGGTATATATTAAATGTTTTTCAAAAACTGTTCTACCTTATATTTTTCCGTCCATCAGCAGAACGATTATTCCCGGAGATTAAAAGTGTCTCCATCAAATAATCCTTTATCGCTTAATTTTAAATGCGGAATAACCAATAAAGCCATAAAGGATAATGTCATGAAAGGTGCTGAAAGTTTGCTCCCCAACTCTTTTGCCTTTTTATCAATGGCAGTATATTTTGCTGAAACTGCATAACCATCATCATTACTCATTAACCCGGCAATGGGAAGAGCCAATACCAGTTCTGAATCAGAACTGACTAATGCGATGCCGCCCTTTTCTTTAATTACTAAATTAACGGCCTTACAAATATCAGCATCAGTGACACCTGTTGCAATTATGTTGTGACTGTCATGTGCCACCGAAGAAGCAATAGCCCCGGAGGTAAACCCGAAATTTTTAATAAAGCCCTTAGCTACAGGTGCAGTGTTATAGCGGTTAACGACGACTATTTTTAAAATATCATTTTCTATGTCACTGACTATTTCCCCGCTTTTAACTGTAGGTGTTTGCTCTATTTTATTAGTTATTAGTTGTCCATCGAGGGCTTCAATAACTTCTATTGTCAACCCTTCGCTATAGGGTATGGTAAAATCCTTTAAAATTTTTTCGTCACAATTAAAATTGTTCAAAATATCAGCGGGTGCAGTTTGGATTCTTGTCACTCCTTTTTCTGCAACTAATTCCCCATCAATATAGGTTTGTATAACTTTAAATTTTTTGAGATCTTCTACTACAATAAAATCGGCAGGATCATTTACATTTAAAATGCCATTGTTCATTTTATAATGCAGCACGGGGTTTATACAGGCTGCCAATAAAACTTTAAAAACATCTACACCTTTGGCAATGGCCCTGGCACATAATAAATTAATATGTCCATCCTCCAAACTATCAGGGTGTTTATCATCACTGCAAAACATCATGTTTTCATAGTGCTCATGCAGAAGCTCTACCAGTGCCTCAAAGTTTTTAGCAGCGCTGCCCTCCCTTATTAATATTTTCATTCCATATTGCAGCTTGTCCAGGGCTTCTTCTGCGGTAAAACATTCATGGTCTGTACTAATTCCTGCCTTAATATATTTTTTAGCCGTTTCTCCCCGCAGGCCGGGGGCATGACCATCTACAGGTTTACGATATTTTTTAGCCGCCGAAATTTTCGCTATTACTTCATCATCTCCCTGCAGCACCCCGGGGAAGTTCATCATTTCACTCAAATATTTAATTTCCGGACGGCCTAATAATTTCTCTACTTCTTTTGCATTTAAAGCTGCACCTGCTGTTTCAAAAAGTGTAGCCGGTACACAACTCGGAGCTCCGAAATGAAATTTAAAAGGTACGGTGTTACCATTGTCAATCATATATTTTACGCCTGCCATCCCGCACACGTTGGCGATCTCATGCGGATCACTTATAGTACCGGTAGTGCCGTGCACTACTGCTAGTTTTGCAAATTCTGATGGTACCAACATACTGCTCTCTATATGCACATGACTGTCAATAAAACCAGGAAGAATATAGCCTCCTCCATTTCCTTCACCTGCGGTTGGGTTTAACTTAACTATTGATAAAATCTTTCCATTTTTTACGATTACTTCTCCATAAAAAATTTTCTTTTCCTGTATTTGTACAATATTTCCTTTTATTGAAAATGTATGCATCTGTTTTAATCCTTAATTTGTTTAGCCGATTTTACAAAGTAATATCTAAATTTGATGAGTATGAAAAACAAATAATATTTTACTCGTCACTGCATGTCTATTACGGGAATTATTACATACAGAATTTTCTTTTGCCCATAAAATAGTTACTGCTGAAAAGCTGCGGGATAGGAGCGGCACCGACACCGCCAATGGCGGTGAAGGTATAGCGGATAGCCCGGGCATCTGTTGAACAAGATATTAGAAGATGACAGCCACAAAATCTATTTTATTTTGGTAAAGCAGAACGATTTAAATTGTAGGATTAAATAATGTTTATCTTTTTCCTGCAACCATTTTTTAATTGTATATCTTTTAAATTCCATACAGCTCACTTAATAAAATTTATAATGAAAAAACTATTTTTACTTTTAATTTCCGGCGCTTTTACATTGGTATCATTCTCCCAGAAAAAAATGCAACCGGCCTCCATGAGTTCGGACAGTGTACTATTCAGTAAAGAAAAATACCGCTTGGTAGGGCCTTTCCGTGGGGGAAGGAGTGGCGCAGTAGCCGGTGATGCAAAACAAAAAAACACTTTTTATTTTGGGAGTACCGGCGGTGGCGTCTGGAAAACTATAGATGGGGGAAGTAACTGGAAAAATATTTCTGATAAATATTTTGGTGGCTCTATTGGGTGTGTGGCAGTAGCTCCCAGTGACAATACGGTGCTGTACACCGGCCAGGGGGAAAGTACCTTAAGGGGAAATGTTAGTGAAGGTTTTGGTATTTGGCGGAGCGATGATGCTGGTAGAAGCTGGCGGAGCCTGGGGTTGAAGGATACCCGCCACATTATCAGGATTATTATACACCCAAAAAATCCTGATATAGTTTGGGTAGCTGCCATTGGTCATCTTTTTGGGCCCAGCATAGACCGGGGAATTTTTAAAACCATAGATGGCGGTAAAACCTGGAAAAAAGTATTGTTTGTAAATAATCAAACCGGCTGCAGTGATTTAATGATGGAGCCGGGGAACCCTGGAGTACTCTATGCAGGTACCTGGCGCATTCAAAGAACAGCCTATAGCCTGGAAAGTGGTGGCGATGGTGGGGGCCTTTGGAAAAGTATTGACGGGGGCGAAACCTGGAAAAATATTTCTGCTGCTAAAGGAATGCCTAAAGGACTTTGGGGTATAGTAGGCGTTACCGTTAGCCCCTCCAATACAGATAAAATATATGCGCTGATTGAAAATGCTACCGGCGGTTTATTTGTTAGTACCGACGGCGGCGAAAGCTGGGTATTGCAAAGCAGTGATAATAATATCCGGCAAAGGGCCTGGTACTACAGTAAGATTTTTGTAGATCCTAAAAATGACAACAATGTATATGCCCTTAATGTAAATTTTTTAAAAAGCACCGATGGCGGAAAAACTTTTAAAAATATAAATACCCCGCATGGCGACCATCACGATTTATGGATTGATCCTGAGGATGGGAACCGCATGATTATTGGAGATGATGGCGGGGCACAGGTAAGTTTTGATGGAGGTAACAACTGGAGCACTTATCAAAACCAACCCACGGCCCAGTTCTACCGGGTAAGTACCGATAATCATTTTCCTTACCGTATTCTGGGCGCCCAGCAGGATAACTCTACCGTAAGAATTTTATCCAGGAGCAACGGTGGGGATATTAACCAGGGAGATTGGTCTCCTACTGCCGGTGCTGAGAGTGGATATGTGGTGGCTGATCCGCTGAACCCCGACATAGTTTACGGTGGTAATTACGGAGGTTACCTGTCCCGTTATAACCATACAACAGACGAAAACAGGGCGGTAAGTGTATGGCCTGATGACCCACTGGGTGGCGGGGCTGATGTTTCTAAATACCGTTTTCAATGGAACTTCCCGTTATTTTTTTCTCCCAACAATCCTAAAAAATTATATGCGGCCGGTAATGTATTGTTTGCAAGTGAAAATGAAGGTGCTTCCTGGACGGCTTTAAGCGGCGACCTCACTACAAATGACAAAATAAGGCAGCGCAGCAGTGGTGGCGCTATTACCAAAGACAACACCGGCGTAGAAGTATATTGCACCATTTTTACCATGACGGAATCATCCTTGGAAAAAGATTTGCTCTGGACAGGGAGTGATGACGGTTTGATTCACGTAAGTAAAAACGGGGGCCAGAATTGGGATAATGTTACGCCGACTGCCGCAGGTAAATGGATGATGTGGAACTGTGTGGAAACTGATCCTTTCGTAAAAGGTAAAGCCTATTTTGTTGGCACCAAGTATAAAGAAGATGATTTTACGCCCTACGTTTTTAAAACAACAGACTATGGAAAAACCTGGGTAAAAATTACTACTGGAATTGCGGCCAATCACTTTGCAAGATGCCTGCGTGCTGATAAAAGAAGACCCGGCTTGTTATATTGCGGTACCGAGTATGGTATGTATATAAGTTACGATGATGGCGCCAATTGGAAACCATTTCAAATGAATTTACCGGTGGTACCTATCACTGATTTGACCATAAAAGAAAATGATTTAATTGTAGCCACTCAGGGTCGTGCATTTTGGGTGTTAGACGATTTAAGTGTTATTCAGCAAAAAGAAAATGGCCTGCTGGACAAAAATCTTTTTGTATTTAATGTTAATGATGCTTATAGATATGATGGTGTTGAAAATACCGCTGCTAAAAATGCAGGTTTTAACCCTTCCAACGGTACCGTTATAAAATACTTTTTAAAAAATGTAGAAGATTCTCCCAAAGTTTCGATTGAGATATTAGATAAAAATAGAAAACTGGTAAAATCATTTTCAACTACTGCAAAAGAAAAAGAAGACAAAATAGAAGTTGCCAAAGGGATGAACCGGTTTGTCTGGAACATGAATTATGCACCGGCCGAAAAAGTGGAAGGGCTTATTTTGTGGCATGGCACCATACCCGGGCCCAAAGCCGCACCGGGAAAATATTTTTATAAAATAAAGTCTGCGAAAGATTCTGCGGAGGGCAGTTTTACCATAAAAGAAAACCCGGTATATAAATTATCGGCACAGGATTATGAAGAGCAGTTTAATTTTTTAATTACAATCAGGGACAAATTTTCTGAAACACAGAAAGCCATAAAAAATATCAAAGATATCCGCAAACAGATCAATGATTTTGTAGAACTGCAGGGAAAAAGTATACCTAAGGAAATAAAGCAACAGGCAGATACCATTAACAAGCAAATGACTTTAATTGAAGAGGCCTTACACCAAACCAAGGCAAAAAGTGGCCAGGATGTACTGAATTTTCCTATCCGGCTGGATGATAAAATTTCCGGCCTTTATGATTTTGCCGCAAGTGGTAATAGTGCTCCGGCTAAACAGGTAAAAGAAGCATATACAGAGTTATCTACCCAGGCAGATGTACAGTTAAACAAACTTAAAAAAATAATAGAGGAGGACCTGGTAAAGTTTAACCAGGCAATAAAAGAAAAAGCTTTGCCAGTGATAGGTATAAAAAAAGAAAACTAAAGTATTTGTGCCCTCTTTATATTTGAAGGGGGCACAAATAATTAATCATGTTTCAGAATATCCGGCCTTTTTTGTTGTGTCCTTTGCAAGGCCTGTTCATGCCGCCATTCTTCTATTAGTTTGTGGTTGCCACTTTTTAAAACTTCAGGTATTTTCCATCCTCTGAAATTTTCAGGACGGGTATACACCGGGGGTGCCAGTAAATTATCCTGGAAAGAATCTGTAAGTGCAGAAGTCTCATCATTTAAAACACCTGGCAGCAGGCGGCCGATAGCATCTGTAAGTACGGCTGCCGCCAGTTCGCCACCACTTAATACGTAATCCCCGATAGATATTTCTTTCGTAATAAAATGATCTCTCACTCTCTGGTCAATACCTTTATAATGCCCACAAATCAGCAATATATTACTACAGAGCGACAGGCGGTTTGCCATTTGCTGATTAAAAGTTTCTCCATCCGGCGTTAAAAAAATGATTTCATCATAGGTCGTTTTTTGCTGCAGGCTTTCTATTGCATTTACCAAAGGTTCCGGCATTATTACCATTCCTGCGCCACCGCCAAACGGGTAGTCATCAACCTGTGCCCTGGCATAGGCAGTATACTCCCGTAGATTTATCACATTTACCGTAAGCAAATTTTTATCCCTGGCACGTTTCATTATTGAATGTGCAAAGGGAGAAGTGAGCAGGTCCGGCACCACCGATATTATATCAATTTGCATAAAACTTTAATTTTTGAATAGGCACCAAAATTTTTGATGCTGTCTTGCCCGTTTTACTTTTGTAGACACCGGTACCGTATTTTAGCGAAAGCCGTGGCAAATTTATTTAAAAAAAGAATTGCTGATATTCCTTTAGATTTTTCTTATGCATAAGCCATTACTCCCCCATAAAATCTTCCAGGTCTCTTTTATTTTTTTTAGTCGGCCTCCCTACTTTACTCATGCGCTTACCAGTATGAAAAACTGCCGCCTGGAATTTAATTCTTTCTTCTTCTTCTGCAGGCGTAATATCTGAATAATAATTAATGGCTTCTGCATATTGCACCCGGTGATTTATAAGGCCGGTAACTTTTATCACCCATTTTTTTCCTTCGGTTCTTATTTCATATTCGTCTTCCACAGCTACAGTTTTTGCCGCTTTTGCTGATGTTCCCCTACACTTTACCTTTCCTTTATCACAGGCATCCGCAGCCTGGTTGCGGGTTTTATACAGCCGTATGCTCCATAAATATTTATCCAGCCTGAGTTTTTCTTTTTGCATAGATATTCAATAAAGTGGTAAAATTATCGTTCTTTTTTACTTTAATGGTAATGAGGGGAAATAGTATTTACTTAATTTTAATTTTAAAATCTATATATGATCAATTGGAAAAACAAAATTGCCTTACTACTATGTTTGCTTTTTGCCAGGTGCGGAGTTGCCCAAACGAGGGACCTTAACTGGACTCCTGACGGCCTGGCTTATACAAAGTTTAATGAAGGGAACCTGGTTAGGGTGGATCCCAGGACTGAAACGGAGACTATACTCATAAAAGCGAATCAGCTGACACCTTCCGGCAGTACAGCCCTTAAAATTCAATCTTTTGATTACAGCGCCAATAAAAATTACCTATTGTTATTTGCAAATACTGCCAAGGTTTGGCGATACAATACACGTGGAGATTATTGGGTACTTAACATTCCTGCAAATAAACTTACCCAACTTGGCAAAGGCCTGCCAGCACAATCACTAATGTTTGCTAAATTTTCGCCAGACAGTAAATATGCCGCTTATGTAAGTGGCCATAATATTTATGTAGAAGACCTTGCAAGCGGGCAAATACGAAAACTAACGGCAGACGGTACACGCAAATTAATAAACGGGACTTTTGATTGGGTTTATGAAGAAGAGTTTGGGTGCCGGGACGGGTTTAGATGGGGGCCTGATAGTAAGCAAATTGCTTTTTGGCAGGTAGATGCTACCAAGATAAGAGATTATTATATGCTGAACACAACGGATTCCATTTATTCCCGGATAGTGCCCGTGGAGTATCCAAAAGTAGGGGAGTCACCCTCACCGGTACGCATAGGTGTAGTAAACCTGTCCAGTGGTTTTATCAGGTGGATGAATATTGCCGGAGATCCGCAGCAGCACTACCTACCTCGGATGGAGTGGAGTGCAAACAATGAATTGGTTGTACAACAGCTTGATCGTAAACAGCAGGAAAGCAAACTAATTTACTGTAATACCGGAAACGGAAGCAGCAGCACTTTCTGGGCTGAGAATGATGAGGCATGGGTGGATTTAAATACGGATAACCCCGCAGGTTGGAACTGGGTGAATAAAGGCCTAGATTTTATTTGGGTTAGCGAAAAAGATGGCTGGCGCCATATTTACAGAATTAGCCGGGACGGAAAAATTATTACCCTACTCACTAAAGGTAATTATGATATTGGTACTTTAAAATCAGTTGATGAAGCCAACAACTTTATTTATTTTACCGCTTCGCCAATGAATGCAACACAATTATATTTATACCGGGTGCGAATTAATAATCCTAAAGATGAGCCTGAACTGGTCAGTAATGCAAGCCAGAAAGGAACCCATGAATATCTTATTTCCCCGATGGCAAAAGTTGCCCGGCATATTTTTAGTAATCATAATACACCCCCGCTCACTGAGTGGGTTACTTTACCAGAAAACCGTCCCTTTAATTCTTCAAAAAGTATTAATAGCAATTTAAAAACGGATGCCTCAATTGATGTAGAATATTTGCAGGTTACTACGGAAGATAATGTTACCCTGGATGCCTGGATTAATAAGCCTGCAAATTTTGACCCTGCAAAAAAATATCCCGTTGTCTTTTATGTATACGGCGAACCTGCCGCAACTACAATTGATGATAGGTTTGGGAATCATAATAATTTTTTATATAAAGGCAGTATGAGTGCTGATGGGTATGTGCAGGTGGCTATTGATAACAGGGGAACACCAGCTTTGCGGGGTGCCCCCTGGCGCAAATCTATATATCGTAAAATAGGGGTTATCAATATCCGGGATATGGCAATGGGGGCAAAGAAAATTTTAGAACAAAACTATATGGATAAAAACCGGGTGGCCGTGTGGGGCTGGAGTGGGGGCGGGTCCTCAACGCTTAATTTATTATTTAAATATCCTGATATATTTAAAACAGGTATTGCCATTTCCGCAGTTTCAAATCAATTATTTTACGATAATATTTACCAGGAACGTTATATGGGCGTGCCCCAGGAAAACCGGGAAGATTTTATCAACGGCTCACCTGTTACGCATGTTCAGGGCCTTAAGGGAAACCTCCTGTATATACATGGCACCGGAGATGATAATGTTCATTATGATAATGCAGAAGTGTTATTAAATGCCCTCGTAAAATATAATAAGCAGTTCCAGTTTATGGCTTACCCAAACCGTACGCATAGCATTAATGAAGGTGAAGGTACCTGGCTTCATTTAACGACATTGTTTACCAATTTTTTAAAGAAGAATTGTGAACCCGGCGAGAAAAATAAATAAAAAAAGCGGAATGTAAAATTCCGCTTTTATAAGAGATTAATGAGGGAATATCGGCCCGTACCGGAGATGCCTGTTTTTTTTCTGCCGTTCGGGATAAAGAACGTCGTGTGCTATTTCATAACCTTCGTTAGAGGCCAACATGAGCATTTTCTCTCTCTGATAACGCCTTGTAATCCCTACTAGATAACTTGCTACTGATGCGACGACTACGCTTATAATTAGTTTATTTACCGTACTCATTTTTTTTAAAATAGGTTAAACGTTTTACATTATTTTTCTAAATTCTAAATAAAATCTTCAGCATTATTATGCATCTACAGCCCTGTGAGCATCTCTCAATTTTTTTATTGTATCATGGGATGTTTTTAAAGAGGCTTGCTGAGAAGTAATTATCTGCCTGGTATCTGCATTCATTTCTGCATCAGACGCAAGTGCATCTCTATACGCTTTTTGAGCCGCATCTTCTCCAAATTCACATGAATTTAAAGCACTTTGACGGTCATGCCCGGAAAAGGTGGCTTTTACATCCATCCATGCCCGGTGTAATTTTCCCAGGCCACTGGTACCTTCTGCAGGTTTTTCTCCCAACCGGGTAATTTCATTTGTAAGTTCTGCTTTACATTTTCGGCTCTCGTCTGCCATTTTATAAAATATGCTTTGAAGATCAACATCTATATCCTTTGTATCTTTTGCAGCTCTTTCATAACCCGTCATCCTATCATTATTAATTTCTACCAGATCATTCAATACTTCTGCTAATTTTTCATTTGTTTCCATAACTGTAATTTTTAAAGTTTAAAAAATAATTAATTATTTTAAAACAACTACTAAGCCATTTTTAAATTATCCCTGATCAAATTTTTTTTCTTGAAATTTTTATCGAATAGTTGCGTATGCAGTTTTTCCTGTAGAAAATTATCCCCACGCAAATATAATTTAATAACAAAATAAGAATGGCATAGTATTAATAGTTACATTGTAAAAACTTAAATTATGAAAAAGATGACTTTTAAACCATTTAAAGCAATTTCATTTTTCTTTCTTTCCATGCTTATGTCTTTGCTAAGCATTGCACAGGATAAAAAAGTAGACATCAATCTGAACACCAAATCAGGTAATGATAATATGTTTGCTCAACCATGGGTATGGGTAGTAGGTGGCGCCGTATTTATTTTATTACTTATCGCTTTACTACGGAATAATAAAAGATAAACCGCCTTTTTTATAAAAGAAAAGCGTTCAAATTTATTGAACGCTTTTCTTTTACGCCTTTTTTTAAAAGTTATACGTCAGTATCCCGATCCACCGTTTTAGTAACGGTAACCCTATCTGTAGAAGAGCTGCTGCTGCCACTCCTGGTAACTGCTACAATTATTAATATCAAAATAATACCACCCACGATCCAGGCCCAGGGTTCAGTATACCAGATTTTTTCTGTGGTACTCTGGGCAGTAGTTGTTGTTGTTGATGATACGGTGCTGTCCTGCGCAAAAACGGCAATATTTATAAAGAGAAGAGCGAGGAACAAATACAGGCCTTTAAATGTAAAATTTTGCATGTTCAGTTTCATAATAAAAGGTTTAATGGTTAAAAATTTCAATACCCCATGAAATTCAACAAATGCGCCAAAAACAGGGGGGTTTATTTAAACAGCCGCAAACTACTGATTTAAAAGCATAATTTATAATACACCCGCCAGGCCTAAACTCATTTTTCCGACTATTTTATAATCGATATTTTCAATTAAAGGTTTTGGACAAAGTATCAATGAAACCCCTGGTGCTTTCCACCAAATATGTTCCGCCAGTTTTTCTGCATGGATAGCTCCAATTATCCAGGTATGGTTTAAGTCGTTGTGCAATTCTTCAATCCATTCAAACGGGCTTTTTTCGATTTTACTGATATTGTCGGCACTCACAAAAACTTTCAAGTAAAAATTATTGGTCAGCAATAATTTATTTTGTTGCAGATACTTTTTATACTCGTATTTATAATTATACCTGAGGGCTGCAATATCGCTAAGCACTGCTGCTGCTGTTGGATATGCCCCTGCTCCTTTGCCTTTAAAAAAGTGTTTATCTGCAAAACTACTTTCAGTAATAAGTCCGTTAAATTCATTAGAAACATTTGCTAACTCATCCTGCGGAGCTACAAATTGCGGCAAAACAAACGCTGCCAACTGGTTGTCATTTATTTTTTGGGCGGTCGCCACTAACTTTATTTTAAAGTTTTTTTGCCTGGCCACGTTTGCATCTGATTGGTTAATGGCAGTAATTCCATTGTAAATAAATTGCGCAGGGCTGGCAATGTTCCCAAAAGCATGAGCTAATAATATGGAGAGTTTATTTGCAGCATCATGCCCTTCAATATCAAGTGCCGGATCACTCTCTGCAAAGCCCAATTGCTGCGCCTTCAGCAATGCGTCTTTAAAAGACAGCCCATCTTCAAAAATTTTAGTAAGAATATAATTTGTACTGCCGTTTACAATGCCTTTTACGGAGGAGAGTAAATCATTATCATAATATTCCTCCAGGTTCCTTATTATCGGAATACTTGCACAACAGGAGCCTTCATAAAGGAACGCAGCCTCATACTCATGTTGCAAATAGAGCAACTCTTCAAAATGAGCGGCTATCATTTTTTTATTGGCACTAACAACAGATTTACCTTTTTGCAAGGCTTTTTTTACAATCTCAAAGGCGGCATCAGCATCATCAATTAATTCTACAATTACATTTATGTTTTCATCATTCAGCAATTCATCCGCAATAGTGGTAAAGTGTTCCTGGGCAATTGCCCTTTCTTTTTCAGTATTTTTTATGCATATTTTTTTTATGGAAGCCTGTAATGCAGGTGTAGATTGTAATACATCATACAATCCTTTACCCACTACTCCAAACCCAAAAAGGCCAAGGGTTAGTTTTTTTGATTCCGGTAAAGCCGGGATATTCTTTTTTAATGACATGGTCTTAGAGCTAAGAGGTTGACTTATTATTTAATAATGTTTTACAGTACAAGAGTGCCTTTCGTTACTCACGATAAACTTTACGCCGATGTTGGTGATGCACCAGCGCTGGCGAAAAAATATTTTTAATTCTTATAACTTTTATCAAAAGTGGAGTTGATTACCGGTAGAGTATTGAGTTAAACCATGCAGTCGGGATGCTTACCGGGTAAAACAAAAAAACTCATCCGATAAAATCAGATGAGCTGTAAATATGTTGAATATCAGGAGGCTGTTATCTGACTTATCTTTCCCGATTTTATCGGGATGGAATTGGCACCTTGTTTTAAACCAGGGTTTGCAACAGGTTGCCAAGGTATCAGCGGGCCATAACCCTCCACCTTTCTTGATAAGTAATGTTTAAAAGAACTATTGCAAATATATAATGAGAAAACTTATATCACCAAATAAACATTCTTAAAAGTTATATTAAATTCTGAAAATTCCGTCGAAGATCCAGTGCAGGCAACACGTACATCTTAAAAATAATTTTTTCGACCGCCAGGAAAAGTAGGACTTAAAATAATTTGTTATCCGAGTTTTTAAAGCGTTTAAAACTTTCATCCGCATATTTTGTTTGTACCTTTGGAGCAAGGAATTAGAAAATGGCTATAAAAAAAGCGGCGCCAGCTGCTGTAAAAAATGGAGAGGAATTTATAGAGGTTTTTGGTGCACGGGAGCACAATCTGAAAAATATTGATATCGCAATTCCGAAAAATAAACTGGTAGTATTTACCGGCGTAAGCGGCAGCGGAAAATCTTCACTGGCTTTCGATACTATTTATAATGAAGGACAACGCAGGTACATGGAAAGTTTTAGTGCGTATGCCCGACAGTTTATGGGCGATATGGAAAGGCCGGATGTAGATAAGATTACAGGACTCTCCCCCGTAATTTCCATAGAACAAAAAACCACCAACAAAAATCCACGAAGTACCGTGGGAACCATTACGGAAATTTATGATTTTCTCCGTTTGCTCTATGCAAGGGTGGGTGAGGCTTTCAGTTATAACACCGGCAAAAAAATGGTGAAATTCAGTGAGGAAGAAATTGTTCGGACCATTTTTAAAAAGTATAAAAATAAAAAAATAAGTTTGCTCGCACCTTTGGTACGTGGTAGAAAAGGCCATTACCGGGAGCTATTTGAAGACATAAGGAAAAAAGGTTTTTTAAAAGTGAGAGTAGATGGGGAAGTGCTGGACCTGGCAGCACGCATGCAGGTGGACCGGTATAAAATTCATGATATAGAAGTAGTAGTAGATAGGTTGCAGGTAACTGATGATATGAAACTACGGCTTAGCCAGAGTGTGCAGAAGACATTACAAATGGGGAAGGATCTAATGTTCCTCTTAATAAATGATGATAATACTGTCGCTCAATTCAGCAAGCAATTGATGTGTATTGATACGGGCATAAGTTATGAAGAACCTTCTCCCAATGCTTTTTCATTTAACTCTCCTTATGGTGCATGCCCCATGTGTAAGGGCTTGGGAAATATATATGCAATTAATATAGATTCTTTGTTGCCAGACAAAACCAAAAGTGTAAAAGAAGGTGGCATTGCCCCTTTGGGTGAAGAAAGAAATGCAAGTGTGTACCAACAAGTAGACGCCTTTGCAAAAAAAAACAAAATAAATTTAGGCAAAGCTATAAAGGATTTACCTGCGCAGCAATTGGATTTGCTTTTATACGGTGATAAGAATATTACTGATACATTAGAAATAGAAGGAACCGAAGAAACGATTCCTGAATTTTATACAGGAAGCTATGAGGGAATTATTCCGATGCTGAAAAGATGGTTCTCTTCCACACAAAGCACAGAAATGCTGCGAGAGTGGGTAGAAAAATATATGAAGTTGAAGCTTTGTGAAACCTGCGGGGGCACCAGGTTAAAAAAAGAAAGCCTCTGGTTTAAAGTGGCAGATAAAAATATTGCAGAGCTGAGTGAAATGGATTTGGACATTTTGTATGAATGGTTCAATGGCGCTGAAAAAAAATTAAACGACAAACAGAATATTATTGCAAAAGATATTCTGAAAGAAATAAGAGAGCGGTTACAATTTTTATTAAATGTAGGACTGACTTACCTAACGCTTTACCGACCATCAAAAAGCCTGAGTGGGGGAGAGTATCAGCGTATCAGGCTGGCTACACAAATAGGGTCGCAACTTCAGGGCATTACATATATTTTAGATGAACCCAGTATCGGGCTACATCAGAGAGATAACCAGCGGTTAATTTCTGCCCTGCAAAATTTACGGGATATCGGTAACAGCGTTTTGGTTGTAGAGCATGACAAAGATATTATGCTGGCGGCCGACCACCTGGTTGATATTGGGCCCAAAGCAGGAGTGCATGGCGGCCATATTGTAATTGCCGGCACCCCGGCAGAAGTTTTGGCTTCTGATTCTGAAACAGCGCAATACCTCAGTGGTAAAAAGAAGATTGCAGTGCCCTTAGAAATACGAAAAGGCAACGGAAAGTTTTTGGACCTAAAAGGTGCCACCGGTCATAATTTGAAAAATGTGTCTGTAAAATTTCCTTTAGGTAAATTAATTTTGATAACCGGCGTGAGTGGAAGTGGTAAATCTACTTTAATAAATGAAACACTTTATCCTTTGCTTAGCAGTTATTGTTACCATTCAAAAGCCTTACCATTGCCTTATAATAATATTAAGGGATTAGAAAATATTGATAAGGTAATTGAGATAGATCAAAGCCCGATAGGAAGAACGCCCCGCAGTAACCCTGCCACTTATTGCGGATTTTTTACTGACATCCGTACTCTATATGCGGCAGTGCCGGAGTCAAAAATACGAGGGTATAATGCCGGGCGTTTTTCTTTTAATGTCAAAAGCGGCAGGTGCGATGTTTGCGAAGGCGGTGGCATGCGGGTGATAGAAATGAACTTTTTACCGGATGTATATGTGCATTGCGAAAAATGTAACGGTAAAAGATATAACAGGGAAACGCTGGAGATAAGGTATAAAGGAAAATCTATCAGCGATGTATTGAATATGACCGTAGATGAAGCCGTGGAATTTTTTAGTGCAGTGCCATTTATTTACCGTAAAATAAAAATGTTACAGGAAGTAGGTTTGGGTTACATCACTCTTGGGCAAAGCGCTGTAACATTAAGTGGTGGCGAAGCACAACGTGTAAAACTTGCAACGGAACTTGGAAAACGGGATACCGGCAAAACTATTTATATATTAGATGAACCCACTACAGGGCTGCATTTCCAGGATATACAGCACCTGCTGCATGTCTTAAACAAATTGGTAGATAGGGGTAATACTGTCCTGGTTATAGAGCACAACCTGGATATGATAAAAGTTGCTGATCATATAATTGATATCGGTCCTGAAGGGGGCAATGGAGGAGGTGTTGTTCTTTATGAAGGCCCTCCACACGAAATGAAAAATATCAAGGGAAGCTTTACTGCTAAATATGTAATGGAGGAAATGAAAAATTAATTGTGGTTTTCAATTTCAATACTCAAGCAAAATAATGAAACAAATAAATTGGGGCATTATTGGTTGTGGTGATGTCACCGAAATTAAAAGCGGGCCTGCTTTTAATAAAATAGCTAATTCGTATTTAACAGCCGTCATGCGTAGAGATGCGGCCAAAGCAATGGATTACGCCAAAAGGCACGGGGTGAAAAAATGGTTTGATGACGCAGCCCAATTAATTAATTACCCTGATGTAAATGCAGTTTATATTGCTACACCACCCTCATCGCATAAAGAGCTTACGCTAATGTCCCTGGCAGCAGGCAAGCCGGTGTATGTAGAAAAGCCAATGAGTATAGATGCTGTTTCTTCTGCGGAAATGGCTGACTTTTCAAAAATGAAAAATGTAAAACTCTCCGTAGCCCATTATAGAAGAGAACAACCAAAATTTAAAAAAATAGTATCACTTTTGAAAGATAAAGCAATAGGCGATATAAAGACGGTGGAGTTGAACTATGCCCGCAGATCATTAACACAAGATGACTTGGCAGACCCTAAAACGGCCTGGAGGGTAAACCCTGAGACTTCGGGTGGTGGCTTGTTTCATGATCTTGCACCACACCAACTGGATTTAATGTTATACTTTTTCGGCCCATCTGCAGACGTAACAGGAGAAGCAAAAAATATCTCCACGATTTATGATGCGCCCGATATGGTAAATGGTAAAATAACTTTTGGCAGTGGAATTATTTTCAAAGGCAACTGGAATTTTAGTGTGGTGCCCGCAGCAGAAGAGGATAAAGTAGAAATTACCGGAACCCGTGGAAAAATAATTTTTTCTGCTTTTAATTCAAATATAATTACTGTGATAACCGGTTTAAAAAAAGAAGTCTTTTCATTTCCTGACCTGATGCATGTACAGCAGCCCATGATCGAAAAAGTAACTACTTTTTTTTTAGATGAGGCTCACAATCCGTGCAGTGCAGAAGATGGTGTAAGGGTAATGGAATGGATAGATGCTTTTACTAAAAAGGCGTAACTATTCAAAACTAATTATACAAAAATCCATGGCTCGTATTCCATGGATTTTACTTTTTCACACTGTCTATTAAATAAGGCAAGGCATAATAACGAAGGTAGTCTTGTGGTTTCAGGGGCAATCAACATATAAGAATATATGTCGCATTTCCCGGGGGTTATCTTCTGTTATATACCATGCACTTATTTTTAATTGAGCATAACTAAAACTGTAAATTATCTATTAATAGAAATGCGGACATCTTGTTTGCCGGGCCGTATTCCTTTCTGAGCTGTTTTTATAGCCCAATTGGATACCGATTTTTGCTACAAAAGAAAAATACGCATCTTTATTTTTAGGATTTCCTCTTTGGGTTCCAGGGGGATAGCGATTAACCCCCGGCGTTACTATCCCTTTAGTTTTATCATGAATTTTACTTGCAATAGCTGCGTCTGCGGGGCTAAGGTTGGAGTAAAATGTATTGGGATCTATCACGGTCGTACTAACATCGTCAATATAATCAGTAAAAGTTTTACGGTATAATAATTCAACAGCCGTATTTATCCTGTCTGTAAGCGCAAATTTTAAGCCACCACCCAGGGGGAGATTTAATTGTGTTAGCGAATAAGGTTTTTTATCAGGATATTCCGGGAAGCCTTCACCTTCTGTTTTTAGTGGATGTAATTTATACCATGTTTGTGTGCCATTAGCATCCGTAAGCGAACCCTGGGGATCAAAATGAAAAACACCAAGTCCGATGAATCCATAGGGCTTGATCCGGGGATTATAATCTGTATATTTTTTGAAAAGCATGGTAGGCATAAATTCAATTGCACCATAGGCTTCCCACATATTGCTTTTAAAATCTAGGTTACGTTGTTTTCTCCATAATTCGTTCACGCCTTTGGTGTCAATGATATCATCTCTCCCCTCAACGTAAGTGTATTGTGCAGCCATTCTGAAACCCCACCAATCTTTTGGGTAAAGGGAAATAAATACTCCTTTCATTAATTTTGTAAGGGGGATGTTTACATCTTTTATAAATGTCGTCCCTTTACCGGCGTGGCCTCCAAGATCACCGAGAAAAAATGTGGGTCCAAAATCTACACCAACTTCTACCTTGAGATGATCTCCGCCAAAATTAACATGCTGGGCAAATGATTTTGCGGAAAAAAAGAAGCACAAAAAAATCAGGAATAGTTTACCAACTATATTGTGTAAAGTTGATTTCATTAGGAATCAGTTTAGTCTTTGTATAGTAAATTGGATATGAGCCAGCTATTTTACCAGCTACCATTTAAAAACGCAACCTTCTTTTAAATATTGTGTATTTCTGAATTATTTAGAATGGAGCATTTCTATATGAGAAATTCCATCTTCCAGGTAAATATCGCTGGTCTGTGTAAAGCCGAGGTTAGTATAAAAAGAAAGTAAATAGAGCTGGGCGCCAATTCTAATTCCGGTGCAGTTAAATTGCATATATGTTTTTTGAATAGCCTTTTGCATTAATAATTTTCCTGCGCCATTTTTTCTAAAACCGGGTTGAATAACTACCCTGCCGATGCTGGACTCAATATATGAAACACCTGGCGGTAAAATCCTCACATAAGAAACGAGTCTGTCCCCTAACCATCCGCAGAGATGAAAAGATTGCTGGTCTTTATCATCTGTATCCAGGTAAACACAATTTTGTTCTACAACAAAAACTTCATTTCGTAGCTTTAATATTTCGTATAATTCTGTTACAGAAAGTTCCTTAAAACTTTTGAAACTCCAGGTTAGTTGGGTCATAAAATATTATTATTTACCCGTTGTGCGATTAATTTAATTGACAATAAGTTGTAAACTTTCTTCTATATTTTTCTATGTAACTATTGTGCCTATGTGGTAATTATTTTTAGACAACATAGAAACATAGTTACATAGTTTACACATAGAAATACATAAACTCAATAGCACAAAGGGTTATTATTTGTATTCATTTAATGTTGCATTAACGCTGCAATGCCTGCTGCTTTTGTTTTTGCATTCAATGTTATTTTACATTCATACATTTCGTCAAGAGTGGTATTTTACAGGTGAAGCCCCGCCTTAAAATGTTTTTCCTATAAGGAAAATTTTTTTAAGTATAGAATTGTGCACTTCCATGGCATTATTTTTATAAACCTGGTTATCCAGTAAAATGGTCTCCTAAAAATCTGTGATCAGGAGATAGGATGTTCCCAAAAGTAGTGGAACCGTTTCGGTAAAAATAATACCCAGTGTTTCCTCCGGTATTACCTTTTCGTAAAACGAAAGGATAAAGCTTTCTCTACCTTTCCTGGTTTCGCTCTCTTTTTTAATAGCCATATTTTTCTTTCCACCTTTCTTTTAAAAATTTTCGCAGCTCTTCTTCCCTTGCATTTTTTTGGGGATTATAAAATGTTCTGCCTTCCAGTGCCTCCGGTAAAAATTGAATATTTATGAAATTAC
>JBDSDN010000018.1:0-7601 GCA_039920545.1 Ferruginibacter sp. | reverse complement strand
GGATTATTCATCATACCAATGAGGGGTGGGCTGCAATTGTCACCCCTTAACCAAAGCAGTGTTTATTTTTCTCAAAATAATTTTGCAAACCTGGCAGCAATAAACGCACCCTGGAATTTTGTTTATTCGGTTAATCATAATATTGAATCATCTGAAAATCCTTTTGAATATTTAGGTAAAAAACAAGCTGCTGAAATTGTTCAAAATTTGTACTCACATCAAGAGGCTACTGCTAAAATATTATCGTCCCTTAAAAAAAATACCATCATTGTGGTGTGGGAAAGCTTTACAGAAAAAGCTACACACTTGAAGGTAGAGGGGCATGAAATTACACCTGGGTTCAATGCCCTGAAAAAAGAAGGCATTTATTTTTCAAACATTTACGCTACCGGCGACAGGACAGACAAAGGCATAGTTGCCGTTTTAAGTGGTTATCCTGCACAGCCCCTTACCTCAATTGTAAAAATTCCGGGCAAAGCATCTAAGCTCCCTATGCTTAGTTTACAATTCTCTGAAAACGGATATCACACTGCATTTTATTATGGCGGGGAGCTCGAATTTGCGAATATCAAAGCCTATTTATTAGGCGGTGGGTTTAATAAATTCATTTCCATTAATGATTTTAATAAACAGGATCAAAACTCTAAATGGGGCGCACACGACGGGGTGGTAATGCAAAAATTGCTCATCGATTTGAACCAACAACCCCAGCCATTTTTTTATACCTGGCTTACCCTAAGTAGCCACGAACCTTTTGAAACGCCCGTGCCCCAGGTATTAAGCGGTAAGGATGTCACATCTTTATTTTTAAATTCATTGCATTATACAGATTCTACTTTATACGATTTTGTTCAACAAAGTAAAAAGGAGCCTTGGTGGACGAATACGATATTGGTTATCATCGCCGATCATGGCCATCGTTTGCCAGAAACGGGTAAAATGCAGGATGATTTTAAAATACCCTTATTATTTTTAGGGGGTGGATTGGACACATCGGGTATAGTGGTAGATAAAATTGGTTCTCAGATTGACTTGCCTTCCAGCCTGCTGTGGCAATTAGGTTTGCCGGATAATTCTTTTCAATGGAGTAAAAATTTATTTGGCAGTACCACAAAATCATGGGCCTATTTTTCATTTAACAATGGGTTTGGCTTTGTACAACAGGGCCGGAGCTTTCTATATGATAATGTTGGAAAAAGAATTATGGAAAATAAGGGTTTAATTACAGCCGAGGATATAAACAGCGGCAAAGCGCTGGAGCAAACCAGTTTCCAGGATTACTTGGATAAATAAGACTTTATAAATTGAATGCAAAAATTCTTTAACTACAGCGCTTTTTCTAATAATATTTAATTACTTTTGCCGCCCAAATTAGTTCTTTAAGAATTTGTCCCGGTTAGACGGGATTTGGAAGTCTTGGTTTTTGCCCGGACGTTATCACCAAAAACATTTTTAAAAAATGGCAAAAGAAATTACCGGCTATGTGAAACTTCAATGTAAAGGAGGACAAGCCAATCCTGCTCCGCCCATCGGGCCTGCCTTGGGTTCTAAAGGGGTAAATATCATGGAGTTCTGTAAGCAGTTTAATGCACGAACCCAGGATAAACCAGGTAAAATACTACCTGTTTTAATTACAGTTTACGCTGACAAATCCTTCGACTTTGTTATCAAAACACCCCCGGCTGCGGTTCAGTTAATGGATGCGGCTAAAATTACCAGCGGCAGTAAAGAACCAAACCGTGTAAAAGTGGGAAAAGTTACCTGGGACCAGGTAGCGGAAATAGCTAAAGATAAAATGGCTGATCTAAATGCTTTTACACTTAACAGTGCTATGAGCATGGTAGCTGGTACCGCACGCAGTATGGGCTTAACAGTAGATGGTAAAGCTCCTTGGGAAAATTAAATTTGTCAACCCTGTCCCGCTTTAACCGGGACTAGAAATTTTTTGAAAATGATTACTAAAAAAAGAAAAATAGCAAACGCTAAGGTTGACATTAATAAAGCATATACGCTTAAAGAAGCTACAACTTTAGTGAAAGAAATAAATACCACAAAATTTGACAGTTCCGTGGACCTCCACGTTAAATTAGGAGTAGATCCTAAAAAAGCCGACCAGGCCATTCGGGGTACCGTATCTCTGCCACATGGTACAGGTAAAACAAAAAAAGTTTTGGTTTTATGTACGCCGGATAAAGAAGCGGAAGCTACTGCAGCCGGGGCTGATTTTGTAGGTCTTGAAGAATTTATTACTAAGATTGAAGGTGGCTGGACAGACATCGATGTAATTGTGGCAACGCCATCCGTAATGCCTAAAATTGGTAAACTGGGTAAGGTGTTAGGCCCTCGTAACTTGATGCCCAATCCCAAAACTGGTACTGTCACCAATGACGTAGCAGGAGCAGTAAATGATTTAAAGGGAGGTAAAATTGCTTTTAAAGTTGATAAAGTGGGCATCATTCACGCTTCTGTGGGCCGTATAAGTTTTGCACCTGAAAAGTTGGTTGAAAATTGCCAGGAATTTATCAATGCAATTATTAAACTAAAACCATCTACCTCAAAAGGTACATACCTGAGAGGCGTGAGCATGGCAAGTTCCATGAGCCCCGGCATTATGGTAGACACTAAATCAGTTCAAAACTAAAGCCCCACCTAACTTCCCCAAAGGGGAGGAAAAGTAAAGGCATAAAAAAATATTTGTTATGACAAAACAGGAAAAAAATGACGTGATAGAATTGCTGAAAGGCAAATTCTCACAGTATAATAATTTCTATATTACCGATACCGAAAGCCTTACGGTTGCTCAGGTAGGTAAATTGCGCAACCATTGCTTTGATAAGAAGGTAGAAATGAAAGTGGCAAAAAACACTTTAATTAAAAAAGCGCTCGAAAGTTTAGATGCAGAAAAATATGCCGGGGTTTATGATTCATTACATAAAGTAACCGCCTTATTATTCAGCGAAAATCCTAAAGATCCTGCCGTTATAATCAGTGGCTTTCGAAAGGAAAATAACAATGAAAGACCGGTTTTAAAAGCGGCTTTTATTAATGGAGATGTATTTGTTGGAGATAACCAGTTAAAAGTACTTACTCAAATTAAAACCAAAAATGAACTCATTGGTGAAGTGATAGGTTTGTTGCAATCTCCCATACAAAGAGTTATGAGCGCTTTACTTAACCGTGATGCTGCTAAAACAGACGAGGCTCCGGGGCCTACAACAGACAGTGCAACAACAGCACCTGTGGCAGAGGAAGCGGCTCCAAAAGCAGAAACTCCTAAAAAGGAAACCACGCCGGTTGTAGAAGAAGCTACTCCAAAAGCAGCTACTCCAAAAGCAGAAACTCCAAAAGCAGAAACTCCAAAAGAAGAAACTACGCCGGTTGAAGAAGAAACTTCCAGCGAAGAAGTTAAGAAGGCAAAAGACAATGCGCCTAAAATGGAGGCTTCAGCTGCCCCGGCAGAAAAGCCTGAATCTCCTGCAGAAGATGCAGCTTCAGCAACCCCTGCAGCAGAATAAATAAATTTTTTGTTTAGCTGAAAAGCAGACACTTAATTATAAAAAACAATTTTTTTAAACTCCGCCGGAGTGCTAAACAATGAAGGCGGCAAAAATGTAAACAAAATGGCAGACGTAAAAGCATTAGCAGAAAACCTTGTAGGGTTAACAGTAAAAGAAGTTCAGGAATTAGCTGAATTTTTGAAATCAGAATACGGTATTGAACCGGCTGCAGCAGCAGTTGTAATGAGCGGCGGTGGCGATGGCCCGGTGGCAGTTGAAGAAAAAACCGCTTTTGATGTTATTTTAAAAGCAGCAGGCGCTAATAAATTAGCAATTGTAAAAATAGTTAAAGAATTAACAGGACTGGGCCTTAAAGAGGCTAAAGATTTAGTTGATACAGCTCCTAAAGCAATAAAAGAAGGCGTGGATAAAGCCACAGCCGAAGAGATTAAGACTAAACTAACTGATGCTGGTGCAGAAGTAGAGGTAGCTTAATAATAAAATATTATAATGCCCTGGAAATTTTCCAGGGCATTTATATTCTAGCCGTATAAATTATGTGAATTTCTTTTCTTAATAAGGAATTAATTTTGTGTAGTCTTTCTGGGTTTTTTTCGACATTTTCCGTGAAATAGAAATAAAAATTTTCGATTTTAGCAAAAATCTTACCAATCCTCACATTTTCTCAACTATCCCTACAAAGTATAAAGATTATTTCCTACCTTTGCCGTCCTTTAATATAAGATTAGTGGCGCAAGCCCTGATTATCCGTTAAAAGGTCTTCACTAAAAGTTTTAAGTAACATATGTCTGCAACTAAATCAACCGCTGCTAAACGTATCAATTTCGGAAAAGTTGAACTTTTAGCAGAGACGCCCGATTTGCTCGGAATCCAGATTCAATCGTTTAAAGATTTTTTTCAATTAGAAACTACCCCGGACAAACGTAATGTTGAAGGGCTTTTCCGTGTATTTAAGGAAAATTTTCCGATCACGGATACCCGTAACATTTTCGTATTGGAATTTCTAGACTATTTCGTAGATCCTCCACGCTATTCTATTGATGAGTGTATTGAAAGAGGCTTGACTTACGCTGTTCCTTTAAAAGCTAAACTACGCCTTAGTTGTAACGATGAAGAGCATGTGGATTTTCAAACCATAGTCCAGGATGTATTCTTAGGAAATATTCCTTACATGACACCACGTGGTACTTTTGTTATTAACGGTGCAGAAAGGGTGGTAGTAAGCCAGTTACATCGCTCACCGGGTGTATTCTTTGGCCAATCAGTTCACCCCAACGGTACTAAAATTTATTCTGCCCGGGTTATTCCTTTTAAAGGTGCCTGGATGGAATTTGCAACAGACATTAATAACGTCATGTTTGCTTATATAGATCGTAAGAAAAAATTCCCTGTCACAACCTTACTCCGTTCTATTGGTTTCGAAACTGATAAAGATATTCTTGAGCTGTTTGGTATGGCTGATGAAGTAAAGGCTGACCGGAAAAATTTGGAAAAGAATATCGGCAAACGTCTTGCTGCTCGTGTATTACGCACCTGGGTAGAAGATTTTGTGGATGAAGATACTGGCGAAGTGGTTTCTTTGGAAAGAAATGAAATCATTCTTGAAAGAGACAGCGTATTAGATGATTCTAATATTGCCATGATAATGGAAATGGAGGTGAAGAGTGTGTTTATTCAAAAAGAAGAAGTAAGTGGGGACTATGCTATTATTTATAATACTTTAAATAAGGATACTTCTAATAGTGAATTGGAAGCAGTTCAGTTAATTTATAAGCAACTGCGTGGTGCAGATGCACCGGATGATGAAACTGCCCGGGGTATCATTGACAAATTATTCTTCAGCGATAAACGTTATGATTTAGGTGAGGTAGGCCGTTATAAAATTAACCGTCGCCTTGGTTTAAATTTTCCTATCGAAAAGAAAGTATTAACCAAAGATGATATTATTGCCATCATTAAAACTTTGGTTCAATTAACCAATGGGAAAAGTGAAGTAGATGATATTGATCATTTAAGTAATCGTCGTGTACGTACCGTGGGTGAGCAATTATACGCCCAGTTTGGTGTCGGTCTTGCACGTATGGCCCGTACTATCAGGGAAAGAATGAACGTTCGGGACAATGAGGTGTTCACTCCTGTAGATCTGATTAACGCAAGAACATTATCTTCTGTTATTAATTCATTCTTTGGAACCTCACAGTTATCCCAGTTTTTAGATCAAACTAATCCATTAAGTGAGATTACGCATAAGCGCCGTATTTCTGCACTTGGGCCAGGAGGTTTGAGTAGAGAGAGAGCAGGTTTTGAGGTACGTGATGTTCACTATTCTCATTACGGCCGTTTGTGTACGATTGAAACGCCGGAAGGACCAAATATTGGTTTGATATCTACACTTTGTGTACATGCAAAAATCAATGACATGGGCTTTATTGAAACACCTTATCGCAAGGTAACTGACGGTAAAGTGGATATGAAGAAAATCACTTTCCTGAGTGCAGAAGAAGAAGACACAGCAAAAATTGCCCAGGCAAATATTGATATAGATGAGAAAGGGAATTTCATAGAAGACAGGATAAAAAGCCGCCAGACCGGTGATTTTCCTATCCTGGATAAAAATGAAGTGGAATACATGGATGTGGCGCCAAACCAAATTGTTGGTTTAAGTGCTTCCTTAATTCCTTTCCTGGAGCATGATGATGCCAACCGGGCCTTGATGGGCTCTAATATGCAACGCCAGGCGGTGCCTTTATTACGTCCTGAGGTTCCTATTGTGGGAACAGGATTAGAAGGTAAAGCAGCACGTGATGCCCGTATTCAGATCCATGCAGATGGGGACGGTGTTGTAGAATATGTTGATGCAACCGAAATTCATGTACGCTACAAGCGTGGCGAAGCAGAAAAATTAGTAAGTTTTGAAGATGATCTTACTATTTATAAAATCACAAAATTCGTTCGTACCAACCAGGAAACAACTATCAACCTTAGGCCTGCTGTAATTAAAGGTCAAAAAGTTGCTTCAGGCGATTTCTTAACCGAAGGGTATGCCACCCGTGGCGGTGAGATAGCGCTGGGCCGTAATCTTAAAGTGGCTTTCATGCCGTGGAAAGGATACAACTTTGAGGATGCAATTGTAATTTCTGAAAAGGTAGTGAAAGATGATTGGTTTACGTCTATCCATATCAGTGAGTTTGAAACAGAAGTACGTGATACCAAATTAGGAGAAGAGGAATTAACACCGGATATCCCTAATGTAAGTGAAGAGGCTACCAAAGACCTTGATCAAAACGGTATCATCCGTATTGGTGCCCAGATTAAAGAAGGCGATATTATTATTGGTAAAATAACACCAAAAGGCGAAAGTGATCCAACTCCTGAAGAGAAGTTATTGCGGGCAATTTTTGGTGATAAAGCAGGGGATGCAAAAGATGCTTCTTTAAAAGCGCCGAGCGGAACGGAAGGTGTGGTTATTGATAAAAAATTATTCCAGAGAGCTAAGAAAGACAAGAACGCTAAAGTAAGGGAGAAAGCTCAATTAGATAAAATAGAAAAAACACACGAGAAGAACGAAGAAGACTTAATGGAGTTGCTGCAAAATAAATTGCAGACTTTACTGAAAGATAAAAGCAGCCAGGGTGTTAATAATAATTTTGGCGAAGTATTGATCGGGAAAGGTGCCAAGTTTAATCCTAAGAATTTAGCCAATATCGATTTCGTAAACGTGAACCCACTTGGGTGGAGCGGTGATGTAAAAACAGATGATTATATCAACACCTTGTTGCATAATTACAGCATTAAATTTAATGAAGAATTAGGCCGTTACAAAAGAGAGAAATTTAATATTTCTATTGGAGATGAATTACCTGCAGGTGTTTTAAAACTTGCAAAAGTATATATGGCTGTTAAGCGTAAACTTAAAGTAGGAGATAAAATGGCGGGTCGTCATGGTAACAAAGGTATTGTTGCCAAAATCGTCCGCCAGGAAGATATGCCCTTCCTTGAAGATGGAACTCCTGTAGATATCGTATTGAATCCTTTGGGTGTACCTAGTCGTATGAATCTTGGACAGATATACGAAACAGCCTT
>JBDSDN010000017.1:0-21456 GCA_039920545.1 Ferruginibacter sp. | reverse complement strand
GGGACTTAAAAATGAAAATATTTGCGTTACTTACTGACAACCCACAATATTATACTCCTTGGATAAATAAAGGGCCGTACAAAACGGAGCGTCTTCATGTAGGTGGGTTTAAGTTATATGCTGATGGCGCTTTAGGTAGCCGGGGCGCCTGTTTGTTAAACGATTATACTGACAAACCTGGCTGGAAAGGATTTTTACGCAGTCAGGCGGAGCATTTTACTTCAGTTGCCAATATGTTGGCGAGTACCCCTTTTCAAATGTGTACACATGCCATTGGAGATAGTGGGAACAGGACGATACTCAAAATTTATGCTGCAGCTTTAACAGGCAAAAATGATAAACGCTGGCGAATTGAACATGCACAAGTTGTGGAGGGAGGAGACTTTCATTTTTTTGCTGAATACAATATTATTCCCTCCGTACAGCCTACACATGCTACCAGCGATATGTATTGGGCAGAAAAAAGATTAGGAACAGAGAGAGTAAAAACTGCCTATGCTTACAAACAATTGTTGGCCGCAAATAGCTGGATGCCCCTTGGTACTGATTTTCCGGTAGAAGATATAAGCCCTTTTAAAACTTTTTTTGCCGCTGTGGTGCGTAAGGATGCTGAGAATTTCCCGCCCGCTGGTTTTCAAATGGAAAATGCGATTACAAGAGAACAAACATTAAGAGGCATGACCATCTGGGCGGCCAAAGCCGCATTTGAAGAAAAAGAAAAAGGTAGCCTTCAAGTAGGAAAAGCTGCAGATTTTATTGTACTGGATAAAGATTTAATGACTTGTGCAGAAGGCGATATATTAAAAACATTTGTTTTGGAAACTTATATAAATGGGGAAAGAGTTTATAAAAAATAATATTTAGTGTCCTTGATTTACCAGCACAATTCTCTGGTGTAAGATTGTGGCAACGGTAATAATTGTGAAGGCTTTTTTTACGTGAGACCATTCCTCATCTCAACCCGTACCACAACAAAAATTTTACATGGCACTATCGTTGCAAGTAAATTTTAAAAAAAATGCATTCAGCCAGATTGAAACCGGAACATACCTGGGAGAAAATACCGGCACTTACGCTCCTGTTCTGGATAATGAAAATTACTGCTACAACCTTTGGTGAAACCGGTGGAGATTTGCTGGCCCAAACTTTAAATGTCGGGTATGCGACCAGTACAATTATATTTTTTGCCTTCTTCCTGGTAACGGTAAGTATTCAGCTTTCTGTGAAAAAGTATATACCTGCTTTGTATTGGGCGGTAATCGTTGCCACCAGCACAGCGGGAACTACCATGTCAGATTATATGGATAGAACCCTAGGCCTGGGCTATGCTACCGGAACATTTATTCTTGTTTCTATTCTGATCCTTATTCTAATTGTTTGGCGACTTACAGAAAAATCATTATCTGTAACCAATATCAAATCTTTTAGAGGGGAAGCATTTTACTGGACGGCTATTTTATTTTCTAATACATTAGGTACAGCCCTGGGAGATTTTCTTGCAGATGATTCTGGCCTTGGATTTGGAGGCAGTGCACTTTTAATAAGCGCCGTATTACTTGTCGTTATTCTGGCTTATTATTTTACAAAAATTTCAAGGGTTATCCTTTTCTGGATCGCCTTTGTTCTCACCCGCCCTTTTGGGGCCACATTTGGGGACCTGCTTACAAAATCACCTGAAAAAGGCGGGCTGGGTTATGGTACTATTGGCTCCTCCATGATACTTTTAGGCTTACTTATAATACTGGTTATTTACGAAAGCATTAAGTTGCAAAAAAATAAGAAAGCAGCAGTGCATCATAAATCTTTACCTACTCTAACCTGATATTATTACTCATGCAGGTTATCATTCATAAAATAGCTTTTTGCAATTTTACGTACTCCATCCGAAGCCTAAAATTTACTTATTATTTTTCTGAAAATTATACACAGCGTTCTATATTAGTAAAATAAGTTTTGGCAACTCTTTTGTATCCATTTAAAACGATGTCATTAAAGTTTAGTTTAAAAGGTTTAAGGGAAGTATTGAAAAATGCTTTTAAAGGATTTATTGATGATAAAGTACCAAAGCTAAGTGGCTCTTTGGCGTATGCCACAATATTTTCTTTGGCTCCCTTGCTGATGATTATTATTTCTTTAGGAAGTATTTTTTTAGGCAGGGAAGCAGTTGAAGGAAAAATATACACCGAACTAAATGGTTTTATCGGCGCAAGTACCGCCGCACAGATACAGGAGATCATAAAAAATGGATCGCTGGCCGGCAAAACTAAGCTGGCTGCAATCATAGGTTTAATAACATTATTGATAGGGGCCACTTCAGTTTTTGCAGAAATACAGGATTCTATAAACAGCATCTGGGGATTGAAGCCAAAGCCCAGGAGAGGATGGGTTCGGTTGATTAAAAACAGGTTTCTTTCTTTTTCTGTTATTATTAGTTTGGGATTTTTATTGCTGGTCTCATTGGGTGTAACATATTTAATAGATGGCTTTAGTGACAGGTTGATACAACACTTTCCCGAAGTAACCATAATCATTTTTTATATCGTTAATCTAGTCATCAGCTTTGCTGTGATCAGTTTGCTTTTTGCTGTGATCTTTAAAGTTTTGCCGGATGCGGAAATTAAATGGAAAGATGTCTTGGCGGGAGCAATGGCCACAGCGGTTTTATTTATGTTAGGCAAATTTGTTATTTCTTTTTATATCACTAAAAGCAATGTGGGCAGTACATACGGAACTGCGGGATCTATAATAATATTATTACTTTGGGTATATTATTCTGCCATTATTCTCTATTTTGGGGCGGAGTTTACTAAAGCCTGGGCGATAAAATTCGGGTCGGCAATTTATCCTAATCATTATGCCGTTACTGTTAAGGTGGTAGAAGTAGAAATGGCAGACAAACCTATAGATACGAATGCAAAAGAGGTAGTAAATGAGAAACATAAATAATTATATTGAACGACGCTAAGGGTCTTATTAGGTTTTCAACTCCATTTTAAAATTTGCCTGGAAGAGACTAAAATCCTCAATCCCCATAAATAGAAAATTTCTTAACTTAAACCATTCAAAACTTTTTACAGCTGCCAGGCTGATCTTTATATTTTATTTTTATGTTCTTAAAAAACTCCGTATGCCCAGGTTAATTTTCTTTCTCATTCTATTAGGCTTTAGTTCGCTCGCTTTCTCCCAAAGAACTATTCCATCTAATCAAACCAATGGCGTGTTGCCTATACAGATCTCTGCATCAACTAATCAAACCAATTTATTAGCCTCCCCCTTTGAAGGCCAACGCTTCAGGGTAAGGGCAGATAATGCAGTGGATGGAAGCCCTCTTTTGTTTGAAACCGGGAGAAAAGGAGAAGTCGTGCTGGTTAATAATGAAAAATACCAGGTTGATGAAATAAATCTGGATGCCTCAAATAATATTTTCATCTATTCTAAGAATGATACGATGTATGAGTTTTTTGACAGCATCATACAGATAAAGATTCACCCTGATAATAATACTGACCAGCCAGGTGAAGCAATGATTTTCCGAAATGACATAAATCCTCAGGGCGGCTTTGTACAGTTACTTGTTTCGGGCAAAATAACCATCTTTCAAAAATATTTAAAAAAGCCGGAGGGGGAAAATTATTCTAATGGAATTGTAAACAATACCAGGAAATACGTGGTTCATAAACAGCAGAATGCCCTGGTAAATAATAAGGTGATACCCATTAAATACACTTCTGCAGATCTTGGAGAACTAACGGCAGACAAAAAAGATGAGCTTCAGGCTTTTGTAAAACTCAAAGGGCTGAAGCCAAAAAAAGAAAATGATTTTTTAACCGCCATATTATATTACAACAGCATTTCAAAATCCGCTCTTTAAAAATAGCCGCACCTCCAAAAACCTTTTCCCCTTATTTAAGATTACGATTGCCAGGCAGCAGATAATTAATTTTCACCTTAATTCGTGTTTTTCAAATCCAAGACTTTACAAGCTGCTTAAATTAAAACGGATCCCAGATAATCAGTGTAGTTTTTCAGCCTATTCTCTACTGCAGTTAGGAGTAATAAATATATTGATCAAAAATTTTGCTGTAAATCAGCATCTTACAAAAGCCCCCTAAAAATTAATGCCTATTTTGTTTGGAAATAAACCTTCATAGCGCTTACCTTTGCCGCCCATACAAAAACAGCATTAAAGTAATTTTTACTGTCGGTTAGTGTGGGCTTACAAATTAAAAAACCTGCGGGGATAGCCGCAGCTTAATCTAAAAAAAGAACAATGAGTAAATTACATTTCACTACAAAACATGCGAACGAGGCTACCGTAAAACACAACTGGTATGTTGTAGACGGTACTAATCAAACCGTTGGCCGTATGTGTGCTAAAATTGCAGCCATTCTTCGTGGTAAGAATAAGGCCTATTACACGCCACATGTAGATTGCGGAGATTTTATTATCGTTACCAACTGCGAAAAAGTTGTTCTCTCCGGTAATAAAATGGAAGATAAAAAATACCTCACTTTCAGTGGTTACCCGGGGGGCCAAAAGGGAGAAACTGCGAAAAACCTGCAAAGTCGCCGGCCAGAAGTATTAATAGAAAGGGCGGTAAAGGGTATGCTACCTAAAAACCGACTGGGCCGCCAGATGTACAAAAAATTATTTGTTTACGCTGGTGCCGAACACCCTCATGGCGCACAGAAACCGGCAGAATTAATTCTAAATAAAATTAAATAATCAGGTTTTTAGAAACCCGAAACGTAAAATAAAAAATGGAAAAGCAAAAAAACGCAGTTGGCCGCAGAAAAGAAGCTGTAACACGTGTTTTCCTTACTAAAGGAGATGGTGCAATTACAGTGAATGGCAAAGATTATAAAGTATATTTTCCGCTGGTATATCTGCAAAACCAGGTAGAAGCGCCCTTAAAAACAATTGAAGGCTCTGATAAATTTAATGTGATGGTAAATGCTACCGGTGGCGGAGTCAAAGGCCAGGCCGAAGCTACACGGTTAGGTATTGCCCGTGCATTACTGGAGGTAAGTGCCGATTACCGTCCCGCTTTAAAAGCTGCAGGTTTATTAAAGCGTGATCCCCGTGCTGTAGAGCGTAAAAAACCAGGCCGTAAAAAAGCCAGGAAGGGCTTCCAGTTCAGCAAACGTTAATACTGGTTCACTGCAAATTGTTCATGGTTCATTGCTGATGCAGTTTTACCAGAAACTATCAACCTTTTTAAAAATTACTTTAATAATAAACAATGGAAAATAACACTTCCTTACAGCAGCAACTTTTAGAAGCAGGGGTTCATTTTGGCCACCTAAAGAAAAAGTGGAATCCAAAAATGCTCCCTTATATTTTTGCAGAAAAAAAAGGGATTCATATTATTGACCTTAATAAAACAGTAGATGGTTTGCAGGAAGCGGCTTCAGCCCTGAAAGCCATAGCCCGTAGCGGAAAAAAAATTATGTTTGTTGCTACCAAAAAACAAGCAAAGGAAATCGTTCAGGAAAGTGCAATTCGGGTGAATATGCCTTTCGTTACCGAACGTTGGTTGGGTGGCATGCTTACCAATTTTAATACGGTTCGTAAGAGCGTAAAGAAAATGCAAAGTATAGAAAAAATGCTGGGCGATGGTAGTGCTGAAAATCTGAATAAAAAAGAAAGACTTACCCTTACCCGTGAAAAAGATAAGATGGAAAAAGTATTGGGTGGCATAGCCCAATTAAGCCGTGTACCTGCTGCATTATTTATGGTAGATATTGGCCACGAACATATCGCCCTTTCCGAAGCAAAGCGGTTAAACATAAACACTTTCGGCATGGTAGATACCAATTGTGACCCAAACAAAGTAGATTTTGCTATTCCTGCAAATGACGATGCCACCAAATCAATTTCTATTATCGTGAATTATATTACTGCCGCCATTGCAGAAGGTTTGGCCGAGCGACAGGCAAATAAAGATGATGATGAGCATAGCGATTCTGAAGAAAGTGCAGAAGCAAAAGCAGCTCGTTTTGAGCAGAAAGCCGGAGAAGGCGATGACCGGAATAAGCGTACAAGAGGCGGTGCACCTACAAAACGTAGAGTGCCTGGCCCAGGTGCAGGTGGCAGAAGGCCAGCAGGTGGCCCGGGTGGTGCAAGATAAAAAAGCCCCCTCCGCCCTCTAAAGGGGAACTGATTATGGAGGAGGGTGTTTTATATTTTGGTACCAACTAGTGTACTACTATTAAAAATTGTTGTGTCACTCACTTGTGCAACATACCAATTATCATCATTTACCGAATCGATGATGAAAGATCTTTAAAAATTATTATAAACTTTAAATTTAAGTTCCTCTTTTGGGGACAGGGGGTATTATGACAATAACAGCAACAGATATAAATAAATTACGCCAGGCTACCGGTGCCGGTATGTTAGATTGCCGTAAAGCATTAACTGAAAGCAATGGTGATTTTGAAGCAGCCATTGACTGGCTTCGTAAACAAGGCCAAAAAGTAGCAGCAAAGCGCAGCGACAGGGAAGCCAAAGAAGGAGTAGTTTTAGCAAAAACAGCTCCTGATAATAAATCGGGCATTGTTTTATGCATCAGTTGCGAAACGGATTTCGTTAGCAAGAATGCCGACTTTGTAACCTTTGCACAAAGTATTATGGACGCAGCAATTACAAACAATGTAAATTCTGCTGAAGAATTAAATTCCATATCCATTAATGGCGCTACGGTATCAGACCTTATTAATGATAAGTTAGCATCAATTGGAGAAAAAATAGAAGTTTCTAAATTCGAAAAAATAGAAGCCCCATATGTCGCAAGCTATATCCATGGTGCAAACCGCATGGGAGTATTGGTTGGCCTTACACAGGAAGCAGCAGATGCTGGTAAAGATGTAGCCATGCAGATTGCGGCCATGAATCCATTAGCAATTGATGAAAGTTCGATCTCCCCGGAAACGATTGAAAGAGAAAAGAACATTGCCATAGACATGATAAAGGCGGAAGGCAAACCAGCTGAGATGGCAGAAAAAATTGCTGCCGGTAAAATGAACAAATTCTTTAAAGACAATACACTCATGGCACAGGCTTTCGTAAAAGATGGCAACCAGTCAGTAGAAAACTACTTAAAAAGTATTAATCCAGGTTTAAAGGTTCTCCAGTTTAAACGAGTTGCTTTAGGATAATTTATCAGCATATTTCTTCACCCGGTATTTACCGGGTTTTTTATTGAGTATTATTTTTACGGACAGAATTTTCTATGCTGAAAATTTTTAAAATATATCTTCGCAAACAGAAATCAAAAATCTTACATCATAAATCATACATCTCTTATGCTTCCTAAGTACAAACGTATTTTACTTAAACTTTCAGGAGAATCTTTAATGGGCGACAAAAATTTTGGATTAGATTCTGCCGTGATTGCCCAATATGCGCAGGAAATAAAAGGAATAACCGAAATGGGGGTGCAGGTAGCGCTGGTAATTGGCGGGGGTAATATTTACCGTGGTATGAATGAGGCTGAAACCGGTATTGAAAGAGCCCAGGGAGATTATATGGGTATGCTGGCTACTGTGATAAATGGTATGGCTTTACAAAGCGGTTTAGATAAGGCCGGCGTTTACACCCGCTTACAAAGCGCAATAAAAATGGAGCAGATTGCCGAACCTTATATTCGCAGGCGGGCCATGCGACATTTAGAAAAAGGCAGGGTTGTAATATTTGGTGCAGGCACGGGCAACCCGTATTTTACCACTGATACGGCAGGCTCATTAAGGGCCATAGAAATAAAAGCAGATGTAATTTTAAAAGGAACCCGGGTTGATGGTATTTATACGGCAGATCCCGAAAAAGATCCTTCTGCAACAAAATATGGAAGAATTTCTTTTGCAGAATGCATCACCAAAAATTTAAAGGTAATGGATATGACAGCCTTTACACTTTGCATGGAAAACGATTTACCTATTATTGTGTTTGACATGAATAAACCCGGGAACCTGATGAGCGTTGTTACCGGCGAAAAAGTAGGCACACTGGTAAGTTAAACCTAATTCAACATAAAATGGAGCTGTTCAATTAAATGAGCAGCTTTTATTTTATACAGTATTTTTTTCAACTTAACCATCTTTGGTTGTATGTAGCTGCGGGTTAAGAACCTGGCCAAATAAAATTTGATAATACTTTCAAACAGCATAATTTACTGTAATAATTTATTGGATTATGCTCACTGAAAAGCAATTAAAACAATTAAAAAGCGAGAATGAATTATTGCTTTTGCAGTTAGAAGATGTAAATGAAGTTATAAAGCAACGGGAAGAAGAATTGGAAGAATTGAGAATTATTGCCCGCCATGCAACACAACTGCAAAGCCGTCTGGATTTAAACCTCCTGGAGTTTGAACAAATGCAAAATAACATTGGTGAGAAACAACAGGAAGCTGAAGGAACAAACCTACGGTTAGAAGAATTAGAAAAGGACCTCTACAATTCTATAAAAATGGAAAATAAATATAATAATCTGCTGGATGGACACCTAAGCCTCCAGGCAAATTTATTAGATACAAATAATGAATTGGAAGAGGCTGCAGGATTATATAAAAAACTAAAAGATGTAAAAAATAGCCTCACTCAAACCCAAAGCAGCCTGGAAATGGCAACCATAGAAATACGAAGCCTGAAGCAGGAACTGGCCGATTTAAAAAAACTCAATATAATTTTCCGGGGTAACAATGAATGATTTTGGAAAAATCCCCACCTACACTCCGGGCCGAAAGATGTCGAGGTAAATAAATTACTATTTCTTACAGCCCATGCTGGTTTTTCTTATCATTTTTTAAATGAAATTTGCAAAAAGATTTTAATGACAAATTCAATTGCTGATATAAGAAAAGAGTATAAACTGAAAACCTTAAATAAGGCAGATGCAGACCCGGATCCTTTTGTGCAATTTAATAAATGGTGGGATGAAGCCATGATGAGTAATATTGAAGAAGTAAACGCAATGACGCTGGCTACTGCAGATTTAAACGGAAAACCATCTGCCAGGATTGTGTTACTAAAAGGCTTTGATGAAAGAGGGTTTATTTTTTACAGCAATTATAAAAGCCACAAAGGAAAAGATATAAATGAAAATAATCAGGTAAGCCTCGTATTTTTTTGGAAAGAGCTGGAAAGGCAGATCAGGGTAGAAGGAACGGTATCAAAATTAAGTGTGGCAGAAAGTGAAACTTATTTTAACTCCAGGCCCACAGCTAGCAAAATCGGCGCCTGGGCTTCACCACAAAGCAATATTATAACCTCCCGTAAAATTCTTGAAGACAATTTTACCGAAGTAGAAATGAATTTTGCCGGAAAAGATATAGACATCCCTCCTCACTGGGGAGGTTATATAGTCACACCCATTCTACTAGAGTTTTGGCAAGGCAGGCGTAGCCGTTTGCACGACCGCATCCAATACACAAGACAGGAAAATACAGGTTGGAAAGTAGAAAGGTTGGCACCATAAATAAATAAAGTCAAAAGTAAATAGAGTACTTATCGACAAATGATTAAATCAAGGTGCCATTAAATACTCTACGCAACAACTATTATTTTTTTACAGGAGCCGTTTTTTTTGCATCCGCATTTTTTGTATCCGTATTTTTTGCATCGGCATTTTTAGTTACTGTAGTTTTAGCTTTTGAAGGCCTCGATTTTCCAAAAGAACCAGCTGTTATTTTTCCTTTTTTTGTTTTAATATCACCACGTCCCATAATATAAATTTAATTTTTTTTAGACAATTATTAAAAAAGCAAGATACACTTGCATCTTGCTTTTTTAATGATGTAACGATGCTTAGATTTTAGCCGATAATTCTTTACCTGCTTTAAACTTAGCAACTTTCTTTGCCTTTATTTTGATAACAGCGCCGGTTTGTGGATTACGTCCGTTACGGGCAGCTCTTTTTGATACAGAAAAAGTACCAAAACCTACCAGGGTAACTTTGTTACCACTTTTTAATGTTTTTGTAACAGCCTCAACAAAAGAATCTACAGTGGCATTTGCCTGAGTCTTTGTGATGCCTGCGTCGTCAGCAATTTTTGCAATTAATTCAGCTTTGTTCATAATAAGTTTTTTATAGTTTTATAGTGCAACAAATATAGAAGGTTTTTATTTGCAACAAAATTTATTTTATGGGAAATAAAAATTTTAAAATCGGCTACAATCCAACATACGCAAGGATTATAACCAAATATTCACCATGTTGGCCATGACATTAAATCAAAACCTGCTCGCCCAAACGCTTGACAGTATTGGGTTTCAGGAAAAAAGCGTTCCAAATCCTTTGTTCATGCGGGTTGCACTGTCTCAACTAATCTGCCCAGATATTTTACCAGGGTTGTTTTATTGTTTTGCACAATTAGTGCACAACCTCCATCAACGACCGGAAAGCAATGAACCTATTGGCCCATTTGTCGAAAGATTCCTGGCGCATTCCTGTAGCAAATTTTTCAATGTATTGATTGAACTGGGCTTTACTTTCTGCTTTGTACTGTACTGCATAAGTAGGCCCTTCTGCATCATTTGTTTCCAATAACTGTAAAACCACAGCATCATAAAAACAACCTGTTGCTTTCATTGCCGGAATATGCTCTTCCTTCATCCACTGGAGCCACTCTTTAGCAATAACGGGTTCTACTTTGGTTGTAACATTGTAAATAATCACAGGTTAAGTTTTTATTTCAAGGTAAATAGGGCAATGGTCACTGTGTTTTATGTCCGGCAAAATAGCGGCAGCCACCAGTTGTTTTTTTAATTCAGGTGTGACTGTAAAATAATCAATCCGCCAGCCTTTATTGTTGAGCCGCACACTGGGGAAACGCTGGCTCCACCAGCTGTATTGGTGAGGCTCTTTATTAAATTCTCTGAAAGTGTCAATCCAGCCGGTCTCAAAGAATTGTGTCATCCATTCTCTTTCTTCCGGCAGAAACCCAGAGGATTTTTTATTTCCTTTCGGGTCATGAATATCAATTTCATTGTGGGCAATATTATAATCACCACATAAAATAATCTTTGGATTTGTTTTTCTTAATTCGTCAAGGAAACCCTGGAATTCTTTGAGCCATTGGTATTTATATACCTGCCGTAGATCTCCTGAAGTGCCAGAGGGAAAGTAGGCATTTATCAATTTTAAATCGCCGAATTGTAACTGGATCACCCGGCCTTCAAAATCGCTCATTTCAAAGCCGCTGCCAATCTGTATACTATCTGGTTTTATTTTCGTAAACACGGCTACGCCGCTATACCCCTTTTTTTGAGCACTGAACCAATGATGATGAAAGCCCAGCTCTTCAAGTTGTTTTACATCAATATCCGCATCGGTGGCTTTGGTTTCCTGCAGGCAGATTACGTCAGCAGGGTTTGTTTTTAACCAATCTATAAACCCTTTTTTTATAGCAGCACGTATGCCATTTACATTATAGGAAATTATACGCATGGGAATAATGTTATGGAACAAACATAAGGATATCTATTGAGCTTTTGTTGTGTCACTCACTTGTACAGCATACCACTATTCTACATTTTCACCCCTGTAAAATATCAGCAAAAATTCTTTATTCCAATATCGGCCGTAACCACCTGGTCACTTCCTCGAGGGGCATTTCCTTTCTTGCAGTATAATCTTCCAACTGATCTTTTTCAATTTTTCCTACACCAAAATATTTGCTTTCAGGATGCGCAAAATACCAGCCGCATACAGATGATGCCGGGTACATGGCCAATGATTCTGTAAGATGTATGCCGGTTGCTTCTTCTCCACCCAACAGTTGGAACAATTTATATTTTTCCGTATGGTCCGGGCAGGCCGGGTAACCCGGTGCCGGCCGAATACCCAGGTATTCTTCTTTAATTAATTGTTCATTTGTGAGCCCTTCATTATTTACGTATCCCCAATATTCTAACCTGGTTTTTTTATGCAATAACTCTGCAAAAGCTTCAGCAAACCTGTCTGCCAGTGCCTGTAAAATAATTTTATTATAATCATCAAGGTTTTCTTCAAAGCGTTTTATATGGGGCTCTATTCCTTCGATAGTTACACTGAAGGCGCCGAGATAGTCGGCCCCCTGTCCCCCGATGGGGGAACTTATATTGTTACCATCTTTTATACCTGGTTGCTCTGTCCATTGGTAACCCAGTTCGCTATTGCCCTTCCCTTCGGGAAGGGATAGGGATGGGCGTATAAAATCTGCCAAAGATAGATTGGGTTGGCCCGCTGCTTTCTTAATTTGCTGCCTCAGGAATTGGAGTGCTACCAATCCTCCACTTTCGGGGGAGTTAGAGGGGGCCTTGACTTCAACAGTATCAGGCGCTGCTTTACTAGCTTCCCAAAATCCAATAACGCCTCTGGCTCTTATCCATTTTTCATCAATGATCTGTTTCAATAATTTTTGGGCATCCTTGTAAAGGTTAGTGGCTTCTTTGCCAATTATTTCATCACTTAATATCTGTGGAAATTTTCCGTGCATTTCCCAGGCAATAAAAAAGGGTTGCCAATCAATGTATTCTGCTATTTCATCTAATGGGTAATCTTTAAAAATCTTTGTTCCGGTAAAAGTTGGTTTAACGGTTGTAAAATTATCCCAGTTAATAACGGCGCCATTTTTTTGTGCTTCCGCAAAAGGTAAAAACTGCTTTACCGACTTCTTATTAGCAAAATCAGTTTTTAGTTTATCGTATTCTGATTTTATATTTTGTAAGAAACCAGGTTTTTGTTCGGCGCTCAGTAAACTACCGGCTACAGTTACACTACGACTTGCATCCAACACATGGATAACACCATCATCATATTGTGGTGCAATTTTTACAGCAGTGTGCATGCGGCTGGTAGTAGCGCCGCCAATCATTAAGGGTAATTTAATTCCCCGACGTTTCATTTCGTGTGCCACATGCACCATCTCATCCAGCGAAGGGGTTATTAATCCACTTAGGCCAATAATATCTACCTTTTCTTTTACGGCCGTATCTAATATTTTATCGGTTGATACCATTACCCCAAGATCTATAATATCGTAACCATTACAGCCAAGTACAACCCCAACAATATTTTTCCCGATATCATGCACATCGCCTTTTACCGTGGCCAGCAATATTTTTGCTGCACCGGCACTTTCTTCATTAATAGTGCCGGCAGCAAGATGCGCCTGTTTTCTTTCTTCTTTTTCCAGTTCGATAAAAGGCGTTAAAACTGCTACGGCTTTTTTCATCACCCTGGCGCTTTTTACAACTTGCGGCAAAAACATTTTTCCGGCACCAAAAAGATCGCCGACGATATTCATTCCATCCATTAATGGTCCTTCAATTACTTCCAGTGGTTTGGGGTATTTAACCCTTGCTTCTTCAGTATCTGCATCTATATAATCTGTTATGCCATTCACCAGCGAATGAGAGAGTCGTTTTTCCACCGTTTCTTTTCTCCAGCTTTCATCTTTTATATTTTCTTTTCCTTTTGCTTTTATGGTTTCTGCAAATACAATGAGCGCTTCGGTGGCTTCATTATTATCATTGTTGCGATTTAAAATTACATCTTCACAAAGCTTACGCAGCTTTGGTTCTATCTCATCATATACTACCAGTTGCCCGGCGTTTACAATGCCCATATCCATACCCGCTTGTATGGTATAGTAAAGAAACACGGCATGCATGGCTTCCCGTACATGATCATTACCCCTAAAGGAAAATGACATATTACTTACGCCACCGCTTACTTTGGTTAAGGGCATTAATTTTTTTATTTCCCAGGTGGCATCTATAAAATCGAGGGCATAATTATTATGTTCTTCTATCCCGGTAGCAATGGCAAAAATATTAGGATCAAAAATAATATCCTGTGGGTCATAACCTACCTGCTCTGTAAGAATTTTATAAGCCCGCTGGCAAATTTCTACTTTGCGTTTTTTTGTATCGGCCTGGCCCACTTCATCAAAAGCCATTACAATTACAGAAGCACCAAAGCTTTTACAGATAAATGCCTGCTCTATAAATTTGGCTTCGCCTTCCTTCATAGAAATAGAATTTACAATACACTTTCCCTGTACACACTTTAGTCCGGCTTCAATAATCTGGAATTTACTGCTGTCAATCATGATGGGGATCTTTGCAATATCCGGCTCTGCCTGTACCAGGTTTAAAAAAGTGGTCATGGCTTCTATACCTTCGAGCATGGCATCATCCATATTTACATCAAGTACCTGTGCACCATTTTCTACCTGCTGCCTGGCCACGGATAATGCTTCTTCGTATTGCCCGGCCCGTATGAGGCGTGCAAATTTTTTACTGCCGGTTACGTTTGTACGCTCACCAACGTTTACAAAATTTGTTTCCGGCCTAACGATCAAAGGCTCTAAACCACTTAATCTTAAATATGGTTTTATTGTGTTCATCATTTTTTATTTGGATACGGAAAGCCTATTGGTTTTCTATTGACAGGTTTGATTTGCTGTGGTTGTTGCAATAGTTTTTTTAAAATTATAAATACGTTATGAATGTCTTCATCATGTGCTGTTAGTTTCTGTTCTATCTTTTCTATCTTTTGAAATAAATCTTTATAATCAAAAATCAATTGCTTCATTTTGGTAAAGACTCTTATGATTTGAATGTTAACCTGAATGGAAGTTTCTGAGTTCAGCACTGAAGAAAGCATTGCTACCCCTTGTTCAGTAAATACATTTGGGAGCTTTCTCGTGCCTCCACGTCCTGTATTGTTTGATATCGCATTTTGCGATATCATAGATTTAAATTCATCCTGAGTTAGTTGAAACATAAAGTCTGGGGGGAATCTTGAACTATTTCTTTTGACTGCTTCATTCAATCGAAAAGTTTCTACTCCATATATTTCCGCCAGATCTTTATCCAGCATAACTTTTTGCCCTCGAATAATATAAATTTTATTAACTATCGATGAGTCTGTGATTTCCTTTATTTCTTTTTTCGCAGGCATAATTTTTTTGATTTTTACTTCGGGAATCATAGATCTTATACAGCTTCTTCCAATACTGGTAATTCTCTTGCACTATACCTCGCCACTTCATCTGCAATATGTTTTATATGATCGGGAGTTGTACCACAACAACCGCCTACAATATTCAACCAGCCATTGGCAGCCCATTCTTCAATAATATGTGCAGTTTCATGCGGCTGTTCGTCATATTCGCCAAAAGCATTTGGTAGGCCTGCATTTGGATATGCTGAGGTATAACAGGCAGCAATAGACGAAAGTTCTTCAATATGAGGCCGCATTTCTGCAGCGCCCAAAGCACAGTTTAGCCCGATACTCAAAGGGTTTGCATGCATTACAGATACATAAAAAGCTTCAAGGGTTTGCCCACTTAACGTACGGCCACTTGCATCAGTGATGGTACCCGAAATCATAATGGGCAGTTCGGCCCCCTCTTTCTCCCCCGGTGGGGGAGGAAAAGCAGCAGATTGCTGCAAAGAGCTATTTTTATTTTTTTCCCTGAAATAATTTTTTGCTGCATAGATAGCAGCTTTAGCATTGAGGGTATCAAAAATAGTTTCTATTAATAAAAGATCTACGCCTCCATCAACTAACCCTTTTATCTGTTCGGTATAAGCTGCAGCTACTTCATCGAAAGTAACGGCACGAAAGCCGGGATTGTTTACATCAGGTGAAAGCGACAGCGTTTTATTTAGAGGGCCAATAGCCCCTGCAACAAAGCGTGGCTTTGATGGGTCTTTGGCAGTATATTTATCTGCAGCATTGCGGGCACATTTTGCGGAGGCCACATTTAGTTCATAAGCCAAAGCCTGCATATCGTAATCTGCCTGGGCAATAACTGTACTGCTGAAAGTATTGGTTTCAATAATATCAGCGCCTGCGGCAAGATATTCTTCATGTATTGCTTCTATTATATGCGGCTGTGTAATGCTGAGCAGATCGTTATTGCCTTTTACATCTGTATGCCAGTCTTTAAAACGGGAGCCACGATAATCTTCTTCTGAAAGTTTGTAGCGTTGTATCATGGTGCCCATAGCGCCATCAATAATGAGTATGCGTTTTTTAAGTTCGTCTTTAATGTTTGCCATAATGTTTTATTTTACCGCTGAGGCACCAAGGCGCAAAATGGTTATTTAATAATCAGCCGCAGATTCGCAGAATAAATAAAATTACTAAGCGTCTTTGCGGTTTATTTTTGACTTCCTAAAAAAGTAAAAACTTACGATTTGAAAGTGCTGAATATTGTTTTTAAAGTACAAGTGAGTGACACAACGATGTGGATCGATGCTGGAACTGCTTGTAACAAAAAATAAATTAAACTGATAAAACGATTTGCAAATCCGGAGTATAGGTGGAGATGGTTTTCGTTTATTAGTTCAATAGCGAAATAATTGGTGGGGTTGAACAATAAACAAATCCGCCCCATCAAGGCTGTAAAGGTATAAAAAATGGGGGGAAATAAAAAATAGGTATGCCGAATACTTATATGCCGGCGTTGATATAATTTTCTACAGGGATGCGGTTGCTGATGCTTTTGGCCAACGTCATTTCATCAGCATATTCCAGTTCTCCGCCAAAGGCTATTCCCCGGGCTATAGTGGTAATTTTTACCGGGGTTTCTTTTAGTTTGCGGCCGATATAATAAATGGTGGTATCCCCCTGTATATTGGGGTTCAAGGCAAAAATTACTTCACTAATTTCACCTGTTTTTATCCGGCTTACTAAGGCATCAATAGTCAGTTGCTCCGGCCCTATTCCATCCAGGGGAGAAATTATGCCGCCTAAAACGTGGTATAATCCATTAAACTGCTGCGTACTTTCAATGGCGATGACATCCCTGATATTTTCTACAACACATATCAGGTGTTGCTGGCGCATGGTATTGCTGCAAATATTGCACAAATCTTTATCAGAAATATTGTAACAGCGTTTGCAGAATTTTATCTCGTTCCGCATTTTAGAAATTATATGGCTGAAACTTTCCACTTCAGCAGCATCCTGTTTTATGAGGTGCAACACCAACCTTAAAGCAGTTTTTTTGCCAATGCCAGGGAGTTTTGCAAATTCATTCACTGCATTTTCTAAAAGCGTAGAGGAGAAAACCATTGGGCGAAGTTAAAATGAAAAATGGAAATTGAATACTATGGATAATTGAAAATAGGCTTGCAAAGGACTTCGACATTCAATATCCGTTATAACTGTATATCCCTCTCGTTATCCCAATTTGCCCGGATGGATATTTTTTCCGGGAGGGTGATGGCTTTCTCCGGCTGTAGTTTTTTTGAATAATTACCCGGGTCCCATATTCCATTTTGATTACTGTCGTATAAAATCCTTAACTCATACTGGCCCGGTGGGAAAAGTTTGTTCGTCCATTCCGGCGCCGTAATCGGGTAGCTGAATTTAATGTTTTCATTTTCTACAAATTGAAGAATGGGATGCTTGCTGATATCAAGATTTTTAAACCTGATAACCACGGACCCATAATCTTCTGTTGTTTTTACTTTAAATTTTAAGGTGTCGTTTTTTGTCAGGCTGTTGCCGGCAGAATCCAGTACAGCTTCTTTGGGAAGCAGTAGTAGGTAATTAGCATCGGGCTGCCAGGGAATAGTTACCTGTAAAACTTTTGCAGTGCTATCCAGCGTTATTTTTGCATTTGTAAAAGGTACAAAGTTTGTATCTGTCAGGAGAATTTTTTGAGCATCAAACACTTTCAGGCTGTTATTAAAATTGAGTTGCAGCGGCTGTAAAAGGCTTTGTCTACCAAGTTCCAGGCTGTTTGTATATCGCAATCTTTTTTCTAACGCCGGCTTTTTTGTACCACCGCCCGATGGTTTTATAATTACTTTTTCTATGGCTGATGCATAAAGGGTTATAGCCGGTGTGTTTTGAGAGACTGTTATAATAGTATCTGTAAAAGCAAATATTTCTGATTTGGAATTATAGGTTTTTCCGCCATCTCCATCTTTTAAAGCATACACTTTAAATTCATCGGCCGGCAGGTTTTGAAAACTGAAGCTGCCATCGCTGTTTACTTTGGTAATGTAATTTGGCTTGCGCTTTATTACGGCACTATCATCTGCATTGCGGTACAGCATGGCGATAATGGTGGTATCTACAAGACCTGTTTCGGCTAACAACACTTTTCCATTGAAGGAAAGAGAATCAATAGTATTACCGGTAGAAAAAAGGTAAGTAAAATTTTTAAAAATATTACTCTCGTTATTATCCCTAATGGCATCGCCAAAATTGATGCTGTAAGTTGTATTGGGTAAAAGGCTGTCTTTAAATTTTAGCGTAACATTTTTTAGATTGAATGTAACAACAGGATTATTTTTTTGAACCGGGGAGATGAGCAGGTTAGTTTGAAGATCCTGCACATTTATATATTCATCAAAATTTAGTGAAATTTTATTTCCTTTAAAATTCAGTGTTTTTAAGTCTGGTGAAGCTTTTACCAGTACGGGTGGTAAAGTATCCCTCGGGCCTCCTGTTGGGGTCCCTATCTGTGCACAGCCGCTGCTGAAGGTAATAAAGGCATAACAGCAAACCAGCAACACTGTAAAAAATCCGAGACAATTCTTCATTTATCTTTTGCTATTCTAAAATTTTGGTGAAGTTATAGTAAAGATGAAAAGTTAAGTTTAATAACTAACAGGCAAATCGTTAAAAGTTTTATGTCTCTATCAGTTAATAGTTAATGGTGAGATTCTATAAATTTTTGACTCTCTACGATTGGCTTTCCATTTCTTCCTCTTCTGCTACATCATGCAGTGCTACAGCCAGCTTATTATCTTTTATAAAATTGCACCAATGACAATCTTTTTTACCACAGCCGGTATAAAAATCATGCTCCTGTATTTTTGCCCATACTTCCGTTACCTGTTGCTTAACTGTTTCTATGTCTGCGGGGTTAATTACAATCTTAGCCTTCCGGTATACTTTCTTTTTATCAGGCTCTACAAAATCAAATTCAGTACTTATTACTTTCCAATCTTTTAGTGGATAATTATCTACGAGTATTTTATAAAATACCGCCTGCCGCCAGTAATCGCCACCCAGCGGATGTTTGTCGTTAGGCGGTTGTAATTTTTCTTTTGCTTTATCAATATCCCCGGTTTTATAATCTACCACGTTTACCATTTTACCATCAAACTCCAGCTTATCTAATTTTCCTTTGAGTGGCACCCCGTTTACCACCACATTACTGATGAAAGTTTCTATAGAGACCACTTTGTTCCACCCAGCCACGTAAGTGGCATAGTAATTTTTTAAAACATCTTCACCCTGCTCCAGCCGGCGTGCAAAAGATTCTTTATTAAAGTTTTCCCGGTGACGGTTAATGTACCATTTGAAATCTTCATACACTATTTCAGCGGTAGGAAAGGTATTGCTGCCCGATGCCTGCATTTTGCGGAAAAGCTGTTCCAGCGCATAATGTATGGCGCTGCCAAATTCAGTCGCTTCAGATTTGCCCGAGGGGATGCGAATCAGACTTTTAAAGTAAAATTCCAAAGGGCATTTTAAATAATTATTCAGCGCCGTCACGTTCATGGAAAATTTTTCCACCAAAGCCGTAATAAAATCCTCCTCAGCTTTTTCTATCTCCGGCGCCAGTTCTGCAAATTCCAAAGCACCGAATGCAGTTTTTACTTCATCAGAAATAATAACTTTTTCTACCGGTAAATCATAATGCTCCATTATTTCTTCAATGAACATGGTACGTTCAATTTGTTTTCCATCGTTGTTACATAAAGGATAAGAAATATACAGATGCTGCTCTGCCCTGGTTAGTGCTACATAAAACAAGCGCCGTAATTCTTCGTTACTTTCATCATCGGCGGTGGAAGAGGCAAACATATTATCAGGTAATTTAAATCCTCCTGCTGGTTTTCTTTTTTTCTCCCAGCACTGTGCATTAGCGCCTGCAAAAAATACGTATTGGTATTCCAGGCCTTTACTTCCATGTACGGTAAGCAGGTTTACGGCATTTTCATTGCCGGAAATCTGTACAAGAGGAAGCCCAAGTTTTTCTTTGTCCATTACATCAATCAGCTCAATCAATCCTTCCAGCGTTAAAGATTTGTTCCTGCTGTTTTCTGTTTTGATAAAATCGAACAGGGCAGTGGTTAGCTGCATCAACTCAATTTTATCAGGACTTTTCATTATGTAGGAAAGTATGCCCGCCTCCCGGATCACTTTTTCAAACAGTTGCTGCAGGGTATTATTGCTCACATCAGCAATTAGCTGTTCCATTACATTGCTTAATTTTTTCATTGGCTCTGCAAACCCGGCATCAAATAAATCTTTAGCCGGCGCATTAGCTTTGTCAAACAATAATTGCCGCAGCGAAGTAATTTCTTTATTATATTTTTTCTTATTCACTTCCACATTCAGCTTCGCAATATCTATGGGCCTGATGGTATAAAAATCGAAATGCATAATTTCAAAAAGCATTTCATCGCCGCCGTAAGGAATATCATGTTCTGCTACCAGGTATCGCAGAATGGTAAGTATTTTTTTTATAAATGCATTTTCTAAAATATTAATATTCCGTTTGCTGTAAAAAGGTATTCCGTTCAGTTTTAAAAATTGTGCAAGTGCATTGCCATATTTATGTTCTTTATAAATAACCGCAATTTTTCCTGCAGGTATATTTTGTTCCAACAGTTTTTCTATCTTCAAAGTGAGGTCAATCATTTCCTCCCTGTCAGAAGCATACTCCAGCACTACAGGTAGATGGGTGAGGTGGTTTATGTTTATGTTAGAAGAAACTAAATCTTTGGTAAGTCCAGGAATTTTTTTAATCAGCCGTTCTACATTACGGTCAATTAAGGCTTTAGAAATATTGAGAATAGGCTGAGTGCTGCGGTAGTTGCTGGTAAGTACAACCTTTACCAGGTCTGCAGTGTAGCTATCTGCAAACTCCTGCATATTTGCTATGTTGGCGCCCTGGAAACGGAAAATACTTTGGTCATCATCCCCTACAACAAAAATGTTTGGCTTATCCCAAAAGTTTATCAGTAATTGCACCAGTTTGTTTTGTGTGCCACTGGTATCCTGGTATTCATCTACTAAAATGTACTGGTATTTTTCCTGGTAATTTGAAAGCACATTGCTGTTTTCTTCAAAAACCTTTATCACCCAGTTTATCATATCATTAAAATCATACAGGTTATTATCCCGCATCATTGTCTGAAAAACTTCAAACTGGTCCACGGCAGCAGAGAGCCTGGACATCCGTTCTTTTTCACCTTCAATTTTATCAGTACGCAGGTCTCCTTTTTTAAAATTTCCCGTAGCACGCCTGGCTACATAACCATCTTTTTCCGGCAAGGAGGCTATGTAATTTTCAATGCGGTCATTTATAAAATCTTTTGTCCAGCCTTCTTTTTTCATTGTATCAAAAAGCTTTCGCAGGTTGCCTATCTCGTAATAAACATCACCCCGGTAACGCTTTAGTGGATTGCCTTTTTCAAAACCATTTA
>JBDSDN010000016.1:0-9151 GCA_039920545.1 Ferruginibacter sp. | reverse complement strand
TTATAGCATATCGTGCAGCCGTCTGATAGCTGCAACAATGAAGGTTCATCAACCAAAATATTATTTAGCTCTGTGGCTAGTTCTGCAGGGAATAAATTTTTCTCAAAATTATAGATGGATAGTCCTTTAATTGTAAACGGCGTTTTTGAAAACAAAATGAAGGAAATACCTTCCCACCCAACTTCTAACAGCAAGTGGTTTTGGGTATTTAATTCTTCCTTTGGTATTATTTTAAAAGCTGCTTTCATTAATAGATTCAGGCTCGCAAAATAACAACATTTTCCTCATTAAATCTGAAATTACCAAATAGATGCACAAGGCATAACAGGTAAAATTATTTATTCCCGGTAGTATCATTTTTAAAAAGACTAACTAAATAAATGCCACGAATTTAATAAAGCCCGCTCCTGAGTTATTTCTGAAAAAAATAAGTTTAAACCATCATTAATTCCGGCAGTAAAAATAATTTACTTTTGCAGCCTTTATGGAAGTAGCAGCACATACTGATTTAAGAGTACAGGTTACTAATAAGCAAATACTTTCTATAGCATTGCCTATTACCCTCGCCATTCTTATACCGCAGGTGAACATGCTAACCAACAGTATGTTTTTAGGCAGGTTGAGTAATGAAGCTTTAGGTAATGCCGGGATAACTGGTGTGTTTTATTTAATATTTGCCGTTGCCGGAAATGGACTGAACAATGCCTTGCAAACCGTTTTTTCAAAATATGCAGGCAGCGGAGATACCGGAAATTTTAAAACAATCCTGGCGCAGGGCATTCGTATCTGCCTTCAACTTGCGCTCATCTGTATATTATTTACCTGGCTTTTGGCGCCCTTCATTTTAAAATCGGTAGCAGCGCCTGCTGCCTATCCACAGGAAATGAGTTTTTTGAAGATTCGCATCCTGGGCCTTCCGTTTTTATACCTCTTTCAAATGGGGAATGCTTTCCTGGTTGCATCTTTAAACAGCCGGTACCTGATGATTGGGTTCATCTGCGAAGCATTAATAAATATTCTCTTTGATTATCTGCTCATTTTCGGACATGGGGGTTTTCCTGAAATGGGTTTTAATGGAGCTGCAGTTGCTTCTGTAATTGCAGAGTTTACCGGTATGATAGTGGTTGCTGTAGTGCTTGTAGTTACAGGGCTAAAAAAGAAATACTACTTATTGCAGCACTTGCAGTACGTAAAGAAAATCAACAAAGAAATACTTCGTATATCCATGCCGTTAGTATTTCAGTACTTAATCAGCGTAACAACCTGGCTTATCTTTTTTTTACTGATAGAAGAAAGAGGAACAGTGGCCAAAGCCATCAGCAATACAATGCGGAACGTATTTGGACTGGTGGGGGTGTTTGTGTGGGCATTTGCCAGTACCAGTAATACTATGGTAAGCAATCTTATGGGTCAAAAAAGGGAAGACAAAGTACTCCCAGCTATCACCGGTATTATGTTCTGGAGTTTTTCTCTTTGCCTTTTGATGTGCGCCCTGCTTAATATTTTTCCGGGAACATTTTTCCGGTTGTTTGGCCAGGGAGAGGCTTTTGTAATAGAGGCTATTCCTGTGGTACGCATTGTATCGTTGGGGCTGGTGTTTATGAGTATTGCCAATATCTGGCTAAATGGCGTAACTGGAACCGGTAAAACAAGCGTAAATCTTGGCATTGAAATTATTGCTATTTCGCTTTATCTTTTATACACCTGGTATTTTATGAAACTGCATTATGTATCGCTGGCCATGGCCTGGAGCAACGAATTTGTTTACTGGACTGCGATTTTCATAATGTCGTTTATATATTTAAAAAGCGGGCGATGGAAAACGTATAAATAATTTTTTTTGTCGTATTTTTTCATTCAGGGTCAATGGCGGAATTTATACCAGAGAAAGTGCCTTTGTGCTAAGAATATTTCTTTTTAAATGAGAATTCCTGCTATTCTCCAAAATAAAAATGATTATGGTTTGCGCACCCGGGGTTAAATGCAGCCTGGCAAAACGGGCATTGGTAGCTACAGTTCATATAGGCCTCAATTGACATTTCGTTTTTACAATTACCGCAGAATATTGCTTCAGTCGTAAATTCATTTTTTGGCCATACCGACGCTACATGTCCCGCCTCTTCCTTATGGCAATAGTAGCAGGAATAATATTCATTACAACATTTAAACTTAATGGCAATTATATCCTTTTGGGAATGATAATGTTCACACCTGGTTTCATTATCCCACAATTTTCCATGTATTTTCATAACAGGTATTATCGAAAACAAATTATGTTATTTTCAAAAGTGAATTTTTCTTTGATACAGTTTTTTCATAATTAAGTCCCCTCCCGCCGGTAACAAAACTATATACTCCGGGAATGCTCCACCGAAGTAATGCGCCAATTCCCATGCATATTACAATTAAAATTAAGGGTAATAACAGAAAGGTAAAAAGGCGGAATCCAATCCAGGGCGCCGTATGTAAAAAAACTGCTTTTGTTGCATATACAACTATAGGCGCATGCAGAACATAAATCATAAATGAGAATGCTGACAGTTTTACAAACCAACGCTCTGCCATGCAAAATTTTACCAGCGCATTCCCTCCATACCACGCCACAATAAGCCCACTAAAAACAACTAATTTATAACATAAGAGTAGGATTATTTCTATTCCCTGAAAATGAGGTTGAAAGGCAATAAACGTTTTCACCACCGCCATCATCACAAAAACGGTAATCCAATATTTAGGTTTCAGCCATGTGGGGGGGTTGTCAATATTAAAATTTGTTTTTTGCATCCAGACACCAACAGAAAAAAATAATAGCCCCTCCCCTTCTACCAGCACTAAACCAGCCGTGGCCAACCACGCTAAAAATGCAACTGAAAAAAATATCCATCGGGCATTTTTATGCAGAATACAGCAGCGTATTGCGGGATACGCCAGGTTATAAATAAATAACACCCGGATAAACCAAAGCTGGTATGAAACCGGAAAAAAAATCCAACGTGCCATAACCTCGTACCAATAATATTGATGCAAAAGATTTCGGTAATTATCTATTTGCATCATTTGGGATGCCGCTATCAGCATTTTCCCCTGGTCATTTAATTCTATAATAAAGGTAAGCATCAGCCCCACCGCACTCCAGACCAGGTATGGGTAAAGCAATGTTTTTACCCGGGATGCTATCCTCTGCTTATACGGCTTATTATCGCCCATCGCAAAAAGATAACCGGATATAATAAAAAGCATGGGGATGCGAAAACGAAACAACCCATTCGCCAGGAAATATTCTGTAAATGTTGTGATGGTTAACTTTTCCCCTGGCTGTGTCCATGGTTGCAGGTAACCTTCGTTTAGATTATATCCATGCACAAATACCAATAAAACCATAGATATAAAAGCCCAGAACCGCATTTTTTGGGAATTAAATACTGAAAGCATAGTTACAATTTAACTCACCCGGACAGGTAATTAAAAATTGCTGGCAAAGTTATTCTTAAAATAGTACAGGATGTTTTAAATTTAAGATCGGAAATATTTATAGTCATAAATTATTTATACCTTTTATTTGTAAGGAAAAAAGGGTTTCGGTAATATCAATTAAAAAAAACATGACAGGCAAATTCAAATTTACAGGCACATTCATTTTAATAATTTTTTGCTCGTTTTCTCAACATAAAAAGATAGACAGCGGGGAAGCGTTATTAAAAAAAATGTATTATACCTATAAAGGCAAATGGTACAAAGATTTTACATTTACCCAAACCACTAAAAATTTCAGAAATGATAGTCTTATCAAAACATCCACCTGGTACGAAGCCATTGTTTTTCCCGATAATTTCCGGATTACTTTTGGCGAAAAAGAAGATGGTAATGCTATGATTCAGCGGGGTGACAGTGCTTTTAATTTCAAAAAGGGGAAATTGGTTAAAAGAAGTTTAAAAGGTGAAGACTTAACTTTTTTATTGGGTGGTATGTATTTTATTCCGTTTGATAGTGTAAAAGCAAGAATAAAAAACGAAGGATATGATATAGCAAAATTTCATGAAGAAAATTGGAAAGGAAAAAAAGCATATGTTATTGGAACGAGTGATAGCAATGAACCAGGGAATCAGTTGTGGATAGATAAAGAAAAACTGGTAGTAATGAGGCTTGTAAAATTTGATGGTAAAACCAAGGAAGAAGCAATTTTTGGGGACCATAAAAAATTTGGGAAAGCGTGGTCAGAGACCTCATGTTTGTTTTACATAAATGATAAATTGTTGCAATCGGAGTTTTATTATAATTGCCGGGCCAACCATGGGGTAGATATGAAAATTTTTGATCCTTATAATTTTAAATAACTCCGTTAACTGCTTGCTTCGTAAAAAATAATTATATTCAAATTCCTGGAGAAGTTTTTTTAGAATCATGTAAACTTGTTACATCTAAATTTCAGATTCCTGTTTTAATTCGATAATAATTAATGTGCCATTACCTGGTGAAGACTCTACCTTCCATGAAGCACCTATCAGCCGGGAGCGATTCTCCATACTTCTTAAACCTATTCCCTCTTGCTCAGGAATGTTTTGCTGTGCGTTAAAGCCGATGCCATCATCTGATATTTTTAAAATAAAATTTTCTGGTCCGTAATAGAGTTGCACGGAGATCTTTTTTGCATGTGCATGTTTTATAGAATTATTTATAGCTTCCTGCAATATTCGGAAGATGATCATCTCCTTTTGTGGGTCCAGTTTATAATGAGTGCCAATAATATCTAAAGAAGTTGCGTAGCGACCGGTATTCTGTAAAATTTTGAGCTCATTCACAATTGCATCCCTTAAACCAATTTCTTTTATTCTGTCACCATAAAGACTACGGCTGATGTCCCTTAAATCAGTAATAACCTTGCTTACTAAATCTTTGGTACTGTCTACTTTCTCCTGCACGGAAGGATCCGGTATCGGTGGGAGGGTGTAGAGATTTAATTTCACCAGGCTAAGCACCTGCCCGATATTATCATGTATTTCCTGGCTTATTGCTTTAAAAGTTTGCTCCTGAATTTCAATCTGTGTTTCCAGCAATTCGTTTTGGAACCTGATTTTCAAATGTTCCTGTTCTTTTAAATAGTGAAGTTGTCTTTTTTGGTAAACCAAAACAAGATTTATAATCCCTATAACAATGATCAAAAAAAACAATGATAAGAAAATTATGATCGCAATTTCCTGCGGTAGTTTATCCATAATATTCCGGTTAAAGTAGAGAGGGCACCAATAAAAAATAAAAAATTAGGTATCCCCCACAAAAAAGTCAGCAAATATCTTTCTTCTTTTGTATAGGTAGCCAGTATTTTTTTTGTAAGATAATAATAAGTAAGAAAAACAATGAAACTACCTGAGAAGGAAACTATGTAGCCAGAGACAATCCAGAAATCGTATTTCTTTAAAACAGAAATTTCACTGACGTTAGTTAAAAGCTGGCGGAAATAAACAAATGACAAGGCGACGATGGATAAACTTAAAAGCGCAAATCCTATACTGTCAAATATATTTGCACTTCTGAAAAAAAACAACTTTACTAAAAATAAAGAAAAATTAAAGGTCAGAAAAAGGATGGCAATTTTTTTTTTGCGGTCATTAAGCGTAAAGAAGAAGTAAAGCGTTAAACTAAAAATAGATAATGGGAGGAAGAAATAGTTGTATACAAAAACATTTTCTTTGCCTGACCTTGCCAATACACTGGCATAAGCCATCAGCACGGCAGCTACAAAGTAATAAATAAGCAAAACCTTTACCTGGGCAAGCGGCTGTTGTTTGTAATAGATCGCAATTCCAATAAAATAAACCAGGTAAGAGAGCGGCTCCAGAATGTTGGTAATAAATGAAAACAATTTTCTATTTATAGCAGTTAATAAAATGTGCAGCCAGGCCTATAAGTTAGGTAGATTTTTAGGTAACAGCGTTAGGATCACATGGTGGTACCGGGCAACCATTTACTTTCATTGCCAATACCTGTTTCTTATCATAAGCAGTGGCATCTACAGTTAAGGACGCATAATGCTTATCATTACAATTTATTACTTTGGTTCCAACATGTACCAACACGTACTCAAAATCTTCGGATACGAGCCGTTTAATATCTTCTTTTTTAAATAAAAAAGTTAGAATGTTTGTCTCGTTACTATTGTCTTTTTTGTTGCTGTCCATTACTTTTAATTTAGGGTTGAAAAATTTACAACAGTACAAATTAATAAAAGCCTTTTCGTTTTGCAATAGCAGCTGTCATAAAAACTACTGTTACGAGTAAAAAAGGGTTTATTTTTTAAAAAAAAGGTGTTTTCACGGGAAGGCATAATGAAATCTGTTCATTATCATAGAATTCACTAAATTTCAAAATATTAATAATTTGGTTTTACTCCAATAAATGTATTATTTTTCAAAGCGTTTTCCTCCTGGTTTTATAGTGGTAAATCTATAGGCTCAGTGTAAGTACTTATCTTAAATAGATGTAAATAAACCCAGCAAATAACCCGTTATGGTTGCAAAAATTAAGGTGGTCTTGGTAGATGATCATATTTTACTCCGAAATGGTTTAGCCAGCCTCATCAGTAGCCTTGGTAATTACGAAGTACTATTTCAGGCAAACAACGGCCAGGCATTTATCAGCTTGTTAAATCCAAAAACTTTGCCGCAGATTGTAATGATGGATATCAATATGCCCGAAATGGATGGTTATGAAACTTGCACCTGGCTTAAGAACAATTACCCTGATATTAAGGTATTGGCTTTATCCATGTATGATAATGAGAATGCGATAATCAGGATGTTTAAAGCAGGGGCAAAAGGATATATTTTAAAAGATAGCGATCCTAGAGAATTGAAAGAAGCCCTGGACAATTTAGTAAACAAAGGTTTTTACTATTCAGAAATGGTAACAGGTAAGCTCATTCATACCATTAACTCCCTCGATGAAGATGAACAGGTTAAGAACGTAATCAAACTGACCAGCCGGGAGATCTTATTTTTAAAACATGCCTGCACCGAGCAGACTTACAAAGAAATTGCGGAAAAAATGTTTTTAAGTCCACGGACTATTGATGGGTACCGTGATGATCTTTTTCAAAAATTAAATATTAAAACCCGGGTAGGGCTAGCTGTATACGCCATTAAAAATGGTATCGTATCACTGTAAACTTAAGATTTTTTCTATCAGAATTATTTCCCCCTGTTTATTCATTTATCAAATTGGTTGCCTTCTGCAGTTTAATCCCCGTGAATTATTTTTTTAGAAGCGTTAAGTAACCCTTCCTTTTATTATAAACAGCTCTACAAAAAGCAGTCAATGTACGCTTGTGCGGGCATCCTCGGTAATAGACCTTTACCTCAGGATTAGCGCAGATCTTATTAACCATCATCATCATCAATTAAAATTTAAAAAAATGAAAAAGATTATTTCAGTCATCGTAAGCGGAGTACTAATTACTTCCTTATTTACAAACTTTGCCGCAGCTCAACAAGGAAATGATTTTTCCTATTCCGGTAAAAATGCCGGCAAAAGTTTTTTACCACAAATAGCAGAGTTAACACCTGTTCCTGATAACACATCAGGCACAAGTAAAGCAGATTTAAAACTAATGAAGGCTAATATGAAAGCCGCAAAGGCAGAATTGAAAGCCACTACAAATTTTAACCGGGTATATAAAAATGCGCCTGATGTTAAATGGGTTGTAGAAGAAAAGGCCCTGGTAGGTTTCTTTAACCAGGATGACAAGCGTTCTATGGTTGCATATAATAAAAAAGGTAACTGGATGTACACTATTGTTAACTACAGTGCTGATAAACTTTCAGCCACAACCAGGAACATGATTCAGGAAGCTTTTAAGCATTTTAAAATCACATTGGTGCAGGAAATATCCCAGGGAGATGTAACTGTTTTGGAAATACATTTACAACTTGAGGATGAATATAAAAATATACTGGTATACGAAGGAGAGATTATTAATCTGTAGCCTCAGAGTTTATTAAAACTTCAAGCTCTCGCATATCTTCAAAAATTACACTTTACAATCGCTTCACCCAGGGAAGCGATTTTTTTTGTAATTATAAAAGACCCTTGCAAAACTTTTATCTTTGAAAAATGATTAAACACACAAAGAATATTCTTATTCCCGGGGCCAGGAACCATTCCATTTTGCTCGATGCATATTTTGATAGTAATCAGGTAGAAAAACCTGTCATTATTTATGTACATGGATTTAATGGTTTCAAAGACTGGGGAAATATGGATATTATTGCTCACCAGTTTGCAATTGCGGGATTTATTTTCATAAAATTTAATTTTTCACACAATGGTACCACACCTGAAACACCAGCAGAGTTTAGAGACCTCGAAGCGTTCGGGCAGAATAATTATTCTATACAACTGGAAGATATGGACATGGTCATGAATTGGGTTTGCGATAAAACCAATCTATATCATAATGAAATGGATCTAACCAAAATTTGCCTGGCAGGCCATAGCCTTGGGGGAGGCATTTCTATATTACATTCTGCCAGGGATAAAAGGATAACTAAATTAATTACGTGGGCTGGGATAAGTGAATGTAAAACCCCTTGGGGAAACTGGTCTCCTGATAAAATAGAAGATTGGAAAAATAGCGGCGTACAGTATTATGAAAATACCCGCACAAAGCAACAGTTGCCCTTATACTACCAGTTATTTGAAGACTACGATTTAAACGAAGAGCTATTAAACATAAAAACAGCCATCCAGGCAATTAACAATCCTATTCTTGCATGCCATGGAACTTTAGATACTTCTGTCTCTATTGATAGAGCCTACGATTTAAAAAAATGGCAACCTTCCCTGGAATTATTTACGGTTGAATCAGATCATGTATTTGGGCGAAGACACCCGTGGTTGAAAGACGATTTGCCTTCCCCAATGCAATTGGTGGTAGACAAGAGCATTTCATTCCTGGGATAAAAAGACATTTTTTCCCAGGCAATGAATATTATTTCATTTGGTGATGAGAATTTCTGGTATAAAAAAAACTTTTTTTATAAAATAATTTTCCCTGTTTATAGTGTACCTACAAAAATATTTCGAAGTTATTTTAATTTTATTTTTTATTTAGCCTTTCCTTTATATCCAATTGAAATTTTCTTGCATAATCTTTTGC
>JBDSDN010000015.1:0-67544 GCA_039920545.1 Ferruginibacter sp. | reverse complement strand
CCCAGGGAACGCTTTCCGGTAGCACTCAAAATATTATTGCTAATGTAAAGTTGGGCAGTAGTTATGGCCCTATCGCCGTTAAAGGATTTATCAACAATCTTCAAAACCCAAAGACTTCAACTTATGATCTCTTTATAACAACGCCAGGTTTTAATATAGGCAAATTAATAAAGCAGGATAGTGTACTTGGTACTGTAGCCGGAACTTTTATTGCCAAGGGGTCTGGATTCGATTATAAAACTATGCGCTCTTCTATAAAAGCTGATGTAGCCAGTCTGCAATACAACAAATACAAATACCGGAATGCTGTCCTTAAAAGCAATTTTAATAATGGCCTTATTGAGAGTACAGGAAGTATAAATGATAGTAGCCTTCGGCTAAAATATGTGTTAAATGCAGATGTTAGAAACCAGTATCCATTGATTAATGCAACGCTGAATGTAGATACCGTTCAATTACAAAAACTAAATCTATATAAAGACACGCTCAACTTTGCGGGCAATGTAATAGTGAAATCTAACAGCCTTAGGCCCCGGAGCCTGGATGCAAGTCTTTTTCTGGATAGTACCCGCTTACAGCTGGGTAAAAATTCATTTTACCTGGACACGGTCTCACTGGTAGCTACGTCTGCCAACGGTATTGACTCAATTAATTTAAAGGCCCCTTTTGCCGAGATTCATGCTGGCGGTGCATTTGATTATGATAAAGTGGGTGCTTCACTTCAGCAGTACATTAGTAAATATTACCGGTTCCCGGATATGCAGCCTGCTGCGGGAACAGTAAGTGATCAACAAATTGGATTTTTTGGAGTGATTAAAAAAAGCCCGGTCATTACAGGAATTATCCCAGGATTATCTTATTATGATGACATCAACTTTTCAGGAAATTATACTTCTGCTGATACGGACAGCGCTTTAAATTTTAAGGCCGATATCCCAAAACTTAACTATCAAACCAACTCCATAAGTAAGGGTGCAATTAATATCCAATCCAGAAATGAACGTATTAATTATGAAATGAAATTTGATACGCTGCGTACAGCATCTAATGTTCTCTATGCAACTAATATATCAGGCGCAGCTGCACACGACAGCATTGCATTAAATGCCATAACAAAAGATAATAAAAAACGGGATTGGTTTGGCATCCGTGGAGATGCTTTTATTAAAGATGGGGTCTACTCTTTTCGTTTAAAAGATAATCTGTTGCTGAATTATGAGAAATGGAATGTGGCACCTGATAATTATATCAGCTATTCCAAACAGGGAATTATTATAAATAATTTTTTGATTAACAGTGATACTGCAAGAATCAATATTAAAAGCCAGGCTTTGGTTCCCAATAGCCCAATAGATATTGATGTTAAAAATTTCAATCTTAAAAGCATCAGCTCGCTTACCAGTGGAGATACTCTATTTGCAGCTGGTTTATTAAATATAAATGCTAAAGTGAGTGACCTCGATAAAAAGCTTCCTGCTTTTACCGGCAATGCCAGCATTAATAATTTAGAAATACTTCAGCACCTTGTAGGAAACATTACCGCCTTTGCAGAAAAGCAATCCGAAAATAATATAGTTGCCAACCTTAACTTAGCCGGAAATGAAAATGACATATCTATTAAAGGGAATTATTATCTCAACAATACTGAAAAGGAATTTGATGCAGATGTTAATATTAAAAAGTTAAGTTTAAAAACTTTAGAAGCGTTTGCGGCCGGGAGCCTGAAAAATTCAACCGGTGACCTGCATGGCAATTTAATGCTGCAGGGCAAATTTGCTGAGCCACACTGGAAAGGTGAGCTTGATTTCGATACGACTAGATTTACCCTGACACAATTAGGAACACCATATAAAATAGACAATCAAAAAATAGTTTTAGATTACCCGAGGATAACTTTTCCTCAATTTATTATCTCCGATTCGCTGGACAATAAAATGAAAATAGATGGTTATATTTCTTCAAATAGCTTATCAGATTTCTCTCTTAACCTGGATATAAATGCAACAGACTTTATTTTAGTAAATGCACCAAAAGCGATAGATAATCAATTTTATGGCTATGCTTCAGTAGACGCAAATATTTCAATAACAGGAAATTCTTCTGCCCCGGATATACAAGGCGATGTGTATGTAAATGATGTAAGTGATTTAACAATTGTGCTTCCCGAAAATAATTATGGGAAAGATGAAGGGAAAACAATAGTCCGCTTTATAGACAGGGATACATTTGATATTAATCCCCCGGTAATTGCTTTTGAACAGGAGAAAATAACAACACCGGGTTTTGGGGCTTTTATAAATTATAATTTAAATCTTGAAATAAATAAAAATGCCACGCTTACAGTAATTGTTGATCCGGTAACAGGTGATGAAATTAAAGTGCAGGGTGATGCTCAGTTAAATGTTGGTGTAGACCCTGGTGGAAATATTGTTCTTGCTGGCACCTACGAATTAGATAATGGTTACTACGACCTGAATTATCAATTCCTGGAAAGGAAATTTAAGTTGATTAAGGGGAGTACAATAACATTCGGAGGGGCGCCCCAAAATGCACAGGTAAATATTACAGCAGAGTATGTTGTAAATACTTCTGCAAAAGATTTATTAAGTAATGAAGTAGGGGATGTAAGCCCCACCCTCCGGAATTCCTTTAATCAAAAATTACCCTTTAAAGTTGTATTATATTTAAATGGTGTGTTAAGCCAACCTACAATAAATTTCGACATTCAATTGCCCGAACAAAGTAATTTGCTTACCAGCGGCCTTAAGTCTACCATTGATAATAAATTAGCTCAACTGCGGGCAGACCCAGCTGCTACCAATAAGCAGGTTTTTTCGTTGCTTTTACTAAACCGGTTTGTAGGAGAACAAAGCAGTGATTTTTTTAAAGGGAACGGGGGGGATTTTTCTGATTTGGCCCGCCAAAGCGTGAGTCAATTTTTATCTTCGGCTTTAAATGAAATTGCCGGCGATTTATTTAAAGGCGTTGATGTAGACCTAAATCTGAATTCTTATAACGATTTCACACAGGGCGGTAATCAACAGCGTACCGATCTTAATATTGCAGTAAGTAAAACTTTTCTAGATGACAGGGTTACCGTAAGCGTGGGGCAAAATTTTGGCTTGCAGGGGCAGGATGCAGCAGCTAAAGCCTCAGGTGCCAATACCGGGTTTAAGCCCGATGTTAGTATTGGCTACAAACTTACCAAAGACGGAAAATATTTGCTAAGAGCGTACACAAAAAATCAATTTGAAGTAGTGCTGGATGGGTATGTAGTGGAAACCGGGCTTGCATTTTTGGTAACGCTGGAATATGAAAAATTTAATGAATTATTCAGAAGAAAAAAGAAAGCGGCTAAATGAAAAAACAACTCTTTTTTTATATTCTTTTTGTACTGTCAGTCTCCTCCTGCAGTGTAAGAAGGTTTTTGCCGGCCGGCGAAAAATTATATAGAGGTCCTGTTTTTCATGTAACGAAAAATGTGGAAACAAAAAATACTACTGGTCAATTAAAAGATATGTTGAAACTTGCCGCCAGGCCCCGGCCAAATAAATTTTTTTTAGGCCAGCCTTATAAAGTATGGCTTTGGTATGTAATAGGTAATCCTGAAAGCAAGAAAAGTTTCAGGGGTTATTTAAGAAATAAAATTGCAGAGCCCCCTGTTTTAAGCAGTCGTATAAATGCAAAAACAACTGCAGTTAATATGGAATCTCTCATGCAAAACCTGGGTTACTTTCACACAACCGTCCAGGGCGATACTGCTCATTCCGGCTACTTTCTAAAAGCCATATATACCGCCCAGGTGCAGCCGCAATACAAAATCAGAAATATAGAATGGGTAAGTGACAGTTCAGCTATTATGAAAGCCTTAGAAACCAATTCAAAAAGAAGAGGACTTTTAAAGCCTGGCAATCCCTATCGTCTAAGCGATATTACTGCGGAAAGAGACCGGCTTGATCTTTTTTTAAAAACCAAAGGATATTATTTTTTTAATCCTGATTACTTAATGGCATATGTGGATAGTACGGTCGGCAACAGAAAAGTAGACCTGTTATTAAATCTTAAAAAGACTACTCCCTCTGAAGCTAAATCACAGTACACGATTAATAAAATAATTGTTTTTCCAAATTACACTTTAGCCTCCCCAAAATTAGATACCAGTAGAATTGGGCTGGAAAACTATGACGGGTTATTAATAAAAGATTCATTAAAAAAATTCCGGTCCCGCTTATTTGCCCATACCATCACTTACCGCCCCGGAACTATCTACAACAGCCGGTCTCAAAATACAACTCTTAACAGGTTTATAAATTTGGGGGCATTTAAATTTGTAAAAAACAGGTTTGAACCGATAAAAGATACCAGTCTTATTGATACTTCCCATTTAATGAATGTGTATTATTATTTAACTCCCGCCCGCAAAAAAACGTTACAGGCAGAAATTGACGCCTTTAAAAAAGAAAACAGTTATACCGGCTCGCAGGTAAGTATAAACTGGAAAAACAGGAACGCTTTTCGTGGGGCAGAGCAATTAGGGATAAAAGTATATGGCGGGTTTGAAACCACGAGATCTGATTCTGTAAAAAATAATAATTACCGTTTTGGGAGTGAGGCAACCTTAAAAATGCCCAGGTATGTAATTCCGTTTTTCAATATAAAAGAGAATTATTTTTATCCGCCAAATACAAATGTCTTGTTAGGGTATGAGTATTTCAGGAGAGATTTATTTTATACAAAAAATCTTTTCAGATTGCAATATGAATTTACCTGGAAAACCAATATTCAAAATCAATTTACCCTGGCACCATTAGCGTTGAGCTATCTTAAAGCTACAAACATAACTGACAGTTTTAAACGGCAAACTATTAAAGACCCATCTTTATTATTAAATGTTTATTCCGAGGCGGTATTAGGATCGTTTTTTTCTTATACTTACAATTCCGCTTTTAGAGCTACAAGAAATAAATGGTATTTTAATTCCAGCATTGATCTCTCAGGAAATTTAGCAGGCCTAATTACCGGTGCAAAAAAATTCAGGGAAAAAACAATTTTTGGAACCCCGTTTGCACAATTTGCAAAGTTTGATTTTGATCTGCATTATACCCGTAAATTACCAAAAGATTATGATTGGGCTAACCGAATCACTTTCGGTATTGGCCTTCCTTATAATAATTCCAGGCTATTGCCTTTTACTAAATTATACACTATAGGTGGGGCCAGTTCTATAAGAGGTTTCCGGTCCCTTACCTTAGGCCCCGGCACTTATAAACCAACAGCTGAAGATCAAAATTTTTTCCAGATAATCGGGGGAGACTTTAAGTTGCTGGCCAATACTGAACTTCGCATACCTTTTACAAAACAACTCAGTGGTGCCATATTTACAGATGTAGGAAATATATGGACCAAAGATACCTTGCTGTTTGGGCCAAGGGGAAAACTAACTAAAGATTTTTACAAGGAGTTGGCTGTAGCATCCGGTTTAGGTCTCCGTTTTGATGCAACCGTTCTTTTAATTCGTTTCGATGTTGGGATACCACTTCGTAAACCCTTTTTACCTGACGGACAAAGGTGGGTTTTAAATCAGATAGACTTTGGCAGCAAAGCCTGGAGACGTGAAAATATTATTCTAAATATCGCCATCGGGCTGCCATTCTAGTTCTTATTTTTAAAAAAATATATTTTGAAAAAACCGCTGAACATCATTATAATAACAATTGCTGTTGTAATAACAATAGGCTTGGTTTGGTGGCAGTTTAATAAAAAAAGAATAGTCCGTAATCAAATTGAAAATGCGGTGGCTAAAGGTACTGACAGTACCTATTATATTCATTATGACAGCAGCCGAATAGATGCGGTAGCGGGGAATGCTACCTTTTATAATGTGGTGCTGCAATCAGACTCTCTACAAAAAGAATTATACACTGATGACACATCCGCAATTCCCGGTACCATTTTCAATGTTCACATTAAACAGATTACAATTCTCGGCGCTAACCTTCCATCTTTACTACAAAAAAATACTATTGAAGCTAATGTGATCGAACTCATGCGACCCATAGTTACAATTATAAGTACCGGTAAAGACCAGCCTCAAAAATTTACTGCCGCAGATACCCTTGCTTTATACGAAAAAATAACAGGGAGGTTTAAAAGTATTCAGGCCGGGCAGATAAAAATTATTGACGGCACCGTAGCATTTGCTAAAGGAAAGAAAAGCCCTCATACCACATTACAAGGCGTTAATATAAACCTTAAAAATTTAAAAATTGACAGTACCAGGAACTATGATAATATCATCAGCTATTTTATTAAAGATATAATTGCAACCGTGGAAAAAGTAAATGTGAAAAATGAAAGAGACAATCGGCTTTTAACATTTGAAAAGGTAGAATATAATGCTCCTGGCAAATTTATAAATGTCAACAGGTTTACACAAAATAACATTACCGAAAACAAGTTGCTGATCGATTTACGGAACACACGGGCTTCAGGCATTTCAACTAACGCTTTTATATTAAACAGGCTTTTAAAAGCAGACTCCTTAACTATAGGTGGTGGTATGCTTGGGTTAAACAAGAGTAAAAAATCCGCAAATAAAAAGGAGGCTGTAGAATTAGATAATTCTTTTTTTGATGAAGCGCTGGTAAAAAATATCCGGCTGGGCAGCACCGATATTTCCATTTTTGAAAAGGGAGATAAAAAAGCAGCTCCGCTTATTTTAAAAAACTTCCGGTTCAATGCCTCTGATATCGATAGTATTTATTCAGGCACTAACCTGCTGCGCCTCGTTGGTAACAGTAACTGGAACCTGGCTGCAGATGGCTTTTCTTTTTATACAGAAGATAAAATTTATAAAATTTCGCTTGGGCCTTTTTTATTGGATAACACCCGCTCTTTAATTACAGAAAAATATGCAAGTGTTGTACCTACCGTTTCCCAAGACGAATTTGTGCGTTCGCTCAGGTTTCAAAAAGATTTATACGATCTGCGATTCAATAACATAATTATATCCGGTGCAGATGTAAGAAAACTAATAACCGATAAGATGATAATAGCAGATGGTGTGACCTTTCAACCGATACTCCGCATTTTTAATGACAGAACTGTTTCACCTGATACAGTAAATAAAGTCGGACAATATCCACAACAGATTCTTCAGAAATTAAAAACGGGTATCTATATAAAAAAGGTAACTGCTAAAAATGGTTATGTGCTTTATAAAGAAAGAGGGGCTATCTCTAAAAAAACAGGAGACGTTATCTTTAATAATATTGATGCTACTATAACTAATCTAACAAATATTGACAGCCACAAAAAGATAAATGCAATAATGACAATGACGGTCAAATGTAAATTCCTGAATATGGCCGATATTTCCTCTGAATGGAAAATGCCTTTAAATTCAACCAATGGCACTTTCAGTATCAACGGAAATGTTGGGGCTTTTGACGGTGTAAAACTTAACCCGGTAATTGAACCGCTGGGTATGGGGTCTATTAAAAGCGGAAACATCCGCAGTTACGATTTCAGTCTTGCAGGTAATGATTTGAAGGCCCAGGGAAATGCTACAATGATTTATGATGGCCTTAAAATAAAATTGCTTAAAAATACCGGGGATAGCAACAGGCTGACGAAAAAAGGGGTAACAAGCTTCGTGGCAAATATCCTAATTAAGGATAAAAACCCTTCCGGAGACTCTCCCAGAAAAGGCAACATGGTTTTTGATAGGTCATTAACAAAATCTTTCTTCAACCTGGTATGGAAAAGTATTTTTGCCGGAGCTAAAAGTTCTACCAGGTAAGCAAGTGTGGCAGTAAGTAAAATTGCCACTAGAAATTAATATACAACCTTCGTTTATTTTATGCCTTTTTCGGCAATAATGCCTGATTTTATTGTTTACCTTAACACCTTTCCAATGCATACCATATCACAAAGAAAATAACGACCGTGCTTAAACAACCACCGCCGAGTTTTTTTGCACCATAACCTGCTATTAATCCTCTTACTAATTTATTCATATCGTTTTTTTAATGGCGTAAATATAAAAAATTGTACTATATAAATTTTAAAAAACAAAAAATGATAAATGGTAAATAAATTGCTGTGATAAAAACTATTTTTATAGAAAGACTGTATTTAAAAACAAATAAACCTATAAATATGAAAAAATTAATTAGCTCCGTATTTTTTGCTGTAACGTTATTTAGCGGGGTACATGCTGTTGCCCAGGAAAAAATGGATGCAAAGCCTCCGGAAGATAAAAGCAAAAGACCAAGCCCTCCCGCAAGAGTTACCGAGAAAATTAAAAGTGGTGCTACTATAAGCATAGATTATAGCCAGCCTTCGGTTAAAGGCAGAGCAATTGGAAAAGATCTGGAGCCAATGGAGGGCCAGGTATGGCGTACTGGTGCAAATGAAGCTACTGTTTTTGAAACCGATAAGACCGTAACCGTAAATGGTGCCAGTTTGCCAGCAGGTAAATATGCTTTTTTTACCATTTTTAATGGCGCTGATGTAACCCTGATATTTAATAAAACGGCCAACCAATGGGGGGCATATAAATATCAGGAAACAGCTGATCAGTTACGGGTAAAAGCAAAGGCCACAGAGGTTGGTTCCTCCACAGAAAAAATGACTTTTACGATAAGCGACGGAGGTGTGGTCTCTCTTTGGTGGGGTAATAAAAAAGTTGAATTTATGGTAATGTAAAAGCCCAACCCCATCCCTAGTGGAGAGGGTAGTGCATATAAAAAGAGGCTTTAATTTTTGAAGCCTCTTTTCATTATGCAACACAAACGGACCTGTGCCCTCTGTGTTTATATTATTCGGTTGGGATAAACTTCATGGAGATAGAATTAACACAATGCCTAGTGTCTTTTTCAGTAAAACGCTCCCCTTTAAATACATGGCCCAAATGTGCATCGCAATTAGCACAAACAATTTCTATTCTGCTCCCGTCGGCATCCGGTAAGTGTTTTACCGCACCAGCGATTTCATCATCAAAACTTGGCCAGCCACACCGGCTGTCAAATTTATCTTCTGATCGGTATAAGGGTGTATTGCATTGTCTGCAAACATAGGTGCCCGTTTGTTTATTATTGTTGTATTCGCCGGTAAAAGGTCTTTCTGTGCCTTTGTGCAGGATTACATTTTCTTCTTCGGAAGTTAATTTATTCAGTTCCATTTTCATAAATTTTTATTATCAAAAGTTACAAAAATTATGCAAATAAAAAATGCAGTGTTATTCTGTCATTACACTGCATCAAAAGTTATACTTTGTTTATATTAATGTGCCCTATTGCCAAAGTTTCTTGGCTTTTCTGTTCCAAATCTTCTTTGTGGCTGACTACCGCCGGCATTTCTCTGGTTAAAACTTCTTTGCGGCCTTTGCTGCGGTGCGGGTCTTTTTGTAAAACCCGTAAAAGTTGTGTGGTAAGGATGGTTTTGTTCTACCGGTATTTGTTTGCCAATAAGTTTATGTATGTCCCGCAACTCTGCAGTTTCTTCTGCATCACAAAAGGAAAAGGAAGTTCCGCTTAACCCCGCCCGGCCTGTACGGCCAATACGGTGAACATAAGTTTCAGGAACATTGGGTAGCTCATAATTAATTACATGAGTAAGCTCATCCACATCAATACCACGGGCGGCAATATCTGTGGCTACCAAAATTCTCGTTTCCCTGTTTTTAAAATTGCTTAAAGCTCTTTGCCGGGCGTTTTGAGATTTGTTGCCGTGTATGGCTTCTGCCCTTATGCCAAGACGGACCAGGTCTTTTACTACTTTATCCGCACCATGTTTAGTACGGGTAAATACCAGGGCCGTTTCAATAGTTTTATCTGCAAGTATAAATGCCAATAACGATTTTTTATTTTCTTTTTCTACATAATACAAAGATTGTTCAATGGTATCAGCCGTTGAGGAAACTACGGCAACTTCTACCTTTACAGGATTATTTAGAATACTGTTTGCCAATGATTGTATTTCTGCAGGCATAGTAGCAGAGAAAAATAAGGTTTGCCTTTTTACCGGAATTTTAGTGATGATGCGTTTTACATCATGCACAAAACCCATATCAAGCATACGGTCTGCTTCATCTAATACAAATATTTCTACATCTTTTAAATGAATATATCCCTGGCTTATCAGGTCTAATAACCGGCCGGGGGTTGCTACAAGAATGTCCACGCCTTTTTTAAGCGCTTCTACCTGTGGGCCCTGGTTTACGCCGCCAAAAACAACGAGATTTTTCAGGCGAAGATTTTTACCATAAGCATTAAAGCTTTCTTGTATTTGTATGGCTAGTTCTCTCGTTGGCGTGAGAATCAGTGCCCTAATGGGGCGCTGGCCACGGCTTTCCATACTGGTAGGTTTGGCAAGCAATTGCAGCATTGGTATGGCGAAGGCGGCGGTTTTACCGGTGCCCGTTTGTGCACAGCCCAGCAAATCCTTTCTTTGTGCAATATGCGGTATAGCTTGTTGCTGAATGGGGGTAGGTTTTGTGTAACCTTCGTCATTAAGCGCATCTAAAATGGGCTTAATGATATTTAAGTCAGTAAATAACAATTTATGATTTTTAAAATGAGTGCGGGAATGAAGTGTTTTGCTTCATCATCAAAAACGAGGTACCCTTGTGGGCATATTATTGGGGAGTTAGTAAGTCTACAATAAACAGGCTTGTAATGCCGCTAAATAAATGAACTGCTGCAAATGTACAGTAAAATATTTTAGTGAGTATGCATGAGGGTTATGTTGACTGGGTATAACATTACCCCTTATTCATAAGGGCCTTATATTGATCTTAAAAGAAAGTACGGGGGGCCAGCCAATATCGGTTTGGTAAAATTTTCTTAGATCATAACAATTGCGGTTTAAAAGAAACCCCGTCAATTTTGACTATTATGTTGCTATTGCTGAATATTATTTATATCTATGTTTTACCAAATCGTCTCTCATGTCAAAAAAAAAGTTTGTTAACAGGACAGTACAGCATTCTTCATCCCAGAAATTAAATGAAAAAAATATAATAAACTCACTAACTCCCGGAAGAGGAAGAGAAGATTGGTTTATTTTTTTACTCCTTGTTTTACCTGTAATTTTCTCCCGGCAAACACTGGACCCTGCTATTTCGACCCGGTATATTTTACTTAGTGTTTTTATTGCAATCTTTGTTATTTTCTTTTACTGGTTAAAAAAAACACCGGTCATTCTTCCTTATCCACCTTTAATAAAATATACTTTCATGCTGGCTATTGGGTATGTTGGCTGGAGTTTAATTAGTATGTTTTTATCACTGAACATGGTGGCGGGGTATTACGAAGTTGCCCGGGGGTTACTAAATATTGTCTTGTTATTTTTAATAACTGAAATGATTACTTCTAAAGACACTTCCATACTAAAGCTAAGTAAAGCATTCGTGTTAATTGCTTTAGTGCAGGGTATAATTGGCATACTGCAGTATTATGATTTAGCCTTTACTGATCTTCCCGGCGCAAATGCAAAGCCCTTCGGGTTAATGACCAACCGTAACCTGTTCGGGTCGGCGCAAATGCTTGTGGTACCATTTGTTTTGTATGTTTTTTATAAATCCTCTGGTGCCTGGAAATATGCCTCTGCGTTTGCCGGTTTCATACTTGTAATTTCTTTGATTATTTCACAAACGAGGTCTGCCTGGCTTTCTACGTTAGTAATTCTGTTAATTGCTTTGATACTGGTTTCAATTTATTCAGCTACCAATAGAAAAAAATGGATTATTGCTACAGGTATCGGTGCCTTGGGTATTTTACTTATAGGATTTTTGATGCTAAAAACTGATGGTGAGTTGAACAAAGAGTTAAAGGAAAGAACAGCAAGTTTTGTAAATAGTACTTCGGCAAACTCTGAAAGTGGGGCCAACATTAATGAACGCCTTTCTATCTGGCGCAAAACGCTCCTGATGTTAAAAGATAAACCGGTATTTGGTATAGGCCCAGCCAACTGGAAATTAAATATTGCAAGCTATGGTACCGCTGGTTTGGCTTGGGCCGCCGGATATTTTGTACCCGACAGGGTTCATAATGTCTTTTTGCAAACAGCCACCGAAACTGGCATCCCAGGCTTAATTTTATATGCCAGTATGTGGGCGTTAATTATGGTTGCAGGGATAAAGCTAGTTATCAGGCCAGCATCTGAAGATCAGCGCATCCTTATTATTTTAATGGTTGCAGGATTAGGAGGCTTCGCTACCGACAGCATGTTTAGTTTCCCCACAGAGCGAATAGAACATTCGCTTTATATAATTCTTATGGCAGGGATTATTTTAGGAACTTATTTATTTACTAAATCGTCATTAAATAAAGAAGGCCAGTTAAGTAAAGTATTAAAAAGCTTATTTATTATAATCGCTTTATTAAATACAACTATCGGTTTTGCCAAGTATAATTTTGAAAAATACCTTGGTCATGCTAAAGAACTGGAAAGGGAGGGGAGTTACCAGGAACTATTGGAAGAATCAGAAAAAGGCAAAAGCCTTTGGGTAAATTGTGATCAGGTCGGATTGTCTTTGGAAGTTAAGAATGCGGTGGCATATAAAGAGTTGAAAGATTATAAGCATGCATTAGAGCAGGTAAATATTGCGATGTCTATTAACCCTAACAGTCCGATGGTTTATAACAATAAGGGAACTATTTACACGGAAATGAAAGATTATAAAAAAGCAGTTGAATGTTACGAAAAAGCCCTGAAACTAGCTCCGGATTTTGACCTTGTTCAAAAAAATCTTGCTATAAATTATTTTAATCTAGGTGAGTATCCTGCTTGCATAAAAGCTTTGGAGAAAGTTGATTTAAAGAAGGATATATTTCTGCAGCAACTTTTAAATGATGCCATGAAACTTAGCGATAAAAAAGAAACTCAAAAATAAAAGGGTGAGCTCTTAAAATTATCACTTCCAATATTTAAAAAGAAAGGCCTAAAAATAAATTATTTATTCCTCTTTCCTTCTCACCAGTAAATACCAATCATTGCCAATGGGCAGGTAGCCGTAATCGTAGCAAAAAAAATATACATCCCCTTTTTTATTAGTGTAGATATGGGTAATAAATTTAAACTGAAAGCCCTTATGCAATAATTTTTCTTTGGTGGTTTTAAAGGTTTCTTCCCCGCCAGGCAACAGGCTTTCTAATATGCGCCGGTTTTTACCCAAAGCATTATTAATGTTCCTCACCAGGTTAGTAGTATCTGATTTTAGTTGGTTGTTATAATTGTTGCGGCAGTAATCGTCACAAAATTTTTTATCGGTACGGCCTTTTACCGGTTTATTACAGGCCAGGCAAAGGGTAAGGCTTATTGGGGATGTCATGAAGGTTGGTATTGATTTTACGCCAAAAGATACTATTAATTATTTACAAGTACAAGCGTTTACAAACGGGTATATACAACTATAAACGCTTAAAATACGAGTACGATTTCCCGGCAATACCATCTTTGCATTGTCGATACGGTAAAGACGTCGTTACCAAGTCGGATGAAATAAAAATTTATAAACAATTAAAATTTACGACCATGTACGCATTAAAAAACAAAGTTCAACTGATTGGAAATTTAGGTAACGCTCCGGAAGTACGCAATACAGAAAGCGGTAAAAAACTGGTTCGTTTTTCAGTAGCTACCAATGAAAGCTACCGTAATGCAAAAGGAGAAAAAGTTACTGAAACCCAATGGCACAATTTAATTGCCTGGGGGAAAATAGCAGACATTGCAGAAAAGTTTTTAATAAAAGGCACAGAGGTAGCCATTGAAGGAAAACTGGTAAACAGGAATTACACCGATAAAGAAGGCAACAAAAAATACATTACTGAAATACAGGTAAATGAATTATTGATGCTGGGCAAAGCAACCGCTTAACCATTTTATAAAACAGAATGCAGGTAATGATGTTTAATTTATAATTATACAGCCTGCATTCTTTATTTTTCAAGAATGTTCTTTCTTCTTGAAAAATAATACAAAGTTTTCAGCCTGAGTTTCTCAAGGCAGCTCTACTATATATTCTATTCGCTAATAGAACTATATATTCTTGTTACTGTAATCTTCATCTATCTTTTTAAATCATAAATATCTGCGCCATCTTCGTTTCGTATTTGAGTAACGTTCTTAATCTTTAATTTTGCAACATGTACACTCCTGATGATGAAAATATTGTATTTAAAACCGCCGCCGATTTTATAAACAATACTAACCATCCCGTTTTTTTAACCGGTAAAGCCGGTACAGGAAAAACCACTTTTTTAAAATATATAAAAGAAAACACGGCAAAAAACACCGCAGTCGTAGCGCCTACAGGGGTGGCTGCTATCAATGCCGGTGGCACAACCATTCATTCTTTTTTTCAATTGCCTTTTGGGCCATACATTCCCGTTAGTAAGGCACAATGGGGGAATACGGAGGTTAGCGACAAGAAAAACCTGATAAGTAAACTACGCCTTACGAATGAAAGAAAAGAAGTAATGCAGCAATTGGAATTATTAATTGTTGATGAAATAAGCATGGTTCGCTGCGATATACTGGATGCCATAGATGCCGTACTGCGGCATGTACGCAGCCAGCATCACAAACCATTTGGCGGGGTACAGGTTTTGTATATCGGAGATATGTATCAATTACCCCCGGTTGTAAAAGATGAGGAGTGGCAGATTTTAAAGGATTATTATGCCAATCAATATTTTTTCAGCAGCCAGGCTACTGTTGCAGAGCCGCCTGTTTATATTGAGCTGAAAAAAGTGTACCGGCAAACAGATTCTGACTTTATAAACCTGCTGAACCAGGTACGTAATAATGAAATGGATGACGCCGGTTATGCTTTTTTGCATAGCCGCTTTTTACCAAATGCTATTACCAAAAAAGAAGATAATGTAATTACGCTCACGACCCACAATAATAAAGCAGACAGCATAAATAATGATGCCTTGACGTCTTTAGACGGAAAGAATTTTTTATTTAAAGCCGTTATAGTTGGGGAGTTTTATGAAAAATCTTTTCCGGCAGATGAACTATTGCAATTAAAAATTGGTGCCCAGGTAATGTTTATAAAAAACGATACAGAAAAAATACGCCGGTATTTCAATGGCAAAATAGGTACTATTGAAAAAATTGAAGATAATAAAATATTAGTTACTTGTAAAACTGTTGATGGGCCCCAAACCATTGAGGTAAAAAAAGAAACCTGGCGCAACATAAAATACACCGTTAATAAGAATACCAACCAGATAGATGAAGAAGAATTAGGCTCATTTACCCACTACCCCCTAAGGCTTGCCTGGGCTATTACAATTCACAAAAGCCAGGGCCTTACTTTTGAAAAAGCAATTATTGACGCAGGTGGTGCATTTGCGGCAGGCCAGGTGTATGTTGCCTTGAGCCGCTGCATAAGCCTGCAGGGGATTATATTAAAAAGTAAAATCTCGTATAATAGCCTGCATAGTGATGAGCGTATTGTGTCGTTTGCAAAAACCCAACAAAGCAGCGAAGTACAGGCAAGCCTGTTAGAAGCTGCTATGGCTACCTACCAGCAGGACATGATGATGGGCATGATTAATTTTACAAAAGAAGAAGAATTATCTGCTGACCTTGATAATTATACAAAGCAGAACAGCCTTGGAAACGCCGTGATTGATTGGATAAAAAAATTGAAACTTCATTTTGATATTTATACAAAATACAGCCGCAAATTCATCGAGGTTTTAAATAGTTATTTTGCTGAGGCTGTTTTACCCGAAAAAAATATTGCTTTGCAGGGAAGGTTTGGTAAAGCAGCCCTTTGGTTTTTTGATGAACTGGGAGGTACAAAAAGATTATTACTACAATCACCCGCCATTACAGATAACCGGCAGTTGGCCAAAGAATATAATATTAAATTACAAGTACTGTTTGATACTGTTTGTTTTAAAATGGTTTTATTGAAGTCATGTAAACAAGGCTTTTTGCTTGCAGAATACAAAAAGCAAAAAGCAAATTTCACAAAAGAACCATTTACAATTAATGCTTATGCCGGCAGGGCTACCTATGTACCAAAAGATATAACACACCCTGATTTGTATGCGGCCCTCAAGGATAAAAGGGATGATTTGTGTAAAGAGTTGGATTTACCTGTGTTTATGGTTTGTGGCTCCCAGGCCATTGCAGATATGAGTACATACTTACCGACATCTTTACCCCAACTCGGCAAGATTAATGGGTTTGGAAAAATAAAACTAAAACAGTTTGGCAATGATTTCATAAGTATCATAAATGATTATGCGAAGCTAAATAATTTACAAAGTCATATATCGGAGTTACCTGAAAAGAAAGTTAGAAAATTAAAATCAACTGTTGCAAAACCAGATACCAAACTACTCAGTTATGATTTATTTAAACAAGGGAAAACCATTCAGGAAATTGCAAATGAAAGAAGCTTTACCATTGCAACTATTGAGGGACACCTTGCTCATTATATTGAAAACGGAAGTTTAAATATTGATGAACTTCTAGACAAGAAAAAGCAAGTAGATATTTTAGAGGTGTTTACAAATAACCGTGGCGAATTACTACAAAAGATAAAAGAACTACTTCCTGCTTATAGTTATGGGGAAATAAGGTTAATGATAGCTTCCGAAAAATATGCCGCTACTCAGAGGGGATAATATTATCTGCCAAAATCATCCTGCACTCTTACAATATCATTCTCATCACTTGGTTGATCTGCGTTTGTATGCTGCCAAATTTCTGCTATAATGCCCCAGTTGCTAAGGCCTATCAACCTGTGGCGCTCTCCTTGTTTCAGCTCCACAATATCATTCGCCTTCAAATACCTGGTTTCTTTTTCTTCGTCTGTATCGCTGGTAATTACACCCGCTTCTCCGCTAATCAGTTTCCATATTTCTGCCCGCCGGTGATGGTATTGCCAGCTTAACCTTTTCTTTGGCGCCACCAATAAAATTTTAGGGCTCAGTTTTCCGGAAATTATCAAATCTTCTTTTTTAAGATGAGAAAAAAAATATTCTATAAATTTATCTGCATCATTTTCATCTATTACCAAAAAGCCACCCCAGGGCCGGGTAGCATCTGTATAACGTATACGCACAAACGAAGAAATATATTTTTCTGTTGCTGAAATTATTTCTTCTTTATTTAATGCGGCAGATGAGGGGATATTCATTTTAAATTTTCCTGGTATTATTTTTTATTTTAAATGTAGGACTGCCGGGTGGTATGTAATAAATGAAACCTGATCAAGGGTGGTTTTTAAAACAAAATTATATCTGGCTCAAGATCCTTATTGAAACTGGAATATCGTTTGGTTCATAAAATTAAAGGGCACGTATGAAAGCAATGTTTTTTACCTGCCCATATACACCATTAAAATCTGGACATCACTTGGGTTTACCCCTGATATACGGGAAGCCTGGCCTAATGTCCTGGGTTGAATTTTTTTAAATTTTTGCTTTGCTTCATTGCTAAGTGAAATAAGCTTTTCATAATTAAAATTATCGGGGATCGAAAGGTTTTCTAACTGGCTCATTTTCCCGACCAATTCTTTTTCTTTCTCGATATATACATCGTATTTAATTTGTATTTCGGCCTGCTCCAGCACTTCTTTGCTAAACCCCGAAAGGTTTTCTTTTAGTGCCGGTACCGCATTTATCATTTCTTTTAAATTTACATTTGGCCGCAGCAATAATTGCGATGCTTTTTGTTTTAAAACTAACGGTGCAGAGTATGCGCTTTCCAAAAGCTGTTCAGCTTCTGCGGGTTGTATACTGGTGGTGTCCAGGATATTTTTCACTTTTTCTACTTCCTGTTTTTTAGCTATTACTTTATCCATTCTCACCTGGCTGGCAAGGCCAAGCTTGTAGCTTATTTCGGTAAGGCGAAGGTCTGCATTATCCTGCCTTAATAAAATCCTGAACTCTGCCCTGCTGGTAAACATCCGGTACGGCTCGTCTGTACCTTTATTCACCAGGTCGTCAATTAAAACACCTATATACCCCTCGCTTCTTTTTAAAACTAAGGGCTCTTTTTTTATGGCAGATTGATGGGCATTAATCCCGGCCATTAGCCCCTGGCATGCTGCTTCTTCATATCCTGTAGTGCCGTTAATCTGCCCGGCAAAAAAGAGGTTTTTAATCAGTTTAGTTTCCAGGCTTGTCTTAAGTTGAGTAGGCGGGAAAAAATCGTATTCAATAGCATACCCCGGGCGAAACATTTTACATTTTTCAAAACCAGGCACTTTACGCAAGGCTTCTAATTGCACCTCTTCAGCCAAAGAGGTTGAAAAGCCGTTAACATATATTTCTACTGTATTCCAGCCCTCGGGCTCTACAAATAGTTGGTGGCGCTCTCTTTCTGCAAACCTGTTTATTTTATCTTCTATACTGGGGCAATACCTTGGCCCGATACCTTCTATTCGCCCCTGAAACATGGGGCTGGAGTCAAAACCTGACTTTAGTACCTCGTGAACTTCGGATGTAGTATACGTGATCCAACAGCTTTTTTGATCTTCCGTTTTTAGGGCAGGCGATTCCAAATAGCTAAAACCGACAATTTCTTTATCCCCTTTCTGTTCTACCATTTTATGGTAATCCAGGCTTCTTCCATCAACCCGTGGGGGGGTTCCGGTTTTAAGCCTGTCACTTTGAAGCCCCAGCGAAACCAATTGCTCGGTAATACCGGTAACTGCCTTTTCAGATACCCTGCCCCCTCCAAAATTCTTCTCTCCTATATGGATTACCCCGTTTAAGAAAGTCCCGTTGGTTAATATTACAGCTTTTGCCAGGATCCGATGCCCAAGTCCGGTGATAATCCCTGTTACTTTAGATTCTTCTATGATTAGGTTGTTTACCATGTCCTGGTAAAAATCTATATTGAGAGTAGCTTCCAGCATTTCCCTCCAAGTAGTTGAAAAAAGCATCCTGTCACTTTGCACCCTTGGGCTCCACATAGCCGGCCCTTTAGATTTATTGAGCATTCGGAATTGAATCATGCTTTTATCACTGACAATCCCGCTATAACCTCCCATTGCATCTATTTCCCTTACAATTTGCCCCTTTGCAATTCCACCCATTGCAGGGTTACAGCTCATTTGGGCAATTGTTTGCATGTTCATAGTAATCAATAATACTGAACTGCCCATATTTGCAGCCGCAGCTGCAGCTTCACATCCCGCATGGCCGGCCCCAACTACAATTACATCATATTTCTGAAACATGGCGCAAAGTTACTTAGTGTTTATAATGCAGGGGGTTAAAATTTTAGCCGAATTTTTTTAAAATTGACTTTTCCAGCAGAATATTTTTTAAGGAAATACCTTGGTTTATACTATTAAATTCCTCATTAGTCAAGGATTTAAGACTTTCAATTTCATCTCTCCGGTTTAAGAGAAAATGTTCTAAGGCTGGCTCTATTTGTATTACGGGTTTTTGGAGAAGATTAATTTTTTCTGCCATTTTAAGGCAGTTTTGTAATCCGGTTTTATTATAAAGTTCTAAAAAATACGATTTGGCAGCTGAAATATCTTTATTCACCTGCTTGGTTTTATTTAAATTCAAATATTCTACCTGGATATTTATAAAATTCCAACATAATCGTAAGTCTTCCTCTACTGAAAAATCAAAATGTGCGATAGGAACAATATGATCAAATTGCCAGGCACTACCAAAATTCGCCCAATTAATATCCTCATTAAATTGTAATTCAATCCATTTACGAAAATCTTCTATTGGAAGCCCGAAAAATGGTGCATAAAACTGACTCGGTGTGCTTTCCAAAATATACCTTCTTAAAGCCAATTGCCATTTTCGTTTTTCCCTCGATTTTAATACGGATTCGGTTATTTCTTCCTGAGGTGTCCATTTTTTTCGCTTATTCATAATAATGAGGCTAAATGTTTCTACCTGAAACTGTCAACCGTGAAACACATTATTTACCGAATATAATAATGTTTCAACGGGGAACTGTTCGTCATGGAACTTTATTCATTTAATAAATTGCTTGTATCTTTCCAAATAGAAGTTTTCTTTAAGGGTCATTTTTGCTTTTTTAAAAATTGTATCGTCGCTATACCCACATAAATGCAATATTCCATGAAAAATAACTCTTTGTAACTCGTATTGAAAAGTTGTTTTATACCTTTTATAATTATCCCTTATTCTATCTATACTGATGTAAATTTCTCCTTCAATTTTTGTAGAGCCTTTCTCAGCTAAATTGAATGTGATAATATCTGTAAAGTAATTGTGTTGTAAAAACTTTTGGTTTATCTGCAAAAGGTATTCATCTGAGCAAAAGATAACATTCAAACTTATGAAAGCTTTCCTTTCTGTCTTAAATATTAATAATATAAATTCTTTTAATTTGATTTTTTGCCTGATTGTAGCTGGTTTCAGAAAGTGAAAACTTATTTGCATGTTTGGGTTTAATTCTAAATTATAGACAATTGCAATAAACTAATTTTACATTTAATAAAGTCGAAATAAACTATGTTTAAAAAATTATCAGAAATAAAAGTTGGAAAGCAAGTAATTATCAAAGCATTTGAAAATGATGAAATTTTTTTAAAATTAATGGAAATGGGCTGTGTTCCTGGGGAAAAAATCACTGTAGAACAGATTGCACCTTTCAAAGACCCTATCTCCATTACTGTGGCAGGTTATAGGCTTAGTCTTAGGTTAGATGAAGCTGAAAATATTTTGGTTGAGGAATTTATATAGTTATAATAAATTTAATATGAATATCGGATTATACTTTGGTTCATTTAACCCAGTGCACCACGGTCACCTTATCATCGCTTCCCAAATAATTTCTAATAGTAATTTACATCAATTATGGTTTGTTGTTTCTCCCCAGAATCCTTTGAAAATAAGGACCCGTATGCTTAATGAAAACCACCGCCTTCAATTAATAAAAACTGCGATAGAGGGAGAATTAAATTTAAAAGCAAGTAATGTAGAGTTTAAACTTCCCCGACCTTCTTACACTATTGATACCCTGACTTATTTAAAAGAGAAATACCCCCAACATATATTTTCCGTCATCATGGGGAGCGATAGTTTTCAAAATTTAGAAAAGTGGAAAAACTTTCAATCCCTGGTTACTAATTACAGAATTTATATTTATAAAAGGCCAGGGTTTGATGTTGTAAATAAACATAATGCCAATATAATCATCGTGGAAGCACCGCTGCTTGAAATTTCGTCTACACATATCCGTGAGTTGATAAGGAAAGGAAAATCCATAAGGTATTTAGTTCCGGATTCTGTAAAAGAAGAAATAGCTAGTAATCATTATTATAACCAAAAGTTAGAAAATCCAACCGAGTAATATGCAACATATCACTATAAATGGGGTCGGAATTTTCGAATGTTTAAGTAGTAAAAAAGTAGCCAAAATAACGATAAGGCTGAAACTGTTCACCCAATCAAAATGCGTTAAATGCATGGCACTTAATAAATAAAGTGTTGCAGCCCACATTACCCCCACAACTACTGCATTAATTCCTTCTAAGGCCCTAAATACAAACACAAATTTTTTTAAGTATTGCCAGACAGGAAAAAAAAATAGCACCAAAAGCGCACTGGGCAAAAATATAGCCACTGTGCCTATGAGGCAACCAATTAACTGCATTTTATATCCCTTTTCTTTTAGGGCGATACCTCCTGTAAAACTCGCAACTGAAAATACTGGCCCCGGGATAGCTCTGACTATACCATAACCCGTCAATAAATCACCGCTTTCTATTTTAATAGCATTAGGATTTTTAATGGCTATCCTTGCATCTTTGGGCCTAACAACATATTGGTCTAGCATCATAGGTAGCAGAACATCTCCCCCGCCAAAAACAAAACTCCCGAATCGATAAAAATTTTCAAACAGGTTGAATGCTTTCCGGTTTGTCCAATCGTGTTTACGGGCTGTTTCACTAAAAAAGCCAGCAATCATAAAAATAATTACGAAAAGCCAGATATTTGTCCATCTAATTTGCCGAGGCTTAATATTTTCTTTTTCTGGTATTCGCTTACTGCTAAAGCTGGTAGAAATTCCGCCGGAAATAATAAGTAAAGGAAAAATCCAGGGGGTTTTAAATAGAAAAAAAGTTACTACCATTGCCACAAGCATTATCAATTGTGTAATGAAATTTGTAACAGAAATTGAAAAAGCCTTAATGGCTGCATAAGCTAAAAAACCTATGGCCATAGGTTGAATAAATTTAAATATCCCCGCAGTTAAATTTTTATGCGGATAAATTGTCAATAAAAAAGAAAAGGCCCCCATTAAAAAACTTGCCGGCAAAATCCATATTATTAATGTTACAACAGCTAAAGGCACACCTCCTCTTTTATAACCAATCAGCGTTAAGGTTTGGGTGCTGGAAGCACCTGGTAAAAGCTGGCAGAAAGAATTATATTCTATTAATTCTTCTTCCGTAACATCCCTTCTTTTTTGAACAAATGTTTTTAGCATCATACCAAAATGTCCTTGTGGCCCCCCAAAAGCGGTCAAACTGTAGAAAAAAACAGTTTTTAAAAATGGAATGTGGCGAAACATGCTCAATGATAAAAAGATAAGCCATCCGAAAAATAATGTAAGTATTATTTTTTGATTATACTTTTTTAAGCTTCTTTATAAAGGGTTTAATTAAATATACACTTGCTTTAGGAATTTAAGAAGCTTTATGTTGAGGTTTTATAAAATAGTTTTTACGTGGGGTGATTAGATGATCAGGTAGCTTTGTAAAATTCTTCACTGTTGTAAAACAATTTAAAAACCAGCTTTAAAAAATAAATTTTTATCTATAATCCAAATTGCGCACTAATCTTCAACATTCTATCGATTGGTTTTTTTGCAGCGAGCCTTAATTTTTCATCCATTAAAATTTCAGGAGCTTCGTATTTCATACATAGGTATAATTTTTCCAATGTATTTAATTTCATATAAGGGCAATCATTACAGGCACATAAATTATTTGGTGGCGCTGGTATAAATGTTTTATATGGACTTTCTTTTTGCATTTGGTGTAATATCCCGGCTTCTGTAGCCACAATAAATTCCTGGCTACTATCTGAATGTGAATATTTTAAAAGTCCAGTGGTGCTCCCTATATAGTCTGCTACTGCCAATACAGCTTCTTCACACTCGGGGTGTGCAATTACTTTTGCATTTGGGTGCCTTATTTTTAATTTGGTTATTTTCTCCAGGCTGAAAAGTTCATGCACCATACAAGCACCATTCCATAATACCATATTTCTGCCCGTTTTCTTATTTATAAAAGCGCCGAGGTTTTTATCAGGGGCAAAAATTATTGGTTGGTTAAGCGGCAAGCTTTCTACTATTTTTTGTGCGTTACTGCTGGTACAAATTATATCGCTTAAGGCTTTCATACCTGCACTACAGTTTATGTAAGTTATTACCAAATGATCTGGATATTTATCTTTAAATATTTTAAAAATAGCCGGTGGAGCAGAATCGCTTAATGAGCAACCGGCATTTAAATCAGGAAGTAAAACTTTTTTGGTTGGATTTAAAATCTTCGCTGTCTCTGCCATAAAATGAACCCCGGCAAAAACAATTATATCTGCATCAGTTTTTTCTGCTTTTTGAGCTAAGCCCAAACTATCGCCAATATAATCTGCTACATCCTGAATATCCGGCTCCTGGTAGTAATGCGCAAGTATGATGGCATTTTTTTCTTTTTTTAATTTTTCAATTTCTGTAAATAAGTCTAAAGAAGGGTTTAAGTCTATATCAAGAAAACCTTTTTGCCTAACCACTTCTATAATTTTTTCACTGTTAATATCTACCATAATATGTATTAATACTATCTATTTATATAATCCCTTATTACTATTAGGGCTGTTAATATGTGGAAAATTAAGTTTTACAAAGTATTGTAAAGATAAAAACATTAGTTTACCTCCACTGAAACACATCGTATTAACATTAGTATAAAAATATATATAGTGCAATTATAAAAACGATACAGGTTTTAAAAAATAGTAATTAACACCCGTTAATAAATAACTGCGGGGAAAAGTAAATTTTACTTTTTATAAAAATACCTGTTAATAGTATGGTCATAAATGGTGGGCAACACTCATGAAAAATAAAAAAAAATTACCAGCTTGTATTTATACTCAAATTACTCTGACTTCTAAATTGTAAAAGGTTTGCTTCTACACATTAAACAACGGTTTTTAACAAGGCAAGTGTAAAACTCAAAACAAAAATATTTTTTTGTGATAAAAAACAAAATAACATTTGGCTGTGATCAAATACACATCAGCTTTCCGATACCTTTTCCACAATTTGTTGATATCCTTTTTTCCCCTATTTTTGCCCTCCAAAATTTATTTTAATAAAGATGCAGATAATTCAATCTATTCAGAAAAACAGGTACTTACTCGCAGGAACTATTGCTTTGGCTATTATAGCCTTTATAGTAACAAGTGATGATAAGAAAAGCGGTTCCTTGCTTTCTAACTCAGGCATAGGAAAGGTAAACGGTGAAAATATTGAGCTGAATGATTTTAATAAAAGGGTAAAATCTCTCGAAGACCAGGAAGAACAAAGAACAGGACAGCGACCTAATGGTACAAGAACTTACCAGATACGGGAACAGATGTGGAACCAGATAGTAGCCGAGAAAATATTTTTCAAAGAAGCTGAAAAGTTAGGCATCAGTTTTACTTCTAAAGAGTTATCAGCAATTTTATTAAGTAACGATCCTACAAACCCTTTTTTACAACAGCAAGGTATGACAGATCCGGCAACGGGGAAATTAGATATTACAAAGGCACAGGAAGCAATAGTAAATATTAAAAAATTCAAAGGTGAACAAAGGGATGCAGTAGATGCACAAATTGTAGACCCTTTAAAGTTATCTGCCCTGGTAGCTAAATATGGGGGGCTTATTGCGGCTAGTGCTTATTATCCTTCCTGGATGCAGGAAAAAGAAGCAACAGAAGGCCGGACGTTTGCTGATATTTCTTATGTAAGTATAGGTTATAATGACATTCCTGATAGCAGCCTAATTATTTCAGATGCAGATATCAATACTTATGTTAAAAAGCATGCACTTCTCTTTAAACAGGAAGCCGGCCGAAAGATTTCTTATGTAAGTTTTAGCCAATTACCAACCGCAACAGACAGTGCCAGAATTAAAGAACTTGTTGCACAATTAAAACCCTCTTTCAGTACCGATACCAACGCAACAGCATTTGTAGCCCGAAATACTTCTGCAATAGATTTTGAAGACAGCTATAAACCAAAATCAAAAATCAATTCAACATCGTTGGATACAATATTAAAACAACCACAAGGCACGGTTTATGGCCCCTATTCTGATAATGGGAATTTTATATTAGCTAAAGTTTTAGGAAGTAAAGATTTGCCCGACAGTGTAAAAGCAAGGCATATATTAATTGGAACAAATAATCCTCAAACCGGGCAACCGATTATGGAAGATTCAATTGCCAAAAAATTAGCGGATAGTATTTTAATTGCCGTAAAAACCGGGGCAGATTTTGGAGCTCTTGCTGCAAAGTATTCTACTGACGGCAGCAAGGACAAAGGAGGTGATTTAGGAACATTTGGTTACGGTGCCATGGTACCCGAGTTTAATGACTTTACCTTTTCTAAACCTGTAGGGTCTAAAGAAGTAGTGAAAACTCAATTTGGTTATCATGTAATAGAAATTATGAGCCAACAAAACTTTAAACCAGCGTATAAAATTGCTTTTGTGGCAAAAGAAATTACGCCAAGCGATGCCACCATTAATAACGCAAGCTTACAGGCAACCAAAGCTTCGGCCGAAAAAGATGCAACTGCACTTGCAGCCTATGCAGCCAAAAATGGGTTACGCATTACCCAGGTGCCAACAGTCGTAAAAGAAAATGATTTTTCGGTAGGCGGTTTGCAGGATGCCCGCCAATTGGTAAGATGGGCATTTGAGGCTAAAAAAGGAAACGTAAGCGAACCTTTTAGTGTTGGGAATGAGTTTATAGTGGCAGTAGTTGATAAAATAGAAACCGAAGGAACACAGGATGCATTAACGGCAAGAAGCGGAGCAGAAGCAATCATACGTAACGAAAAGAAAGCGGAAATAATTAAAACAAAAATTGGAGCTAATCCTACATTAGAAACAGCTGCGGCTGCTTATCAAAAACAGGTTTTGCAGGCCGGAGGAGATTCCTCAATAACTATGGTCTCCCAAATGGTAAACGGTATAGGTGCAGAACCTAAATTAGTAGGCGTTATTTTCAATAAACAAAACCAGGGTAAAATAACTACACCCTTTGCTGGTAATAGCGGGGTTTATATTGTAAAAGTAAACAGCATTCAAAATAAACCTGCAGAGATTCCGGAAATGGCATCGCAAATAACTGCCGCACGGCTCACGGCTTTACGCAGCCAAACATCTAATTGGTACGAAGGGTTGAAGAAACAGGCCGATATTAAAGATAGCCGAAGCAAGATTTTTTAAATTTCCGTTAAACGATAATCATAAAAGCCGCACCAAATTTTCGGTGCGGCTTTTTGTTATAATTTTGCATTATGAGCGAAGTCTTTGTAAATAAAGTAGCAGAAAGCGGAATTGTTACTCTGAACCTTGAAGATTATTATCCAAAAGAACCGGTGTCTTTATTTGATATGAAAGATTACCTTTTTATGGGCTTAATTTTAAAAGAAAAGGATTTCAGAGAGGCACTTAAGATTTTGAACATAGAGCCGTATGAAAATAAAATTGTGGCACTTACCTGTACAGCCGATGCAGTAATACCAATGTGGGCCTATATGCTTGCAGCAAGTGCTTTGCAACCGGTAGCAAAAGAAATAATTTTTGGCAGTGATTTTTTTGTGAAAGAACAAATTTTACTGCGTAACATAGAATTGATAGAAACCGGTGAATTTAAAGAAGTTCGTGTAGTAATAAAAGGTTGTGGCGATTTACCAATCGGAGAAGCTGCATATATAGCCATTACAAAAAAGTTGCGCCCGGTTACAAAAAGCATTATGTACGGGGAGCCTTGTAGTACAGTACCTGTCTATAAAAAACCGGTTGAAAAAAGGGAAGTATAAATTTTTAGAACCAGCCACGTTTTTTAAACGCTCTTATCATCACCAGGGGGATAAAAAGCATGAGCCCGACTGATATAAAAAAACCCCATTGGTTATGCAATAACGGGATCCGTTCAAAATTCATCCCGAAAATTCCGCCGATTACGGTAGCAGGGGCCAATAGGCAGGTAACTACAGCCATAACCTTCATCACCTCATTCATCTTAAGATTTACATTATTAATATATAGATCATGTAAGTTCATCATCATATCCCGGTAATTTTCAGCCAGGTCATTTGCCTGCACTATATGATCATAAACATCTTTAAAATATTTCTCGGTCTTTTCATCTATTAACTCGGTTTCACTTCTTAATATACCGTTTACCAGCTCTCTTACTGGGGCGATGCTTCGCTTTAGTACAATCATTTCTTTTCGCAGTACATTTATTTTTACCAGGCTCCTGGTATTAGTATTACGCAGAATTTCTTCTTCAAGCAGTTCAATTTTACCACCCATTTTTTCCATTACCACATAATAATTATCTACAATAAGATCTATTAAAGTATAAAACAAAAAATCGGCACCATTCAGCCTTACTTTGCTTCCGGCAATTTTTATTTTTTCCCTCAAAGGATTAAAAGCATCCCTTGATTCGTCTTCCTGGAAACTGATCACAAAATTTTTACCCAGCACAATACTTATCTGTTCTGTTTCTACCGAAGAATCTTTTTCATTAAAATAGAGCATGTTCAAGAGGCAAAAAACCAGGCCATTTAATTCGTCCATTTTCGGACGCTGACCAATACTTAAAATATCTTCTGTAATTAATTGATGAATTTTGAAATGAGCGGAAATATTTTCCAGATCTTCTTTACGCAACCCATCAATATTAATCCAGGTATTATCAAATGTGTCAAGATGTTTATAGGTCTCTTCAATGTTATTGATCGTTAGGCACTGAGATTTATCTTTAGAATATTCATATAAGATAATTTTTGTATTTATGGGAGCGGTCCTATCCGGGCTTATTGTCGGGTTTACCTTTAAGACCTTTTTGGTCCGCAAGAGTTCCATCGGATTCAATAAGTAATCGAGATAATTTACTTTTTCCTTTTTCATAAATAAAAATCAGAAAAATAAAAATACGTTTTATCAGGCTGAAAATATGATTCCACTCCTACACCTGGGTTATTATTTACAAAATCAGAATGCGGCACTCTTTGGAAACCTGGGAAATGGAATTACATCCCTGATATTTGTCATGCCGGTTACGAATAAAACTAAACGTTCAAACCCTAGCCCAAAGCCGGCGTGTGGGCAGGAACCAAAGCGCCGGGTATCAAGATACCAATCTAAGTCTTCTGCCGGAATATTCATTTCTCTCATACGCTGCAGTAAGTTTTCATATCGTTCTTCCCTTTGGCTGCCACCAACAATTTCACCAATGCCAGGCGCAAGAATATCCATTGCAGCAACCGTCTTTCCATCTTCATTCAACCGCATGTAGAAAGATTTTATTTCCTTTGGATAATCAGTGAGGACTACCGGCTTTTTAAAATGTTTTTCTACGAGGTAACGCTCGTGCTCACTTTGCAGATCTACGCCCCAGCCTTCTATTAAATATTGAAACTTCTTTTTTTTGTTATGATTGCTTTCCCTTAATATATCTATAGCCTGGGTATAAGTAATTCTTTCAAAATTATTATCTACAACAAAACTTAATTTTTCCAGCAGGCCGAGTTCACTTCTTTCTGCCTGAGGCTTTTGTTTTTCTTCTTCTTGCAGCCGTTGTGCCAGAAAATCAAGATCTTCTTTATTATGCTCCATGGCATAAGCAATAATATATTTAATAAATTCTTCTGCCAGATTTATATTGTCTTCCAGGTCAGCAAATGCTACCTCAGGTTCTATCATCCAAAACTCTGCAAGATGCCGGGCAGTGTTACTGTTTTCTGCACGGAAAGTTGGTCCAAAAGTATAAATGTCACTTAACGCCATAGCAGCTAATTCACCTTCCAATTGGCCACTAACTGTAAGGTTGGTACTACGTCCAAAAAAATCATTTTTAAAATTGATAGAGCCATCTTCATTTTTTGCAGCGCTACCATCTAAAGGTAAAGTTGTAACCTTAAACATTTCTCCGGCGCCCTCCGCATCGCTTGCAGTAATAATCGGGGTGTGCATGTAAACAAAACCACGTTTATGAAAAAATTCGTGCACGGCAAAAGCCAATGAGTGCCTTACCCGGAAAATAGCGCCAAAAGTATTGGTACGAAAACGTAAATGTGCAATATCCCGTAAAAATTCCAGGCTGTGTTTTTTCGGCTGCAAAGGGAATTTCTCAGCGTCGCTATCGCCAAGTATCTCTATGGAAGAAGCTTTTAACTCTACTTTTTGGCCTTTGCCTAAGGAGTCAACCACTATGCCTGACGCCTTTATGCACGCACCAGTAGTAATTCGCTTTAGAGTAGCTTCATCTAACAAACCAAGGTTGGCTACAACCTGTAAATTATTATTTGTGCTGCCATCATTTAATGCAATAAACTGGTTGTTACGAAAAGAACGAACCCAACCCATTACAGATACTTCATAATTTGTATCAGGGTTCAGCAATAAGATTTTTATTTTTGTTCGCTTGTTAAACATAAAAAATTATTAAGTGTGCAAAGATAAAGGGAATGTATACTTTGAGTTAGAATAATAGAATTAGAGTTTGCAGAATTTATTATGATCTCTGACATTAATTAATCTGCAGGTGACAACCCGGGCAAACTTTAGCAATATCATTTTTAATTTTATTACAGGACCCTCCGAAAAAAATCTCTTTATAATTGGCATGGACTATGCACCTTTGGTATAAAAATATAATTATGCAGCTTCTATTTAAATTATTTTTTATTGGGCTAATTTCTGTTTCTGTTATCAGCTGCAGAAATACTGCACAACCTAAGACACCTGTATTTACAGAACAGGATAGTAAAAAAGTAATAGAGCGGGAATTAAGCAGTTGGGAATTTGCTAAAACACGAAATTTTCCTGCCTTGAGAGAAACTATAGCGGATGATTACATCGGTTACTTCGGAAGAAATGTAATGCACGCTAATGATGTTATAAAACTTTTTCAAAGCAGCATAGTTCGTTCTTATCATTTATCAAACATTAGGGTTCACCCACTTACCGAGAACGTTGCAATTGTTTACTACGAATTAAACCAGGACATAGTGGATGCTAATGGACAAACCTGGACTCCCCTGGTAGCTTCTTCTTCAACCTACGTTAAACGAAAAGGAATATGGCAAGCTGTTTTTTACCAGGAAACCGTCTTAAATAACTAAAACTGTATTCACTGGGTTTAAACGTAGAATTAATCTTTCAAAACAACTTTTATAAATTAACAAACTATCTAAAATGCTTTCCGCTGCTGATGGTTTTAATTTTAATATTTTAATTTTCCAATTGAATTAGTGTTTTACCAGTATGAAAAAACTCACTGCTGTTAGTTGTATCGTGTATAGCTGCTTATTATTTTCCTGTGCCTGTTCCAGAAAAAACTATAACCCAATTAAAAAATATCCTGTACAAAAATTACAACAAGATTATTTACTGCTTAAAAACATTCTTCAACAAAAACACCCTTCAGTTTATTGGTATACCTCCAAAGACAGTATGGATTATTATTTTACGCACTATTACAGCGCCATTACTGATAGTATGGGGGAGCAAAAATTTAACTGGCAAATACTTGCCCCTTTAATAAATAAGTTGAGGTGTGGCCATACAAGTATAAGCATGAGCCTTGCATATTCTAAATGGACAGTGGGCAGGAGGCTCCCGTCTTTCCCCCTTTTAGTAAAAGTCTGGAACGACACGATAGCAGTAACTGCAAACCTTAACCAAAGGGACAGCGTCTTTAAAAGAGGAACACTAATAACTTCAGTAAATGGGATAACCAATCATGAACTGATTAAAAAAATGTTTAGCTATTTACCTCAGGATGGGTATGCAGACAATGTGAATTATATCAGGTTGAGCGCTAATTTTCCTTATTATCATCGAAATATTTTTGGTTTAAGCAACAGGTATAAAATTACTTATACCGATAGCACAGCAAAAGAAAAAATAGCGGTACTTCCATTATATGTTCCCCCAAAAGATTCCCTTAAAAAAAATGGCCATGATAAAGTAAAAAAAAGGGAAAAGCCTTCACAAAGAAGAATACTTCAATACCGCAGTCTTCAAATGGACAGTACAGGAAAAGTTGCGGTTATGACCGTAAATAGTTTTGCTCAAGGGCATCTAAGGCATTTTTTCAGAAATTCTTTTAAAAAACTACAAAAAGAAAAGATTAAAAACCTGGTGTTGGATTTAAGGAGCAACGGCGGTGGCAGGGTTGGCCTGTCTACACTTCTCACCAGGTATTTAATAAGTCAACCCTTTAAAGTAGCAGACACTTTATATGCAGTCTCCAAAACTTTACGGCCTTATACAAAATATATAAAAAATAAATTTCTTAATAATGTAGAACTGGCTTTTATAACCCATAAAAAATCGGACGGACTATATCATCTTCGCCATTTGGAGAATAAAATATATCAACCTAAAAAAAACAATCACTTTAATGGGGAAATATATATTCTTACGAACGGACCTACATTTTCGGCTGCAGCCTTACTTTGTAATGCCTTAAAAGGGCAACCGGGCATTTTATTGGTGGGAGAAGAAACTGGAGGAGGATGGTATGGAAATAATGGAATTATGATACCGGATATTATTCTCCCGAATACTCATTTACGAATAAGGCTACCATTATTCAGGCTGGTGCAGTACAATCATATAGCCGAAAAAGGCAGCGGCGTAATTCCGGATGTTTACATTGGCACCAGTTACGATGCATTATTAAATAGAGAAGACAAAAAAATGCTGGAGGTAAAAAAAATGATTTACAATAAAGCTCTTACAAACCTATAGAGAAATCATCTGCATCTCGCCAAAAAGGGAATTTTGACCGTGCCTGGGCTAGTTGTTCTTTCTCCAGGGTAATCGTAAAAATATCTTCATCGTCTGCCATGTGGTAAAGCACTTCTCCCAAAGGCCCAATCAACATGGAATCCCCACTGTGATAAATATCATTTCCATCTTTACCTACCCTGTTTACACCCACTACATAACATTGATTTTCTATGGCCCTGGCACAAAGCAATGTTTTCCAGGCATGGCTCCTGCGTTCCGGCCAGTTAGCTACATATAATAAAAGGTCATATTCGGATTCAATTTTGTTCTCGTGGTCAATTTCCGCGGCTCTTTTTTGCCTGGCCCACACCGGAAAGCGCAAATCATAACATACCTGCAGATTTACTTTCCACCCTTTTACTTGTGCAATTAATCTTTTTTCCCCTGAAGTATAATACTGCGCTTCATTTGCATAAGCAAAAAGATGTCGTTTATCGTAATAGCCATATTTGCCATTTGGCAGCATCCAGATGAGGCGGTTGTAAAAATTTTTATTTTCTTCGATTATAACACTACCAGTTAGTACAATATTATTTTTTGCTGAGATTTCTTTCATCCATTCGACAGTGGGCCCATCCATGGTTTCTGCCAGGGAGGCTGCATTCATGCTAAAGCCGGTACTGAACATTTCTGGTAATACAACAATTTCTGTTTTTTCAGGTATGCTGCTGATTTTTTCCTCAAGCATCCGCAGGTTAGCAGGTTTATTTTCCCAGAATAAATTGGTTTGAATAATTGTAATACTAAGAGTGGGCATTCGCTTATAAATTAATACTTAAAGCTAATTGTTTTTTCGAAAAAGGTTGTTTTAACTGGTGGTAATATCTAGCCACTTCTCTATGATCATATCGCTATAGGAAACATCCACATACTGTCCTTCTTCAATTTCAAAAAAAGCTGCATAATAATTACATTGCTCCTCCAGTTTTTTTAAGCCAATTGTATTATCAGCATCAATGGCTTCTACCTCAATGAAACTTCCTAACCCATCTACCACATCAAAATGAAATTTTACATTTTCTCTAAAATAAATGCGGCGGAGCTTCTTTACCACCACTTTTATCCCGTGGGTTGTTACCAAAATTTCTTTTAATATTTTATCAGGGTTGTGCCGGTACAATAATATTTTCGATTGTTTAATGCCCGCAATATTTTCTCTTTCATAATATATAAGCGAATTTTCAATATTGCCTTCCCGAAGTTTTAACCTGCCTTTCGTTACATTAAAGTAAGTATCCACTTGGTGATCTTCACCTGTATACAAAGCATTTAATCCCTTTAATTTATTTTCAAGCATTAAAACATTTTCAGCGCTAGCTTTAAATTCTACATTTAAATGTGGCATTTTTATCAATATAAATCAGCCGTAAATTTCGGTTATAATATTAAATTTATTGCCTGCCCAAAATGAGCATCAAACTTTATATTATGCAAATCGTAGAAATTGAAGGAATGTGTGAAAAAGTGTTCCCTACAAAAAAGGGCATGGCGGACCTGGTAATTTACACACTAAAAACCGGTTTGTCTTAAATCCTCAATACTGGAAAAAAAGAAAAAAAATGTTTATTATTCAAAATCTGCGTATTATTGCATTGGAAAAGGTTGAGAAGATTATCCTAGTCTAATTACTTCAGCATTACAACTACTTCCATCAGAACAAATTTTCAACTTCAATTTACAGACAACAGAGCGGATTTTTTGAAACAGGTATTTTCTCATATTTTATGCACGATATAATACAACTGAACGAACTCCTCGTTCCTGAACTGCTTGATATAGCAGATGAACTTGGCCTTGCCCACACAAAAAAATTAAATAAACAGGACCTGATTGCCAAGATCCTGGATAAACAAATGGCTATGATACCAGAAAACACAAACCCCGAAGGTGAAAAACCCAAACGCAAAAGAATTGCAAAACCCGGCCCCGCTGATATTGCCGAAGTAGCGGAAGTAAAGCAACAGGAAATGCATAAAAAGGATGCTTCGGCCCCAAAGCCCAAAAGAGCAGATTTTGAAAAAAGGCCTGTAAAAAAACAACCACCCAAACCCGAGGTGGCAGAGGATAATGACGAAGATTTGCAACCTATTACTGATCAGCAAACCACCATTCCTGCTGCTATTGCACAAATGTTGCATGAAGAGGATATTCAACAACCTGAAATGGATTCGGAAGAATCTTCGCAGCAAAATAATCAAAACAGGCCGCAGCCCCAACGAAGAGAACAACCGGTATTTAATATTGAATTTGACGGTGTAGTTTTAGGAGAGGGTGTGTTGGAAATGATGCCCGATGGATATGGATTCTTACGGAGCAGCGATTACAATTACCTTTCTTCACCTGATGATATTTATGTATCTCCTTCCCAGATAAAATTATTTGGATTAAAAACGGGCGATACCGTTTACGGATCTGTCCGCCCCCCCAAAGAGGGGGAAAAATATTTTGCTTTACTAAAAGTAGAAACTATCAACGGGAAAAGCCCTGAAGAAGTGAGAGACCGGGTGCCTTTTGATTATTTAACACCATTGTTTCCTTTTGAAAAATTAAACCTAACTACCCGGTCAGATAATTATAGTACCCGAATTATGGATTTGTTTACCCCTATTGGTAAAGGCCAACGGGGGTTGATTGTGGCGCAACCAAAAACGGGTAAAACCATGTTGCTAAAAGAGCTGGCAAATGCCATTGCAGAAAATCATCCCGAGTGTTACTTAATGATAGTTTTGGTGGATGAAAGGCCCGAAGAGGTTACCGATATGGAACGCAGCGTAAAAGCAGAAGTTATAGCCAGCACCTTTGATGAGCCCGCAGAAAAGCATGTAAAGGTTTCTACCATTGCTTTACAAAAAGCAAAACGCCTGGTAGAATGTGGACATGATGTAGTGATTTTGCTTGATAGCATAACCCGTTTAGCCCGGGCACACAATACAGTTGCACCAAGTAGTGGAAAGGTATTAAGCGGCGGTGTTGAAGCCAATGCCATGCAAAAGCCGAAACAGTTTTTTGGTGCCGCCCGTAAAATAGAAAATGGCGGCTCACTCACTATTATTGCTACAGCACTGGTAGATACCGGCAGCAAAATGGATGAGGTAATTTTTGAAGAATTTAAAGGAACAGGTAATATGGAATTACAGCTAGAGCGTAAACTTTCTAACCGCCGGATTTATCCTGCCATTGACATCGTAGCTTCCTCTACACGCCGGGACGACTTGTTGCTGGATAAAGATACCTTCCAAAGGATGTGGGTATTGCGAAAGCATATGGCAGATATGAACCCCGAAGAAGCCTTAAACACTTTACTCAAAAACATGAAAGGCACAAAAGACAATGCAGAGTTTTTAACGAGTATGAACGGATGATAAAAATTCAAAATTTTAATATAATTGGAAACCGTTTGGCTCAAACGGTTTTTTTATTTTAATAAAATTCTTCCAGGCCGGTGTAGCAAACTGTACATATTTTGTGGCGAGTTTATTGTCAAAACAGGTTCCTCATTTTCAACCCAGTATCTTTTAACGCCGATACGCCGGGGCTGCTCTGGGGTCCCGCTCCCATTGTCCTGCTCTTCAAAAGAAAATGCTCATCAGAAAATGCAGCTAAGAAAGTATACAATGCGAGGAAATACAGTTACCCTTTTATTTGTGATTCTTATGGTATCAGCACATAAGCTCTTAAAAGCGGAAGCGATACAGGCGTTTTTTACTTTCATACCAAAAGTGTATTTTGCTGTAAATGAAGTTGCTTTCCCCAACTATATCACGACTGGCCCGCATGAGGGTTTGGCGCATACAAAACTGGATCAATCATCCGGTGGCGTCGCAACGGGAGGTATTACAGCAACTTGTAACTGCCGCCCAATATACCGAGTTTGGTAAAAAATATTGCTTCTCCAAACTATCTACTTTAAAACAATTTAAAGCGAGTGTTCCCATTCATGAGTATGACGATATAAAACCTTACATACAGCGCATGATGAATGGTGAGCAAAATTTATTGTGGAATACACCGGTAGATTGGTTTGCCAAATCCTCAGGCACAACCAGCGATAAAAGTAAATTTATACCTATAAGCGAAGAAAGCCTTAAGGATAACCATTTTCAGGCAAGTAAGGATGTGCTTAGTAATTATTATAAAAATTTTCCTTCAAGTGATATGCTTACCGGCAAGAGCCTGGTAGTTGGAGGCTCTCACCAGCTCAGCAAAAACGGTGATATACAATATGGTGATCTGAGTGCCGTATTAATGCAGAACTCACCTTTTTGGGGGCAATGGTTGCGTACTCCCGAGCTTAGCATTGCCCTGCTGGATGAATGGGAAAATAAAATTGAAAAATTGGCGGCAATAACAGCCGAAGAAAATGTTACTTCTCTTGCAGGTGTACCCACCTGGACACTTTTGTTGCTAAAACGTATTTTAGAAATAAAACAGAAAAACACTATTAAAGAAGTCTGGCCCAACTTAGAGTTATACATTAATGGTGGCGTTTCGTTTATTCCTTACCGTGAGCAGTTTGAGAAAATTATAGGCAAGCCATTAAATTACCTTGAAATATATAATGCCAGCGAAGGATTTATTGCCGGCCAGGAAAAACCGGGAGATAATGGCATGTTACTTTTTACAGAACACGGTATTTTTTATGAATTTATGCCTGTGGAAGAATACGGTAAACCTCTTCCCAAAACCATTGGTTTAAATGCTGTTGCCCTTAATACTAATTATGCCCTGGTCATAAGTACTACCGGCGGGTTGTGGCGTTATTTAATAGGCGATACAGTGCAGTTTACTTCTTTAAACCCGTACAAAATAAAAATTAGCGGCAGGTTAAAACATTATATAAATGCCTTTGGCGAAGAAATAATTGTAGATAACAGCGATCATGCAATTGCTGCTGCAGCCGAAAAAACGAATGCAGTGGTTACCGATTATACGGCAGCGCCGATTTATTTCAGCGAGGGTAAAAACGGGGCACATGAATGGCTGATAGAATTTGATAAACCACCCGATAATATGCAGCAATTTATTTTTGAACTGGACCTGGCTTTAAAAAATAATAACAGCGATTATGAAGCCAAGCGGCATAAAAATATTGCGCTGCGCCTGCCCGTTGTGCATGCTATAAGGAAAGGGATTTTTACAAAGTGGCTACGTAGCAAAGGTAAAATGGGAGGGCAGCACAAGGTGCCGAGGCTTAGCAATGAAAGAATCATTATTGAAGAAATTATGGCTATTTAAAGTATTTTAATTTGTTTCTATCCGGTATTATTTCTGACATCTTCCCAAACAGTATTATAAAACTCAATCTTAAAATTATAGTATGAAAAATCTTCTTTCATCCATTTTCATGATTTATTTATCTTTTATAAGTGTTGCTCAAGCTCAGGTAAAACGTGCCCTGCAACCCACGGATGTTTATTTAATAAAAACCATAGGTGACCCGCAGGTTTCACCTGATGGTAAATGGGTAGCCTACACCGTTAGCACAGTAGATACATCTAAGGATAAGCGAAACAGCGATATCTGGATGATAAGCTGGGATGGATCAGAAAACGTACAGCTCACCAGCAGTGAAGAAGGGGAATCCAACCCCAGGTGGAGCCCTGATGGGAAATTTATTTCGTTCTTATCCGCAAGAAATGGTGAAAAGCTTGCACAACTCTGGTTGATGGACCGGCGGGGAGGAGAAGCAAAAAAGCTTACCAGCCTTAAGGGTGATTTAGATGAATATGCCTGGAGCCCCGATGGGAATAAAATAGCTATGGCTATACATGACCAGGATTTTTCAGATACTGCAAAAACAAAAACCCGGATACCGTATGTAATGGATCGTTATCATTTTAAACAGGACAGGAATGGGTGGATTGAAAACAGGTATAGCCACTTATACCTCCTCGACATAGTTTCTAAAAAAACCGACACCTTAACCTCGGGAAATTTTGATGAAACTTCACCCCAATGGAGTCCGAATGGAAAGCAACTTGCTTTTGTAAGCAACCGCTCAACTGATCCTGATAAAAATGAGAATGAAGACATCTGGGTTATGGACGCAATGGTGGGTGCTGCCAGAAAAAAACTAACAGAATGGCCCGGTACGGATCGTAATCCTAAATGGAGTCCTGATGGAAACAACATCGCTTACACCAGCACTTCCAGCAATCTCAATTTTACGATGTATGGTCAAAATACTATTTCTTTAGTCTCACCAAATACCGGTGTGGTTCAATCTTTGGCCGGAGTTGTAGATCGTTACATAAATGATTTTCAGTGGTCCAAAAACGGGCAATCTATCTCGTGTTTAATTGCCGACGATAGAAAACAATTTATTGGTGAAATAAATATTAAAGCCGTTACTTTATCTACGCTTATAGGCGGAGAAAGAAGCTTTTCAGCAATCGAATTAAATCCTTTGTCAGGCACACTTATAGCCCTTATGAGCCAACCGTATTTACCCGGTGAACTTTATGCTATAGAGAATGGCGAAGCCAGGAGGCTAACGCATGTACAGGACTCATTTATAAATAAAATTCAACTTGCAAAAGTAGAAGGATTTACTTCTACCAGTAAAGATGGAAATAAAGTTTCTAATATTTTATACCTGCCCCCCTACGCAGATAACAGTAAACGACTCCCACTTATTTTATTTATTCACGGGGGACCCGTTGGCCAGGATGAGTATGGGTTTGATCTTTCCCGCCAAATGTTGGCTGCCGCCGGTTATGCTGTAGCCGGTGTAAATTACCGGGGTAGCAGCGGGCGTGGTGTGGCATATACAAAAGCTATTTATGCCGATTGGGGGAATAAAGAAGTAACTGATATACTGGGGGCTGCTGATTATTTAGTGAAAAAAGGAATTGCAGATGAAAAACACATGGGCATTGGAGGTTGGAGTTATGGTGGTATTTTAACGAATTATACCATTGCCACCGATCCCCGGTTTAAAGCTGCCGCCAGTGGTGCAGGGAGTTCACTGCAGTTCAGTATGTATGGCGTGGATCAGTATGTTTCTCAATATGAAACGGAATTAGGGGCTCCGTGGAAAAATCCTAAAAAATGGATAGCACTTTCATACCCGTTTTTTAAAGCAGATAAAATAAAAACGCCCACCCTTTTTATGGCGAGCGAAAAAGATTTTAACGTACCTACGGCAGGTTCCGAACAAATGTACCAGGCCTTACGATCACTGGGGATTCCTACACAATTGATTATTTACCCGGGCCAGTTTCACGGCATTACAAAACCATCTTACCAGGTTGACCGCTTTGAAAGATATCTAAAATGGTTTGGCAAATATTTAAAATAGCAACAGGCATTATAATTTTGGAGTCTTCTATTTTATTCCCTATCAAATCTTTTCTTGAAGTATTCTACCAATGAAGGATCTTCTAATCCTTCCATATCGCTAAGTTCAAGCTCCAGGGCTTTGGTACTTTGTATAATTTCTATTAAAGATATAATAAGGGAAAAAGCAAAACTAATCATAGCCAGCGCAAAAAAAAGATTTGCAAAACTTATTTGATTTATATAAATTAGGTACATACACAAAAGGCAAAACAGAAAACTGGCTACACCAAAAAACTGCATATTCTTTATCAGCTTTAACCTGTATTTAAGGCTTTTGATCTGGTTAAAAATGAGTTCTTTATTTTCTCCTTCATTATACTTTTCATGCAGGTTGCGTACACGGTTTGCAAGCGCTAAGAACCGGTTAGTGTATGCCAGCATAATTAAACTGATGGCGGGGAAAAGCAGGGCCGGAGTATTAATGGTGATATCCATATTTCAAACCTACATAAAACTTATCTATGGCTCTTATAAATATTGCTTTTCATAAAATGCCTGCAATGATCAATGGAAAATAAAAGTACAAGTGAGTTCCGAAAAACCCGAATTAAAATAACACAACGATGCTGATTAGAATTAATTTTGCCCGTAACATAAAAATATATTTATGAAATTATTAGAGGGGAAAACAGCAGTAGTAACCGGCGCAGCAAGAGGTATAGGAGAAGCTATTGCACTAAAGTTTGCAGAGCATGGTGCTGATGTAGTATTCACTTATGTAAGCGACAGCAGTGCAGAGAAGGCAGTTGCTTTAGAGGAAAAACTTGTGGCACTTGGTATAAAAGCGAAAGCATATAAAAGCAATGCCTCAGATTATGCGGCTGCTGAAATCTTAGTAAATGAGGTATTAAAAGATTTTGGAAAAATAGACATCTGCGTTAATAATGCAGGTATTTCAAAAGATAATTTATTGCTGCGAATGACCGCCGAGCAATGGGATGAAGTGATAAATGTAAACCTGAAAAGCGTTTTTAATATGACCAAGCAGGTGATACGCCCTATGATGAAAGCTAAGGCAGGCAGCATAATAAACATGAGCAGCATTATTGGCGAAACCGGGAATGCCGGGCAAAGCAGCTATGCAGCCAGCAAAGCAGGAATAATTGGCTTTACAAAAAGTATTGCTAAAGAATTGGGGAGCAGAAACATCCGTTGTAATGCAATTGCCCCTGGCTTTGTAGAGACAGATATGACCAGCTATTTAAAGGAAGGAGAAGCTGCAGAAAAATACAAATCTATTATCCCCTTAGGGAGATTTGCAAGTGGTGAAGATGTTGCTAACGTTGCGTTGTTTTTAGCCAGCCACATGGGCAGTTATATTACGGGACAAACCATCAGTGTTTGTGGGGGACTAAATATTTAAGTTGTTAATTTATTGTGACAAATATTAAATAAAACTTTGTAAAAATTTATTTTAAAAGTGTGAAGCTATATTTGCAATTCTTTAATGAAAAAATTTTTTTCTATATTATTGTTACTTATTATAAGCATACAGTTTTTGCCTGTAAAAGAAATGGGTAAATGTTTGTTTGATAATACATTCCCAGGAGAAGAAATGGCCGAAAAAGGTATTGAAAAATCTTTTGACCCGGTAAAAGAATTGCTTTATCAGCGTATTTGTTTAACCCATCTTACTCCTGTAACCACTGTATTTTTTTCTATAAGCACAAAATTGCATACTCATCCCGATATCGAGATAACCTCTCCTCCGCCAAACGCTTAGGTGATACTAATATATTTCTGTATTCGTCTGATAAAAACCGGGCGACCAGGACAGGAACCTTAAATATATTACCATCATGCGGTAATGGATTTAAGATCCATTTGGTACTATAATTTCTTTTATTTTTCTAAATTATTTTAATGAAAAAGTATGCTCAGAGCCTGGGGGCCGATGTGCCTGCCGGTATAGTGGTATTTTTGATTGCTATACCCTTATGCCTGGGTATTGCAGTAGCAAGTGGCTTAAATGAATTCAGCGGCATTATTGGCGGTATCGTGGGGGGTATTGTAATTGGCCTTATCAGTGGAAGCCATTTAAGTGTCAGTGGCCCTGCTGCCGGGCTTTCTGCAATTGTAGCTACTGCGGTTTTAAAACTCCCAGCCGTAGAAGCATTTTTTTTAGCAGTGGTTTTATCCGGAATTTTCCAGATAGCAATGGGTATTTTTAAGATGGGTGTTATAGGCGATTATATACCAAACAGTGTAATAAAAGGCATGCTTGCAGCTATTGGGGTGATTCTAATTTTAAAACAATTGCCACACCTTGTTGGCTATGATAAAGACTATGAAGGCGATGAAACCTTTATACAAATCTCGGGTGAAAACACTTTTTCTTCTATTATAAATTCACTAAATCATTTTACGCCAGTAGCGATAATTATTGGTGTAGCCGGAATAGGCATATTAATAATGTATGAAAGCAGTTGGGTGAAATCAAAAAAAGTTTTTCAATTATTCAGCGGTCCTTTATTGGTAGTAATACTGGGTGTATTACTTAATTATATTTTTAGTAGCCTGCAAAATCCCTTAACAGCAAAAGATGCACACCTTGTAAATATTCCGGTAGCAGCGTCAGCTAAAGAATTTTTTTCTTTCTTAAAATTTCCTGATTGGAGCTTTATAACAAATACCGAAGTTTGGATTACTGCTATAACGCTTGCCTTGGTAGCCTCCCTGGAAACGCTTCTGGGAATAGAGGCCACTGATAAACTGGATGTACTGAAGAGAGTATCTCCTCCCAACCGGGAGTTAATTGCACAGGGTTCGGGTAATATTATTAGCGGGTTGCTGGGCGGACTGCCGCTAACTAGTGTGATTGTACGCAGCAGTGCAAATGTAAATGCAGGGGCAAAAACAAAATTTAGCGCTGTTTTTCATGGCGTATTAATTTTGGTTTGTGTGGCTTTTTTGCCTAGTATATTAAACCTTATCCCAAAGGCGGCGCTGGCAGCCATACTTATTTTTACCGGGTACAAACTTGCAAGAATATCACTTTTTAAAGAATATTACCAAAAAGGCTGGGAACAGTTTATGCCTTTTATTATCACACTTACTGCTATTGTTTTTACAGATTTATTAAAAGGGGTTTTAATAGGTATTGCGGCCGGTATTTTTTATGTAATCCGCAGTAATTTCAGAACCGCAATTTTTTCTGTTGCAGATAATAATCATCATTTAATCCGGCTCAGAAAAGATGTTTCGTTTTTCAGCAAACCCATTTTAAAAAGAAAGCTGGAACAATTACCACAAAATGCAAGTGTTATCCTGGATCTTTCGAAAGCAGAGTTTATAGATAAGGATGTAATTGATACCATAAACGAATTTATGCAACACGCTTCCTTAAAAAACATAACGGTCACTTTAAAGAAAAGCCTTTATAACATGTCTCACCAATTAGTAGATAAAAATTTATACAATGCTGATGATTCAGCACATTAATTAACTTTATTAAAATATTATATATGCTCTCTTACGAAAAATTATTAATAGAAAATAAAGCCTGGGCTGCCGAACAAAATAAAACTGACCCGGATTTTTTTAAAAGACTCTCAGCCCAACAGGCCCCGGAATTTTTATGGATCGGATGTAGCGATAGCCGGGTGCCAGCAGATAAAATAACCGGTACAGAACCTGGCGAAATTTTTGTGCACCGCAATATTGCCAACCTGGTTGTAAACACAGATATAAATCTACTGAGTGTCTTAGAATATGCCGTAGAAGTTTTAAAAGTAAAACACGTGATAGTTTGTGGCCATTATGGTTGTGGGGGAGTAAAAGCAGCCATGGGAAATCATCACCTTGGCATCATAAATCACTGGCTTAAAGAAATTAAAGATGTGTACCGGTTTCACCGGGAAGAGGTAGATAGTTTGACTACCGAAAATGAAAAGGTAAACAAGCTGACTGAACTAAATGTAAGAGAACAGATATTTAACCTTGCCAAAACTTCCATTATTCAAAAAGCCTGGAAAGCAGAACAGCGGCCACAGTTGCATGGCTGGGTTTACGGGCTTACCGATGGTTTAATAAAACAAGTATGTGAAATGGATGCAGGGTCGCATATAGACCCGCTGTATGAATATGATAATTTATAAAAACCCTCTTACAAAATTAAATTTCAACCCAGATGCGATTGATAAGCTAATTTTTAGGTGTATAATTTTTAGTAAAGCCCCGACTAAAATTAAAAATCACTTAAAAGACAACGTTCAATCGCATCTTAATTGGTTACCAAAACTCCCCGTGCAATAAACTCAATAGCCGTTTTGGGCTCCTTTATTTTTTCGATTTCGGCAGCGTTTTTTCCGGCATCTTCTGCATAATGTCTTAGCATTTCTACGGATGTAGTGGTTTTTTCTGCCATGCCTTCCAATACGACATCTTTACCTACAATATTTTTTGGCATGAAGAATTTATAATCTTTAAAGCGTATCATTATTCCGTCGCCATCTGCCTGGGCCAACTTCATCCAGCAACCCTTTTGTTCGCAAACACTTAATACGGTGCCTTTTACTTTGCCGGTAAATCTTTCGGCGGTTTCCAGCTTTTCTTCTAAAAGATTTAATTCTATGGCACCTCCCGCAGTGGTTTTTGCGCCATAAATCGTCCCTTTTGCAGCAGGCTTAACCTGGCAAAAAGCATTTAAGGACAACATTATTGCTACGCTGATGAATATAAATTTCATTTTTTTATTTTTATAAGTTAGTTCGAAGCTCCAAAAATAACCATTTAAAGATCACTAATTTAAGACAGCAGTGAATATAAAAACAACCTACCTTTTTTGGCTTTAAAAAGGCTTTTATTTTACTAGATATTTTTAAACTGTAAAACTAAATATATTATCAATTTATTACTAAATATATTAGTGTGAATAAAATAAATCTTTTACCTTTGCTGACATAAATACTTTTACAGCTTTAACACAGATACATCACTTAAAAAAAAACAAACAATGAGCAACGCAGAAAAATTAAAGGCGCTAAAATTGACAATGGATAAAATTGACAAAGATTTTGGCAAAGGATCGGTAATGATGATGAATGAGAAAGGGCATATAGAGCAAGAAGTTATTTCAACGGGGTCTATAGGACTTGATGTGGCGCTGGGCATTGGGGGCTTGCCCAAAGGAAGAGTAGTAGAAATTTACGGGCCAGAATCTTCTGGAAAAACTACACTGGCGATTCATGTAATAGCAGAAGCCCAAAAGAAAGGCGGGATGTGTGCATTTATTGATGCAGAACATGCTTTTGATAGTATATATGCCCAAAAATTAGGCGTGGATATAGATAACTTATTAATATCCCAGCCTGATTATGGCGAGCAGGCACTTGAAATAGCAGACAGGCTCATTCTTTCCGGAGCACTGGATGTGGTAGTAATAGATTCGGTGGCGGCGCTGGTACCCAAGAGTGAGTTAGAAGGGGAAATGGGAGATAGCAAAATGGGTCTTCAGGCCCGGCTTATGAGCCAGGCACTTCGAAAACTGACAGCCACTATTTCAAAAACAAATAGTTGCTGCATTTTTATAAATCAATTGCGTGAAAAAATAGGAATAATGTTTGGCAACCCCGAAACCACGACAGGTGGTAATGCACTTAAATTTTATTCCTCTGTAAGGCTGGATATCCGCCGCCAGGCACAACTAAAAGATGGTGACGAAATTATAGGTAACCATATTAAGGTTAAAGTGGTAAAGAACAAAGTAGCACCGCCATTTCGTACAGCAGAGTTTGATATTATTTATGGAGAGGGCATTTCTAAAGTAGGGGAAATTATAGATATGGGCGTAGAGCTTGGTATAATACAAAAAAGCGGAAGTTGGTTTAGCTATAATAACGATAAGCTGGGGCAAGGCAGGGAATCTGTAAAACAACTTATGGTAGACAATCCTGAAATGGCAAATGAAATAGAAGCAAAAATAAGGGCAAAAATAAAAGAGAACCAGGGATAAACTGGTTACTTTACTTACAGATAAAACGCTAAGATGCAAAATATAAAACATCTAATCTCCTTTTGGAGAAAAAGCTGGTAGTAAGATTTTTATGTTAGGTTATTAAGTATTAAACCGCCTTTTTCTAAAGGTGGTTTTTTTAATGCCGGATACCGAACTTTGCCCTTTTACGCATATGTAATAAACCTAAGGAACAACAGGCGTAAAACATGGTTTTATCATTTACAAAACACAATGGGGAAATTAAAAACCCTTTTTGATTTTAGAATTATTTTGAAAGAAAATACAAAAGCCCACCTGGCACTTTTAGGAACAAATATATTATTTGCCCTAAATTATACAGTTGTAAAAGACTTGATAAATAATGGGTTGGTAAAACCTTTTGGCTTAAATATAATACGGGTAGGTGTAAGCGTAATTTTACTCTGGATATTGTTTTTGTTTAACCCTGTAAAGCAGGGTATACAACGCAAAGATTATAAAAGGTTTTTCTACTGTGCGCTATCAGGTATCGCCATTAATCAATTGCTTTTTATAAAAGGATTGTCACTTACCTACTCCATACATGCATCGTTACTTATGCTTACCACTCCGATATTGATAACCGTTATTGCGGCCTGGGTTTTGAAAGAACGCCTGAATAGTTTTAAACTTGCAGGCCTGGCCCTGGGCATTTCAGGTGCTTTAGTGCTAATCTTAGCCAAAGAAAACTCCGGGAAGGGGGCCGATGTTTTGCTGGGCGATATTTTTATTATTTTGAATGCGGTTTTCTATACTATTTATTTTATCCTGGTAAAGCCATTGATGAAAGAATACCCGCCAGTGACAGTAATTCGGGTGATATTTACCATCGGCTTTTTTTTGATGTTACCCTTCTGCTGGAACCAATTTGGCGAAGTGCCCTGGAAAATATATACGGGTGTAGATTATTTAAAGCTGGGACTGGTAGTAATTGGCGGAACTTTTTTAGCTTACCTGCTAAATGTTTATGGTTTAAAAATTCTAGGTGCATCTATGGCGGGAACATATATTTATTCCCAACCGGTTTTTGCTGCTATCATTGCTATGATTGTTCTAGGGGAGGAACTGACATTTTATAAAATAGTAGCTGCGGCTTTAATAGCAACTGGGGTGTATTTATCCACCATAAGTAAGGTTGCTTAAGGTATTCTAATTACTGCAGATTTTATCGTAACAATATAAAAGCTTTTTTATAAGGCAGGTTAAAGGAATTCCTTCATTCAAATATTTCTGCGGAAATTTTAAACCTGGTTAAAGCTGTAGAAAACGCCACAAGGCAATGCTTTAAAAAGCAGGAACGATGTAGAGTTTTTAAGTTTGCCTGCCCGCTTGTATATTACCTTCTTGTTTTAATAATCTATCACCTGCTCTTCCATAATGGGCAACTCCCGCCAATCATACTGCTGGTTGCGTAGCTGGGGCTCAAAGCCTGCATCTTTTATACTCTGTTGAATAGTGGTACTGGTAAAACGGTGTGGTGCGCCGGCGGCACTTACTACATTTTCTTCTATCATTATACTGCCAAAGTCGTTGGCACCACCCTGGAGGCAGAGTTGGGCGACAGGCTTGCCAACGGTAAGCCAGCTTGCCTGAATATTTTTAATATTCGGCAACATGATACGGCTCATGGCAATCATCCGCATATATTCTTCAGGAGTAGTAAGGTTGTGTACTCCCCGTATTTTTGCCAGCAATGTATCCGCATCCTGGAAAGTCCAGGGTATAAAAGCAAGAAAGCCTTTTGCCTCTGCGGGTTTGCGGCTTTGAACTTCCCGAATTTTAACCAGGTGTTCAAATCGTTCCTGCAAGGTTTCCACATGTCCAAACATCATGGTAGCAGAAGTTGTGATATTTAGTTTGTGCGCTTCATACATAATATCGAGCCATTCCTGGGCGCCACATTTACCTTTACTTATTAAGCGTCTTACCCTATCCGTTAATATTTCTGCCCCGGCACCCGGCAGGCTATCCATACCTGCTTCTTTTAATGCTATTAAAACCTGGCGGTGTGTACTCTTTTCTAACTTGGTAATATGTGCAACCTCCGGTGGGCCCAGGGTATGTAATTTGATATTTGGGAATAAAGATTTTAATTCCTTAAAGAGATTCACATAAAAAGAAAGGCCTAGCGCCGGGTGATGCCCGCCCTGCAATAACAACTGGTCACCACCGTATTTAATCGTTTCTTCGATTTTTCTTTTATAGGTTTCAATATCTGTTATATAAGCATCGGCATGGCCAGGGATACGGTAAAAATTGCAGAATTTACAATTGGCAATACATACATTCGTGGTATTTACATTTCTATCTATCTGCCAGGTTACTTTACCATGAGGAACCTGAATTTTTCGTAACTCATCTGCAACAAACATTAATTCTGTAAGTGCAGCGTTTTCAAATAAATAAACCCCTTCCTCTACAGATAACCAATCGAACCGCAGAGCTTTTTGAAATAATTCATTTAAATTCATCATGGTAATTAAAAGTTATTTTCAAGCTTCAGCCGGTTGCTTAAGTGGCGATAATATTTTAAAAGTTGTTAAATACCGGTTATAAAACTATTAACAAAATTACACTCATTAGGTTGTATATTCCTTTATCGTTTATATGAGACTTTGTAAAATATTTATACTTCTGTTTTTGTTTCCTGCCTGGCTACACGCACAAGAACTTCTATCGCAGCCCAATGCTAAATTTATTACGAAATTTCCCTTTAAGCAATATAGCGGGGGGGTAATGATTGTAAGAGCCGTTTTTGAAAATATGAAAGACAGCCTGAATTTTATTTTGGATACCGGCAGCGGAGGTATATCGCTAGACTCTGCTACTTGTGCAGAATTTCACATACCCACCAAACCCACTGACACGACTATTACCGGTATTGGAGGTATACGTAAAGTGCATTTTGTGTTTAATAAATCTTTATCTTTTCCTGGATTAAAAGTTGAACGGCTTAATTTTCATGTAAATGATTATGAAGTGTTAACTACGGTATATGGCGAAAAAATAGATGGTATACTGGGGTATAGTTTTTTTAGAAGATATATTATAAAATTAAATTTTGACAGCCTGCAGCTTGAAGTATACAGCCCCGGAAAAATAACTTATCCAAAGGGAGGTACGTTATTACATCCCATATTCACATCCCTTCCTATCCAATACATGCAGATAAAAGACCGGAAGAAATTTGATTACAATTTTTATTTTGATACAGGTGCTGGACTTTGTTTTTTATTGAGTGAAAAATTTGCAGCTGACAGCAATATATTGCTAAAAAAAAGAAAACCAGTTTATACACAAGCAGAAGGGATGGCAGGCCGCTCACAAATGCGATTGACGGTTTTAAAAGAAGTAAAAATAGGGCCGTACAGGTTCAAAAGTGTTCCCACTTATTTATATAACGATGAATTTAATGTTACCTCTTATCCTTTTTCCGGGGGGCTTTTGGGTAATGAACTTTTAAGAAGGTTTAATTTAATTTTTAATTACGGGCAACGTGAAATTCACCTGTTGCCCAATAGCCATTTTTACGAAGTTTTTGATTATGCATACACGGGCCTTGGTATTTATTATATTGATAATAAAATAATTGTGCTTGATATTATTAAAGACTCTCCAGCTGATAAATGCGGCTTAAAAGTAGATGATCAGGTGATCGCCGTAAATGGAAATTTTTCTAACAATATTCAGGCGTACAAAAATCTTTTGCAGGTAGCAAATGAAAGAGTGAAGGTTATAATTAAACGAAATGGAGAATTGTTTTTACTTATTTTAAAAACAGACAGTATTTTATAATTGACCATTGATAGCGTACTTTTGATTAAAAATAAATAGTCAACTTTTATTCTATCAACGGTCAACTTCATGTTTATCTCACCAGCTTCAATTCATAAATAATATTTTTTGCTCTATTTTTAACGCTTTTTGCCGGGCAATCCTTAAAATAAATTTCATGAGCAAGATGGTAGTAAATGAAGAAACAAACGAGGCTTTCTGAATCAAGTTTTAAATCTGAAACTTTACCTACTACAAAAAAAGCCATAAAAATTATTTATGGCTTAAATTAATTTTAAAAAAGAATTTAATGTTTTATAGTATCCACTCTACCACTCTGCTTATCTTTTTTGCGGCCTAATATATACCCGCCGGCTGCACCAATGATGCCACCAATAACGGCACCCTTACCGTTACGCCCGATTACCGCACCAGCTGCTGCACCACCTACACCACCAATAGTTGCACCCTTCGCAGCATCACTCCAACCTTCTTTCTTTTTAACTACAGGCGCTGCTTTTGCAACAGTGTCCGCTTTTGCAGTACCACTGGTTGTAGTAGTTGTTGAACCTGCTGGTGTGGGTAGTGTTGTGTTAGTATTTACGGGGGAATTAGTTTTTACGCTCGGGCGGGTTGTAGTTGTAGAAGTTCTTTGTGCCGGGCGCTTATTCACAACAGGCGGTGGCAAAGCTACCACGGGTGGAGCCACTACAACATTCCTGGTAACAAGCCCCGTATCCGAAGAAGCGCTGTTAGGATAAATTTTAGTGGTATCTACCAGAACAAAGTCTTTTTTAACTTCAATATCTTTTTTTGGGCCACTCTGGCATGCTGTAAAAGCAGCAACAATAAATAATATTGGTAAAATCTTTTTCATAATTTTTGTTTTTATTTTAATGCGGTTTAATACCAGGGTATAACTGGTGAGGCATGTATAAGAAAAATAATGCCAATTAATTCAAATAATGGCTAAATAAGTAATATTTATGTTAATGCTTTAATCTATTAAAATGTGTGCGGGTTAAAATTCACCGCTTGCCCTGCCGTCGCCTATACTAATGCCAACAAACTTGTAACGCCGGAGTTGGTACTTTGTTGCGCAAAAGTTCCTGCAAGTATCAAAGATTGTATGTACATTTTTTCTAAAAGATTTCTGTTTATTTTCTAAAGAAGTGGTGGCATATATGTATATGCAGGTAGCGTGTGAAGCCCACGCAAATATTTTTAATCCGATTTCTCCATGGCTCATCGCAGTTTCTATAAGTATAATAAAATGTAACAGCGCACGGTAAAAACCAATTAATCTAATGTTACCTTCTCCATTTTGTCGCCACCCTGGATGTCATCTAAAAATTCCAGCCCAGCTGTAACTTTACCAAAGCAGGTATGTACGCCATCCAAATGTTGGGTGCCAGCCCGGTTGTGACAAATGAAAAATTGGGAGCCACCGGTATCCTTTCCCCGGTGTGCCATAGACATTACACCACGATCGTGATACTGTTTGCTACCGGTTGTTTCACATTTAATTGAGTAGCCCGGTCCACCGGCACCTGTACCATCCGGGCAACCGGTTTGGACCATAAAGTTTGGTATCACCCGATGAAAACTAAGTCCATCATAATAACCCTGCGCTGCCAGTTTTTTAAAATTTGCTACAGCAATCGGTGCGTCATCATCATACAATTCAAAAGTTAGGGTGCCTTTATTGGTTTGTATATTACCGGTTGTTAGTTTTGTGTCGTTCATATTATTTTTTTACAAGTGCAAATTTAATGTTTACTGATTTAATGACTCAGGTGATTGGCGATTTAATTATAATGGCAAAAATTACCACCATGTTCAATTATGAATTAATGCACAAGAGTGTTCTTCGTTTCCCAATATAAACTGTGCCAATTAAGATAAATAGTTGTAAGGTAGCTGGCCCTCCAAAAATAATCTCAAAGCCTTAGCTTTGGGTATAAAACATGAACAAATCTTTTATCAGTTTGTTATTCACTAAAATAAGATATGGAAAAAGTTTGGTTAATAACTGGATGCTCTACAGGTTTTGGCCGTGAGCTCGCAAAAGAAGTTTTGGCTAAGGGATACAATGCTGCGGTGGCTGCACGAAATATTGCGGATGTAAAAGATATTGTAGAAGCATATCCCCAATCAGCAATTGCAGTAAAATTAGATGTCACCCAGGGAAATGACATTACAGGTTCGGTAAATACTGTGATGGAAAAATTTGGGCAAATTGATGTTCTGGTAAATAATGCAGGTATAGGTTATTTTGGTGCAATAGAAGAGAGTGAGGAGGGAGCAATAAGAAACATGTTTGAAATTAACTTTTTCGGCCTGGCCAAAATGACGCAACAGGTATTGCCCTTAATGCGTAAACAACGTTCTGGTCATATCGTTAATATTGCCTCTATTGGCGGGTTAAGAAGTTTCCCGGGAGTAGGCTTTTACAATGCCACAAAATATGCTGTGGATGGGTTATCTGAGGCATTGGCAAAGGAAGTATCACCATTGGGAATAAAAGTCACGATCGTTGCTCCCAGCGGGTTTCGCACAGATTGGGCTGGACGTTCCGCCCAGGATAGCCCCATAAAAATTGATGACTATTTAAAAACAGCCGGACAAAACGCCGCCGATATCCGAAACTATAGCGGTAACCAGCCTGGCGACCCGTTACGGGCGGCCAAGGCAATTATTAAAGTTGTGGCGGCCAAGGAACCTCCCCTCCGTCTTTTACTGGGTACCGCTGCCTTAAAGGGGGCACGGCTAAAGCTAGACGAACTAAAGAATGATTTTGATAACTGGGAAGAAACGACCGTAAATGCAGATTTCCCAAAAACTTAAATTGTGGATATTTATTCTTCAAGTACACTATTTAGGGTCTGAAAAAACTGGTACGATATTTTATTATTTATAAATAGAATTGAATTTTTCACCCACAAAACATTATTACCATGTTAAACAACAAAACATTATTTCTTGCAGGGGCAGGGCTGGCTATTTATGCTGCGTATAAATATTCTAAAATGACAGAAGACCAAAAAAATGAATTGATGAATTCACTTAAAGAAAAAGGAAAAGTGCTGGTAGACAGATTGGTCCCGGAAGAAATTAAAACAAAATTCAATACTGCTGCGGAAGCTGCTGAGAGCAGCTTTAAAACGGGGTTTTAATTTTATTCATAAACTCCTGATTTTGCTTCAGCAATACACTCTTATTTAGTAAAAAAAATTGCTTAAGGCGCTTCAAATATTAGAAGCGCTTTTTTATTTCTTGCTAACACTAAGGTTTCTATACCAAAGAAAACTAAAAACAAATTTGTTATTACCTGATTTAGTATAAATTATTTAATTTAAATGCCATGGGAGGTCACCGGGCTGAAATTAATGTATATACCAAGAGATTTAATTATGAAAGACAATTTCTCTAAACAAGCGCTGCGTTATTCACAGTACCGCCCTCAATACCCTAATGAGTTATTTGACTTTTTAACAAATACAGTTTCCCCTAAAAATTTAGCCTGGGATTGTGGTACAGGTAACGGGCAAACAGCCAGGGAAATCGGAAAGTATTTCAAGGAAGTTTATGCCACTGACATCAGTGAAAAACAATTAACCCATGCCTCAAAAGCTGGTAATATTCTCTATTGTGTTGAACCAGCTGAAAAAACAGCCCTGAAAGACAAATCAGTAAACCTTATTACTATTTCGCAGGCATTGCACTGGTTTAATTTGCCAGCGTTTTATAAGGAAGTAAAAAGAGTTGGTGCTCCCGGGGCAGTTATTGCAGCTTGGGCCTATGGCCTCTTAACCATAACTCCTGCAATTGATAAAATTATTAAGCATTATCATTTTGAAACATTAAAGGATTACTGGGATGAAGAAAGAAAATTTGTAGATGACGCTTATACAAATATTCCATTTCCATTTAATGGAATCCCACACCCACAATTTTATATAAAAGCCAACTGGATTATTAAAGATCTCGAGGGCTACCTCAGCACCTGGAGCGCACTTCAAAAATTTATTGGCGTAAAGAATTATAACCCCTTAGCGGACTTGCTGCAAGAGATAAAACCATATTGGCCAGAATCCGTTTTTCTTCCTGTTGTGTTTCCTATACATTTAAAACTCGGTTACGTTCCTTAAAGTACCTATGTTTTTTTATTTTACATTTGCCAACAAAAAATAAAAATGAAAAACACTCCTTTTACTGAAAAACACATAGCTCTTGGTGCAAAAATGGCTGAATTTGCAGGCTTTAACATGCCAATATCCTACACCGGAATAAATGATGAGCATGCGGTAGTAAGAAACAATGCAGGAGTTTTTGATGTGAGCCACATGGGCGAATTCATTATTAAAGGGCCCGATGCCCTGGATCTTATCCAGCGCATTACCAGCAATGATGCGTCAAAATTAACTGTTGGTAAAGCCCAGTATAGTTGTATGCCTAACCTGGAAGGCGGTATAGTTGATGACCTTTTAGTTTATTGTTTAGAGGAGAATAATGCGTACATGGTGGTCGTAAATGCCGGCAACATTGATAAAGACTGGAATTGGATAGAACAATATAATAATAACAATGTATCCCTGGAAAACATTTCTGATAAAACATGCTTACTGGCTATACAGGGCCCCAATGCTGCTAAAATATTACAAACGCTTACAGAGACAGATATCCTGAACTTAAAATATTACACTTTTACCAAAGGAAAATTTGCGGGCGTTGACAATGTTCTTATCAGTGCCACAGGCTATACGGGGGCTGGCGGAGTGGAAATTTATTTTGAAGATAAAGATGGTGCCCCCGGAATAATATGGGATGCCATTTTCAATGCCGGCGCTGTGCAAGGCCTTAAACCTATCGGCCTGGGTGCACGGGATACTTTAAGATTGGAAATGGGTTTCTGCCTTTATGGGAACGACATTGATGATACGACGTCGCCCATAGAAGCTGGCCTGGGATGGATTACAAAATTTACAAAAGACTTCAATTCAAAAGAAATTTTTGAAAAACAAAAAGAAAAAGGGCCCTTAAAAAAATTGGTAGGATTTGAAATGATTGAGAAAGGCATTGCCCGCCACGATTATGAAATAAAAGATTTTGATGGGTCATCAATTGGCCGGGTTACATCCGGCACACAATCTCCCACTTTAGGCAAAGCAATAGGTATGGGCTATGTAGATGTTAAGTATGCATCTATAGATTCAGAAGTATTTATCAAGGTCAGGCAAACGTTGTTAAAAGCCAAGGTTGTAAAAATTCCTTTTGTTTAAAATTTAGTCTTGCCAGAAATTAATTTCAAGCCCAGGGTAAACAGATGTTTGCAAATTGTTTTTTACCTGAGTAGAAGTATGGTAGATATATTTCAGTTTTTTATAAAAACTTATTTTATAAAATTTTAATGGAAATAAAACAATCTTTAAAAGGATTTTTGGAAACGTAAAAGTGGGAATTAATTTTATATTTCAATGAGCATTAATAAACCTTCTATATCTACTTGTCTTTCTCCTAACATGCTGCATCTTTATGATGTAAGCAGCAGTATAGTGGTCATCATTGATGTATTAAGAGCTACCTCAACCATTGCCACGGCATTATGTAATGGGGCTAAAGCAATTATACCGGTAGACAGTGTTGCAGAGTGTATTCGCCTTGGCAAGCAGATTGATGCTGTTACTGCCGGAGAGAGAGACGGCCATATTGCCGAAGGGCTGGCGAATGGAAATTCTCCTTTTGAATATTCTAAAAAATTTATTGCAGGAAAAACGCTGGTTCTTACAACTACCAATGGTACCAAATTACTGCACATGGCTTTAAATATGAGTGCCAAAGAAATTATTACGGGCTCTTTCCCTAATCTTTCGGCTGTTTGCAGCCATCTCTTAAAGCAAAAAGAAAATGTCATTCTGGCCTGTGCCGCCTGGAAAGACAAAATAAATATTGAAGACACCCTTTTTGCAGGTGCTGTTATTCAAAAAATTCAAGCCCATTTTACCATTGATTGTGATTCTTCGCAGATGTCCCTATTACTTTATAATAATGCTAAGGCTGACATGTACAGATTTATGGAGAATTATAACGCCTCTCATTTTCGCCGGCTGACCAATTATGGTTTAGAGAAAGACATTCGGTACTGTCTAACGCCGGATGGGGCTGATGTACTACCTAAATTCTCCGGGGGAAAATTAATAACTACGGCTACCTGATTTTTTTAACACCAAACCCCTGGAAATTTTAAGTTTCACCTCCGCACCTCAATATTTTTACTTTACTTTTGCAAATTGCTCTTTTCTGAACCGCTTTGCCTGGCATAGCTACTTACTGTAAAGGTTAATTGCAACAGACTCTATTTAAAGAAATATTTCAGCAACTTGGCACTACCGCACCTGATTAAACACATATATAATAACGGGACCGACGAAGTCATTCGCCGTGGAAAGAAAATTCATGCACTCGGTTTTGTTGAACTCGTGGAGCATGATGAACTGATGAGCAGTATCGTTTTCAGGGTTAAAGATGACAGCTACAGCACATTTTACAAAGTGTATATTCAGAAATATGCCGATGCAAAATTGATGAGTTTGCGTTGCGGATGTCCATACAACCTGGGGGAAATATGCCGCCACGAGGCTGCTGCGCTATTCCGGCTGCAGGATATGGTTGATAAAAATCTGCTCTTAAGTAATTCAATTCAATATAACCAGCGGCATACTGTAGCGAAAATGAAGCAGATTGATCTTAAGATGATTAAGATGCTCTCATCCCCTTCCATTTACCAGGAAGCAGAAAACCTCCTTCGTACGGTAAAAGCCACAATATTAAAAGCTGCAGATGAAAGAGTAGAGGCAGAACTGGTTTATAACGGCCAGGTATATCCGCTGGTAATTCAGAAAAATGATGAACGAAATTTTGATACCTCCTGTATGTGTAGCGAAACGATGCATCCGCTCTGCGAACATAAAACATTATTATTTCTGCAATTATTAAACAATTACGGACCTGCATATTTTGACAGTATCAGAAACTGGAATAAAGAAAAAAACAAACTTCTTCAGATTTATGGCTATAGCCTGGACGATGACCTAAATGGCAAATTTGAATTTATTTATAAAGAAGGAAAACCATTTTTAACTCTCCTGGATAGTTCCATAAAAAGAGTTGTTTCCCAGCCGGTACCGGTTTCTTATAAACCGCCAATCCCTTTTATACAGCCACTGCAAACAGCCCCAGTAGAAATTATCAATCAGGCAAAATACACCCGCCTCGGGCTCGTTTTTAATTTTAATGAAAAGCTGTATCCTTACTTTCGGATAGACGTTCTACAGGGCGATGCAGATGATGCAGAAAAAAAGTATGTAGATAAAACCGAAAAGCTTGACCTAACCAAGTTTGTAAATACAGACATCTTTACGGAAGAGGATAAACAACTTTTTCAACAGGCTAGAAAATTACAGGACAGTGAGATAAACAAATACCTTAACCGGAACTCGCCGTTTAGCGGTATTTGGGAGAACATTATACATACAGATGGCGATGATTTACCGGAAGAAACAAAATCATTGATTACCGAATACCTGCATCCAAAATTAAAACGGCTTTTTGAAGAGAAATCAACAAATGGTTTTATTTTTCATCTGCCTGTTTCTAAATCTTTTAAAACGGCAAACCTTTCAGAGGTAGAAATCAGCAACCGGCTTATATCCCCGGTTTTTAAAGTGATAGCAAAAAACAATCATTTTGAAATAGCGTGCATGGTAAAACTGGAGGGTGACATTATCTCGTTTTCTGAAAATGAATGCAGGAGTAGCCTGGTTTTTTTATACAATCATGTTCTTTACTTGTGGCAAAAACCAGAGGATGTATTGCAGGCAGAAAAATTTATAAAAAATGGCAATATTGAATTAAGTAAAACCAATTGGGCAGAAAAAATGCAGAAAATTATTCTGCCTCTTACCAAAGACTACCAGGTAGAATTTGATAAAAGCCTGGTAAAGGAAATTAAAAGCGGTTCCCCCGATATAAAGCTGGTACTACAGGAAAGAGGCGACTATCTTTTGTTTCAGCCAATATACAGTTACAAAGGATTTGACACCCGGCCTACAGATAAAGAAACCATAACCATACCCGATGGGGATAAAATTCTCATCATCAAGCGGAACAAAGAAGCGGAAGAGGCTTTTATGAGCAAAATGGAGAATCTTCACTCCCTATTTATCCGCCAGGCAGAAACAGGAAGCCTCGTTCTAAAAGGTGCAGATGTATTGCGGAACAACTGGTTCTTTTTATTTGTGGATGCCATGAAGGAAATGAAAGTGCCGGTTTTTGGATTTGAAGCATTAAAAAACTTCAGGTTCAACACAGCCCGGCCCAGCACTCATATACATGTAAGCAGTGGGTTGGATTGGTTTGATGCAAAAGTTGAAATTGAATTTGGCGAACAGCGTGTAGGCATCAGCGATATAAAGAAAGCTTTGGCAGGTAAACAATCTTTTGTGCAACTTGGGGATGGCACTTTGGGAATATTACCAGATGAATGGCTGAAAAAATACGCCCTGCTTTTTAAAGTAGGGGATGGCAGGACAGATAAGTTGCGCCTCTCTAAATACCACATGAGCGTAATTGATGATTTATATGAGAACCGGAACGAAGAGGAAATGAGTTTTGCACTCGATGAAAAATATGAGCGGTTAAGGGAGTTTAAAAATATACCGGAAATAGCGCCGCCTGCAGAACTGGAACATATTTTAAGGCCTTACCAGGTAGCAGGGTATCAATGGTTGAGTTATTTAAATGATGTGGGCTGGGGGGGTATACTGGCAGATGACATGGGCCTTGGTAAAACGGTGCAGGCCTTAAGTATGCTGGATTATTTTAAGAATACGTACAACGGGTTAAAGGCAATTGTCGTTTGCCCCACTACGCTTATTTACAACTGGCAAAATGAAGTTAAAAAATTCACCCCTTCCCTCACCTATCATATACATCATGGCAATACCCGCAGCCGCAATGGAGAAGAATTGCAGCAGCACAATATTATTATCACCACTTATGGCACCCTCAGAAGTGATATACACATGTTGCTCAAAATAAATTTTGATTATGTAATCCTTGATGAGAGCCAGGCCATAAAAAATCCTTCTTCAAAGGTTACTAAGGCCGCTTCTTTACTTAATGCAAAAAACCGGTTATGCATGAGCGGTACGCCGCTGCAGAATAATACCTTTGATATATTTGCTCAAATGAATTTTTTAAATCCGGGGCTGCTGGGTAGCATGGAATTTTTTAGAAATGAGTTTGCCACACCAATAGATAAATTTGGTGAACAGGAACAAAAAGATCATTTACGCAAATTGCTTTACCCCTTTATTTTACGCCGCACTAAAGAACAGGTGGCAAAAGATTTACCTGAAAAAACAGAAACTATTCTTTTTTGTGAAATGGAAAAAGAACAGCGTAAAATTTATGATGCTTACCGCAACAGTTACCGGGATAAAATTCTGGGTACAATTGATGAACAGGGTATTGACAGGTCCCAATTAACTATTTTACAGGGATTGATGAAGCTACGCCAGATCTGCGACAGCCCGGCCATATTAAACGAAGAGGAAAAGTATCCGAATCATTCTATTAAACTTGATGAACTTGCCCGGGAAATAGCTGAAAACATCGGCGAACATAAAGCCCTCATTTTTTCTCAATTTTTAGGGATGCTGGCCTTAATTAGAGAAAAACTTAAAGAGCAGGGCATTGTCTACGAATATTTTGATGGTAGTACTTCTGCACCGGACAGGGAAAAGGCAATTCAGAATTTTCAGGCTAATGATGATTGCCGGGTTTTTCTTATTTCATTAAAGGCAGGAGGAGTAGGACTTAACCTCACTGCTGCAGATTATGTGTATATAGTAGACCCCTGGTGGAACCCTGCAGTAGAGCAACAGGCTATTGACCGCACTCACCGTATTGGGCAAACAAAAAATATTTTTGCCTACCGCATGATTTGTATTGATACAATTGAAGATAAAATCCTCCAACTTCAGGAACGTAAAAAAATACTTGCCCGTGAACTCATCTCAGACGATACCGGGTTTGTAAAATCGCTTTCAAAGGCAGATGTTGAATACTTATTCAGTTAAAAATAAAAATCCCTTAAACCGTAAAGTATAAGGGATCTGGTAAGGAGAAGGCAAGTAGAATTGCTTACGCAATAAAATTTTTCAACCGCTGAAATTCTCTGCTGTTATCAGAGAAAAATAAGCTGTTGAAGGCAGCGGCTAAAGTTTTAGCCACTACAGAAAGGGTTACAAAGTGGGTTTCATTTTTTTTCATATCAGAATTGGATTTAAGAATATCAAAATTAATACAAGGCTTTTATTGAATCAAGAGGGTTTGTGCGGTATTTATATGTTAGTATTTTCCGCACTCAAACTGCCTACTTTTCCATTGACGCTTTCATGTTTTTTCTGTTGCGGTGATTTTTTTTATAATATTTTATTGGATAAATCTCCGGATTCTGTCTCAATTTGCTAAAGAGATTTTTTACAGCCTGTAATACAAGATGGGTACCATTAGGATTGATTGGGTTGATCATATTTTTGGATTTTATAAGAATTAACGCACGGTTTTTCACATTATTGTATAACTGTATATATCAAATCTAAATTTACCAGATAAATAAATATGTAAATCTGAACATTTAGAACTTTCGTATGTTCTGTACTCTTAAAAAATTAAACAATCAACTAAAATTGAATTTTATGAAAAAAAATTTGTTCTCTTTTCTTATGGCTGCTTCTGCTTCTGCTTTAATTTTTGCGTCATGCACTGATTCAGATAAGACCAGTACTACCGAAGTATCTACAATGGATACGACTACTACAATGGCTGATCAACCTAAAATGGATGATAAAATGTCTGAAGAAAAAGGTGTAATGGTAGGTGGCGCCAATATGGTAATGTCTAAAAATATTGTAGAAAACGCAGCTAATTCAGCTGATCATACTACTCTTGTAGCCGCTGTAAAAGCAGCAGGACTTGCAGAAACCTTAAGTGGTGCAGGCCCTTTTACTGTATTTGCTCCAACAAATGAAGCATTTGCTAAGCTACCTGCGGGCGCCGTAGATAATTTGTTGAAGCCTGAGATGAAAGCTGATCTTACAAAAGTTCTAACTTATCATGTGGTACCGGGTATGTTGAAGGCAGCAGATTTAAAAGATGGCCAGAAATTAAAAACCGTTCAGGGCCAGGAGCTTACCGTATCAATAAAAGATGGTAAAGTAATGGTGAATGGTGCTAATGTAACTATTGCTGATGCTGTATCAAGCAATGGCGTTACGCACATAATTGACGCAGTTTTAATGCCTAAAAAATAGTTTGTCTCAGTTTTTAAGTTTGGAAGAGCTGCCCTTGGGCAGCTCTTTTTAATTTCCAGCTTTTGGGTAATCGAAAAATAAAAATTTCTTTTTAGCTGAGCCAAATTCTTTCCAGTTTTTAGTATCGGCTTCAACTGAAAAAACAGCACAGGTAGGCATGTTATCAATTTTTACCCCTTCACACAATGAATTTACAAAATCTGTTATGCCGGGATTGTGAGAAAAAAGAGCCACATTTTTATATATACCATCAATTTTTTCTATGACTTCATAAAAAGAAGGTACGGCGGCATGGTAAAGCTTATCGATAAAAATTATTTTACCTTTTTCTTGCTTGTACACATCGCAAAATGCCTCACAGGTTTTTTTTGCTCTTTTTGCCGGGCTACTTATAAAGGCGTCGATAGCAATTTTTTTACTTCGTAATCTTTCAGCCATTTCTGGAGCGTCTTTTTTGCCACGTTCATTTAAGTTCCTCTCAAAATCTGCTTCATCCATATTAGCCCAACTACTTTTTGCATGACGTATAACCAGGATTGTTTTCATAATTTATTTTTATAACATAAAAAATCTGCTGTTGCTCAACTTCATGGTCTGAAGAAGAGCGTTTTATTTCCTGAAAATAATAAATCTTTTTTAAGCCTAACTTTAATAGAATCAGCTTACCCTCACTTGATACTAAAACACTGAAAGATGGCCTTAAATAAAAATGTTTTCCCGGAGGGGGTAACCCTGGAGGCCATACTTACAGAACTGGTCAGTCATTTTGGGTGGGATTATCTAGGAAAAGCTATCAATATTAATTGTTTTAAAAGCAACCCAAGTATAAAATCCAGTTTAACTTTTTTACGTAAAACACCCTGGGCACGCAAAAAAGTTGAACAGATGTATCTTAGAACATTTACAAAAAATATGTAGATTGATGAACTCAGATAATTTGATTATTGCTCAAACGGCCAAATGGATTTCAGATGTAGTTATAGGATGTAATTTCTGTCCCTTTGCAGCAAGAGAAATTCATAAGGGCGGCGTTCTATATACCGTAGTAAACTCAAAAGATTCAAAAGCTGTCTTGGAATCTTTATCCAGAGCGTTTGACCAATTAGACGTTGATACAAAAATTGAAACAATCCTGTTACTCATCCCTGAAGGGTTTCAATCATTTTCAGCATACCTACAATTATTAGCGCTAGCAGAATCTTTTTTACAAAAAGAAGGTTACGAAGGCATTTACCAGGTTGCAAGTTTTCATCCTGAATATTTATTTGCAAATGCTTTGCATAATGATCCGTCTAATTATACCAACCGATCTCCATACCCTATGTTGCATTTATTGAGAGAGCAAAGCGTTACCCTCGCAATTGAAAATTTCCCAGGCACTGAAAATATCCCTAAGAATAATATTAAATTCACAAAAGCTAAAGGCCTGATCACTATGCAAAACTTATTAAAGGCATGCCTGGAAATCGTCCCAAAAAATAATTAATTGAGTATTAATTATTTTTACAATCTTTGCAGTCTTCAATTAAACGCATATGAAATTCTAATACGTCCCTTGTCTTCTAAAGGGCCTCTCAAACAAGTATCTCAGCATTATTTCTGCTGATAACTTCACGTATTTTATTCTCAAAGTTTCTAAAAAAGAATTTTAATGTCGTATAATCAGACCAAAACTAAACCTATATCCCGGATTTTTTTAATAATCAAAGAAGCGCTAAATGGGCATCAACAGGACTATACAACAGGCTCTATAAGAAGGGCAGTAATTTTGTTAGCTGTGCCTATGGTACTGGAAATGTGCCTGGAAAGCGTGTTTGCGGTAGTTGATATTTTTTTTGTAAGCCATTTAGGAAAGCATGCCACTTCAGTAGTTGGCTTAACTGAATCGGTAATAACTATTATCTATTCGCTGGCTATTGGTATTAGTATGGCTGCAACGGCTATGGTGGCCAGGCGTGTTGGCGAAAAAAAAATGGAGGCCGCCTCCAGGGCAGGTATGCAATCTATTTTAGTTGCTCTTACCATTACCGTTATTGTAAGTGTCGCAGGCTTTTTTTATGCCGGGAACATTTTAAGGATTATGGGGGCGGATGAAATTGCCATAGAAACCGGCAAAAATTACACCCGTATACTGATGGGGGGAAGCGTAGTGATCATGTTGCTTTTTCTTATAAACGGAATTTTCCGTGGTGCTGGAGATGCTATGATGGCTATGAAAAGTTTATGGATTGCTAATATCTGTAACATTATTTTATGCCCTTTGCTTATTAAAGGTTGGGGTTTTATACCTGCTTTTGGAGTGATGGGCGCAGCAATGGCCACAACAATTGGACGTGGCATTGGGGTATGTTACCAACTGTATTATCTTTTTAAAGGGAACCGCCTGGTTCGGTTTACACTTGCCCATCTAAAGCCTGATCTGGAGCTTATCCGTTCCCTGATTAATATTGCCTGGCCTGCAACTTTACAATTTTTAATTGGATCATGCAGTTGGATTATATTGGCAAGCCTGGTAGTGCAAACCGGACACAGTGAAGCCTCTGCCGGCTACCAGATTGCAATTAGAATTGTAATGTTTTTTATTTTACCTGCCTGGGGAATGAGCAATGCAGCTGCCACACTAGTGGGGCAAAACCTGGGCGCTAAACAACCTTTAAGAGCAGAAGAGTCTGTGATGAAAACTGCAAAATACAACGCCATGTTTATGGCGACAGTATCAATCCTGTTATTTTGTTTGGCACCCTACCTGATTCAGTTTTTTACTAAAGAAAAAGCAGTTGCAGTTTACGCAGTGCAGGCTGCAAGAATAATAAGCGCAGGTTATCTGTTTTTTGGCGTAGGCATGGTAATGATAAATGCTTTCAACGGTGCCGGTGATACCCGCACCCCCACGGTGATAAATCTATTTGGATTTTGGGTCTTTCAAATTCCTTTTGCATACTTCTTAGCAAAAACTCTGGACTTAGGTCCAACAGGGGTTTTTATTGCAATTCCCGTGGCAGAAGCAGCCATTACTATTGCTGCATATATCCTGTTTAAGAGAGGAAAATGGAAATTACAAAAAGTATAATCTCCACGATTTTGAAATAATTATTTTAAAGGCAGATACCTAAAAATATTACGCTAAAACTTTTCCGATGCCACTACTGTAATTGGCAGTATTTGCTCGGCTCCATTAACTATATTTGTCGTCCACCATATTTAAATTTAATGGCTTATTTCGATATCAAACTACCTAAATCTATTGCCAGGGCCTTAAACATCCCAATAAGCAATGCAAGAAGGCAGCAGTTACGGGTGTTGAAAAAATTGCTAAGAAAAGCCAGGTTTACGCAGTTTGGCCAGTTATTTAAGTTTGATGAGATCCTGCTGAGCCGCCACCCCGGTAAAAGATTTCAGCAACTGGTGCCTACTTATAATTATAGTAAAATTTATAATGAGTGGTGGTACAAAACACTGGAAGGTATTCCCGATGTTTGCTGGCCTGGGGTAATAAAATATTTTGCATTAAGCAGTGGCACAAGTGAGGCCTCCAGTAAATATATTCCCATTACCAAAGAGCTGATCAGGAGCAATACGATCACAGGGTTAAAACAATTACTTTCTATTACAAAGTATGATGTACCTAAAAGGGCTCTCGGCAAAGGATGGTTAATGTTGGGCGGCAGCACCCAATTGCAGAAAGGGCCAACGTATTATGCCGGTGATTTAACTGGTATACAGCAAAAAAATATTCCCTTTTGGTTTCTTGGCCTGGGCCTCTATAAGCCCGGTAAAAAGATAGCAAGGGAGAAAGACTGGGCTAAAAAATTAGAAGAGGTTGTAGATAATGCACCCAATTGGGATATTGGCTTTATAGTGGGGGTGCCCGCCTGGCTCCAGCTTTGTTTAGAACAAATTATAGCCCGGTATAACCTCAATAATATTCATGAAATGTGGCCTAACCTTTCTTTTTATGTACATGGAGGAGTTGCAATGGAACCGTACAAAAAAGGGTTTGAAAAATTATTGGGTAAGCCCATTACCTACATAGAAACGTACCTGGCCAGTGAAGGTTTCCTTGCATTTCAAAACAGGCAGGATACCCGGGGCATGCAACTGGCGCTAAACGGTAATATTTTTTTTGAATTTGTGCCCTTTGATGAAGTTAATTTTGATGCGGAGGGAAATATGACGGAAGAGCCACAGGTATATATGATACACGAAATAGAAGAAGATAAAGACTATGCTATTTTGATAAGTACCAATGCCGGGGCCTGGCGTTATGCAATTGGAGATACCATAAGGTTGGTTGATAAAGAAAAGAGTGAAATTATTATTACAGGTCGTACAAAGCATTTTTTAAGTTTGGTGGGCGAGCATCTTAGTGTAGATAATATGACAAGAGCAATTGAGATGGCCTCAGAAGAATTGAATATTTCTATTCCTGAATTTACGGTAGCAGGGGTGCCTCACGGCAATTTTTTTGCGCATGAATGGTATATTGGTACTAATGATACCGCTGATGAGTTTAACCTTGCAACCTTAATTGATGAAAATTTAAAAATTCTAAACGACGATTACGAAGTAGAACGACGCCACGCACTAAAAGCAGTGACAACACATATACTGCCAGAAAAGGCATTTATGGATTTTATGAACGCCAAGGGTAAAATTGGTGGCCAGCACAAATTTCCAAGAGTGGTAAAAGGTAAAATGCTGGAAGAGTGGAAACAATTTCTGGCAAAACAAAAAAACAAAAAAAATATTGTTTTAAATTAATTGAAATCTCTTGAATGACCGAGGCTATTATTTCTGGACTGTTATTGGGGTTAGCTTTGGTGTTTTCTGTGGGGCCGGTTATTTTTACAATTATAAAACTCCGGATTAACTATGGCCTTACCAGTGCTTTTTACTTTATCAGCGGTGTATGGCTCAGTGATTTTTTATGGGTAGTCATTGCCAATACCTTTGGCCAGTTACTGGAAAGTTTAATTGCTTACAAAACCCAGATAGGCACCTTCGGTGGCATCTTTTTAATATCTCTGGGTATATATTATTTGTTTTTTAAAAAATATCACACTAAGGCAGAACTTGATCAGGGGGTCAAAATAGGAAATGCTACACATGCCCGGTTATTTTTTACCGGCTTTTTATTAAATACTTTAAACCCCGGCGTTATAGCTTTATGGCTGGCCGCCGCCACGAAATCTACGGGCGAACCTTTGAAACATGTTGTAACGACTTTTTCCATATGCCTGGGTATGAATATTTCTGCAGATTTTTTTAAAATTTACCTTGCCGGGCGCTTACGAAACAAACTCACAGACAAAAATATTACCATTATTAATAAAATATCAGGTTTATTGTTCCTGGCCTTCGGCGTTGCCCTGATCATTGGGGTATTTTACGCCAAAGTAAAAAAAGCATAAAAAATAATAAATGCTAAGATGCATTTTTTTGCTTTTTTTATATTGCCTCCTTCGTCTGAAACGAAAACTCGTGACTTTATTATTTGTAAAAAAAAGCGGGGAGCGTACAAACTTATTAATCATAGGAAGAAGTACACAAATCCGTTTTCCAGGTAATACTGTTTAAAAAATATTTTCCCCCTGATGGATTATCATACAAAAAAAGATTGGTGGCGTGTAACAAAAAAAGTGATTCTATGGTTATTCATAGGGCAATTTTTATATATTATATATTGTAAATGGCTTAACCCACCACTAACAATTACCCAGTTTGTAAATGCAGTGCAGGGTAATGGCATGAACCGGAATTATGTTTCTGATAAAAATATAGGTAGCAATATGAAACTGGCTGTAATGGCAGGGGAAGACCAGCTATTTCCCGATCATAATGGGTTTGACATTAAAGCTATTAAGTTAGCAGTGAAGTATAATAAAAAACATCCTTCTAAAGTAAGAGGTGCAAGTACCATAAGCCAGCAAACTGCAAAAAATGTTTTCTTATGGCAGGGCGGCGGATTTTTTAGAAAAGGACTGGAAGTATATTTTACTTTTATGATTGAAAAATTATGGAGCAAAAAAAGAATATTACAAACTTATTTGAATGTGGCAGAGATGGGGCCTGGTATTTTTGGGGTGCAGGCAGCATCAAAAAAATATTTTAGTAAGAATGCAAAAGATTTAAGCCGGCAGGAGGCTGCCATGATTGCTGCCTGTTTGCCTAACCCAAAAAAGTTTACTGTAAAACCGCTGAGCCGCTATGTGCTGCTTAGGTCTGCAAATATTCTGCGGCAGATGAATAATCTTCAAGCTGATCCGGATATAAGGGAATTGATCAGGTAGTGGATAAAATATTATCTACTGCGGCAACTGCCTGCCTGAACCTTTCCTGGTAATTACCACTTATCGTGGCCCAGGGAACAGATTCATTTACCAAGGCTTCCTTGTAGTAATAAAAAAGTTTTTCCCGGGTCCGCAAATCCGGGTATTCCCGCATTGAGTCTTTGATCCAGGCCAAATCTATATTGCAAAGAAGATATAAATCATATCGGCAGTTCGCAATAGCAGTAAGTATCCTGTTGTCGCATTTATTAAAAACAAATTCACTCCATACTTTTATTACGTAGAGGTCAGTATCAATAAATACACTTGTTTTTTGTTCCTCCATTCTTCCTCTTACAGGCAGGCGATCGATGACATTTTTTTCGTTTTTCATTTGACCCTCTGCTATTTTATACAAATCTTCGTACGTATATTTTGTTCCATAAGTATCCAGGTATTCCCTGGCATATTCTTTAACCCACATGGTGCTATAATAATTGGCAAGCTGTGCACACAGGGTACTCTTTCCGGTTGATTCAGGCCCTATTATCACAATTTTTTTCAGCATATTAATTATATTCTATCAGAAAATTTTTTCAGCTATTTGACCTCACCTCAACGTGCCGTTTAATTTCTTGCAATTTTTTTAACCAACTAAGCAGTCCAAAAAAGGCCATAATTAAAAGTACCAGATAATACATACTGGTAAATACATAATGTTTTACAAAATA
>JBDSDN010000014.1:0-7705 GCA_039920545.1 Ferruginibacter sp. | reverse complement strand
CTGAAACGCCATGAAAGGGAGGAATAAACGGCAGGTATTTTGAACTATCTTTTAACAGCTTGCCATCGTTGCGGCTTTTGTTTAAGGCATATACGGCAGAAAAACTATTTTCAAAATGCAGGTTTTTGAAAGGGTGAAAATCTATATTCATTTCGCCGCCATACAAATTTGCTTTGCCTTGCTGAAATTTAAAAGTTTGATTTGGCGCCACGATGATTGAATCGTCGCCCGCAGCGGTCAGCAACTTCTGGTTATAAATATAATTCTGAATATTATTATTAAATAAACTCAGGTTGAAGACAGCAATTTTTGAGGCATAAACAACACCAATGTCTTCCTGGGTACTGAATTCAGGCTTAAACTCACTACTACCAATCTGGTAAGTATTTGTTCCCGGATGTACGCCATCAGAGGAAATTTCTGAAATATTTGGCGCCCTGTATCCCCGTGCAATATTTGCTTTGAAGGATAATTTATCCGTAGCATTATAAGTAAATCCAAAACTGCCGGAAAGGCCATTGTAATTATGTTTGATGTTAGCAAAATTAAAATTTGCGCCGGTAGTATCAGAAACAGGCATGTCGAAACCTGTGCTGGGGTTAGGTATAGTGTAAAGCTCATCACTGGTAAAAGACCGGTTATCATATCGAATACCACCGGAGATATCAATTTTATTTATTGTTTTTTTTACATAAACAAAGGGGCCAATGTCAAACTGGTCATAGGAAGGAATCAGGAAATCTGTCCCTTTGGTTACATCGTTTTTCTGGTACATGCCGTTTGCACCTAGCGTAATATTCCAGCCGTTTATTTCAGGAAAATAGTATTTGAAGTCATAGCCGTAAGTATTTAAATTAAGATCAAGGCCGGGTATCTCCAACTGCTCTGGATGCGCAAACTCCTGGCGGTGGCTGTTTTGATAAGATAAGTTTACGCCCAACCGCCCCGCTTTCCCCAAAGAAAAACTGTTATTGCTGTATAATCTATAGTGGCGCACATGCTGGTAGGTGCCAGAAATAGCATAAGATTTTAATTCTTCATCAGACACAATCGGGCGAAAAATATCATCTTCGGTAATTTGCTTGGTAAATTTTCCGGTGCCATCATCCCTGCTGCCGTCAGGAATTTTTTGTTTGTCATCAAACACAGAAAAACTTAGATGAGAAAATCCCCAACGGCCATGCAGGCCCAGGTACACATTACCATCCCGTTCTTTAAAAGCGGTACCGAACACCCTGCCGTCAATTTTATTTTTATAATTTGTTGCTTCTTTATCAGAAATTCTGCCCATCCATTCAAAACCATTTTTGCTGCCTCCCAGCATGGCTGAGCCCCCATAGAGGCCGTTATTGGTTTGGTATTCTGTGGTTAAATCTCCAATTATTTTCCCTTCCGGGGCAGGCTGTGTCGGAATCAGGTTTACCACTCCTGCCAACGCATCAGAGCCGTAACTCAGGCTGGCCGGACCTTTTACTACTTCCACCCGCTCTATACTGTACTGGTCTACTTCTACTCCATGTTCATCGCCCCATTGCTGTCCCTCTTGCCGTACACCATCATATAATGTAAGTATCCTGTTAAAGCCCAAGCCCCGTATGTATGGTTTCGAAACATTTGGGCCGGTGGTGACAGCGGTGATACCCGGAACTTTTGTGATGGCGTCAATAATATTTGTATTTATGTTGGAGACAAGATATGCATGACTGACAGACACAATAGGTATAGGGCTGCGTTTGATCTGTGTGGCTTTAGATTGCCCGGTAACGACCACTTCACTTTCTTCCACAATATTTTCAATCAATTGAAAATTCTCTAACCCATTGCGGGTAAAACTGGAATTGTGGGTTACTGCCTTATACCCTACTGACCGGGCTTCAATTAAAAAATTACCATTGGGTAGGTTTCTAAAATTATAATTTCCACCGGTATCAGAAATTACCGTAAGCTTTAAATCACTAATACTTATGCTGGCTGCGTAAATTGGCAAACCAGTACGGGCAGAAGTAATTTTACCGGATAATGTTTTTTGGGCAGATAAGCTCATGCCGCCAGCCAGGAATAAAAATGAAAATAAAATGTATTTTATAAATGATTGCATCTGATTTTATTTAAAAGAAGGATTTGTATTATACAAAAGTCCATGATGAGTAATTAAATAATCAGGCAGTGTGTGCCTTAATAAGAAATAATAAAATTGAGAATAGAAGATAGTATTAAGCCATACTGGGCGGGCCACGGAGTTCTGCAAAGAAATGATGCAATGAGTAAAAATTCTCGGTATAAAAATTATTATACACAGGTGTAAATTCTGGAGTGGAAAAATTTATTGGGTAAAAAGTATTTATGAAGGGTGCTTCTGCAACAAAGTTTATGCAGTTACAGTTAATTCCTGTTTTAGCGTATTGATCTCCCTTTACTTTTTTGCTTGCATAACTAATGTCGCTATGATTGGCCGTTAAATTATGCAATATAATAACAGGAGTTATACTGAATGCAAATAGTACAATCAGTAATAAACTTGTAAGTTTTTGTATTGATAAAAAGTGTTTCAAATATTAAATGTTACTATGTTGCAAATTTAGGGTTTAATGTCTATTCAAATATTATTTTTTTAATACTCCAATGCGTACCCACTTCCAGTTGATGAAAACTTTACCCTCAGCTAATAAAAGCTTACATTGGCTTGTCGTTAAATAATTATTATTTTGTTTTTCCAAAATGAAAAAAAATAACCACCTAAATATCTCCTGGTTTAACCGGCTTCATGCTATCCATAAATTAATTATCAGTGCTGTATTAGCTGTACTAGTTTATTTTCTTTTTCCGACTACCCATCTTACCAAGGTTGCGCACTTAATGGTAGGCTGGGATATTTTTTGCATTAGCATGATTGCTTTAAGTTTTATCACTTTTTTTACCATAAACAGTGACCAGGTTTGTTACCAATGTAGTAAACAGGATGAATCAAGGGTGATCATCTTTTTAGTGGTAATAGCGGCCACGATGGCCAGTCTGCTTGCCGTTATTTTACTTATTACTGCAAAAACTGAAGACACTACTGCAAAAGCTCTGGAATTGCCGATTGCAATAATTGGTATGATGACTTCCTGGATATTAGTCCATACTATTTTTACTTTCAGGTATGCACATATATTTTATGGAGATGCCGGAAAATTAGTTTCAAAAAAAGGTTCGGGACTTGATTTTCCAGGAGATAAAGATCCGGATTACCTGGACTTCGCTTACTTCTCATTTGTAATTGGAATGACCTTCCAGGTATCGGATGTTTCGATACAATCAAAGCGGTTACGAAAACTGGCTTTATTACATGCTATTATTGCTTTTGGATTTAATACCGTAGTAGTGGCGCTCACTATAAATGTCGTAGCAGGATTGGGCAAATGATTAATATAATGAGGCTTTCACTAAGGGAGCCAAAAGCTCTGCCCACCTTTTATATTGTTTTCCAGAAGGATGCAAACCATCTGTAGCAATTAAAGACTTATCCTTAGCTGCTTCCCGGGATACTGGGGTAATATCTACATATGTTACACCAAGCTGGGTAGTAATATTTTTATTTGCCAGGTTAAAGGCATCAATCTGGGTTGAAATAGCAGCCGTATCCGAGCCTTGTGCAAAGGGAGTTACGCTATAATCGGGAATAGATAAAACGAAGACCCGACTTTTACGATTGCCGGCGTATTTAATTGCCCGGTTTAATAAAACGGTAAACTCATTTTTATATTCATCAATGCTTTTACCCTGGTATTGATTATTTACCCCGATTAGAAGGGTCACAAAATCAAAATCATTTGCAGGGGGAGAAGCGTTAAGGGCATTAAGAAGGTTTGTTGTTGTCCATCCTGTAACCGCAATGATATCAGGCGTATTCACCGCTACTGCCTGGGTTGCCAGTAAGACATTTGTTTGATTGGGAAACCTTTCTTCAACTGCTACTGACTGGCCAATAGTGTAAGAATCCCCTAAAGCAAGATATTTTTTTGCAGTCGCATTGTACTGAGGTTGATTAGAAGTCATACTTTTTTTACACGCTACCAAAAGTACAAAAATGGAAATCGGAATAAGTATAGAAAATGTTAACCGCATAATACGCTGAAAAGTTTTCATGAAAAATGTTTACGGCAAAACTTACGAAATTATCCTGCCAAAAGTTTATGACAACATATATTTAACAACACGGGAATTTATATAGTTACTTTTTCTATCGTTAGCATGGTTGTGTTCCCGGATAGCAATGGGATTAATTGTCCACCCGACCTGCATGGAAATTTCTTAACTAAATATTTTTATTTTATAACCTTTCAATATTACTAATTTTAATTTGTTCATTAAAAGTTTCGCCCTGGCTTCTTTGCGACTGGATCTTTCTTACCACATCCATTCCTTTAAATACTTTGCCGAATGCTGCAAAGCCAAGCCCATCAGCATTTACAGAAGTGCTTTTATCAAACTGGATTTGATTTCCTATACAAATAAAAAATTCGGAGCTGGCTGTACCCGGAGTAGTTCTTGCCAATGAAATAGTACCGTTAGTATGGGATAAACCGGTTTGCGCCGTAGACTCGTGTGCTATGCCGGGCAACTGCAACACTTGAGTATTATTTGTTTTCCAGATGCCGCCCTGTATTAAGCCGGTATTATATTCCGGTGCCAAATCCTCATTTTTTAATACCCGGTAAAAGGAACCGTTCTTGTAAAATCCTGCCTCAACATAACTCAAAAAAGCAGCCGTGGTTTTTGGTGCTTTACCAGGAAACAATTCTACTTCTATTTCGCCGATATTAGTATTGATAAGCACATGAGGATTATCATATTTTTTATGGCCGCAGGAAAATAAAAAAACAATGGCCGGTAAAAGGAGAATTTTATTCATATATTAAATTACAAAGTATTTTAAGGTACGCCATGAATTCCATAAAATTATTTTATCAACCTGCCATCAACAATTAAGCTGATTAATTATTATACACCCCGGGCTTTGCTGCATAGAAATAAGCAGAATCGATGTTTTGTATTGACAGGCCCCGGGCAGGAGCAACAACATTTGAATGAGTAGCAGTTGAATTATCAGCTGAATTATTTTTACAGGAAAAAAAGATGATGCACAAAAAAAAGAGCATTATAGGTTGTAAAAAATATTTTATCATTTCGATATTATATTTTGGTATAGTTAATAAAAAGGGGATTAAAAAAGATATATCGTGGAACCCGGGTTTGAAAGTATTAAAATTTTCCGTGTGCTCCAAAGGCAAGATAATATTTCTTAATTTTACATTGATAATACAAAATTTAATGATGATGAAAAAAATTATGATACCTGCTCTGCTTTTTTTGAGCACACTAACTTTTTCCTGCAATAGTTCCCGACAAAGTATCGGCCTGGAGGAGGGCTGGGATTTATTAGGCGAAAAGAAAGTGAACTTTGTGAGAGACAGGGACGAAGTTGAAGTACGCAACAGCAATAAATACACTGCCCTGCGTTTTAAAATAGAGAACCGGGATGTAAGGTTGAAAGATCTTACTGTAAATTATGTTAATGGTGATAAACTTTCTCCGGCAGTTGACGATGTTATAACCGCAGGACAATCGAGCAGGGTAATTGAGCTTGCTGCCGAAGGAAAAACCATAAGCACGATTTCTTTTAAATACCGCACCGAAGGTAGTATACTTAAAGGCCGTGGCAGAGTGCTCGTTTTTGGAAAACGGTATAATCCTGGATATTAATTTATCTCTTCCCTTAAATATTAATGCCGGAAGTTTCGGCATTTTTTTGCGTAGTAAATTTAAATTCAGGTTAGTAAAACCAGCGCATTAATTTATCTTACCTACCAAAAATAAATAGATGGAAAATGCCAGTGTTGAAACAATATTACCTGGGCCAGCAAAATTTCTTGAGACTTCTGTTATAATTATTGGCGCCGGTCCTGCAGGTGCAAGTGCTTCTATATTTCTTTCTAAAGCAGGGATCCATCACATCATACTGGAGAAAGAAAAATTTCCCAGGGATAAAATATGTGGCGATGCCTGTAGCGGTAAAACAGCTTTTGTTTTAAGAAAAGCTAACCCGGCCTGGCTCGATGAAGTGTTTTTAAATACGAAAGATAACCTTGCCTGCCACGGTGTGGTATTTGCTTCTCCCAATGGTAAATCTTTGACCATTCCTTTTAGCCCCGAAAATATTCCGGCTAATCATGCCCCGGGTTTTATGACAACCCGTTTGGTATTTGATAATTTTCTTTTTGAGAAGATCCCATCGCCATTTGCAAAAATTTACCAACAGGTTTCAATAAAAAAAAACGAGCGGAATAATGGAATAATAAAAGTAAATTTTACACAGCATGGAGAAAATTATGAAGTAACTGCACCGCTTATTATCGGTGCGGATGGCGACAAGAGTATTGTGCGAAAAACTTTTATGAAAAATGAAATTGCCGACAAAGCTTATTGTGTGGGCCTTAGAGCATATTATAAAGGTGTTACCGGATTTCACGAAAAAGGTTACATAGAATTACATTTTTTACCTGAAGTTTTGCCGGGTTATTTATGGATTTTTCCTCTCCCAAACGGTATGGCAAACGTTGGTATTGGAATGCTGTCTGACAGGATAAGAACAAAGAAAATAAACCTGCGGAATGAAATGCTAAATGCGCTTAAAAATAATCCCAACATTAAGGATCGTTTTACAAATGCAGTTGCTACAGATAAAATACAAGGCTGGGGTTTACCAATGTGTATAAAACGGGAAGCTATTTCCGGCGATAATTATTTACTTGCAGGCGATGCAGCAAGCCTCATTGATCCCTTTACAGGCGAGGGGATCGGCAATGCATTGTATAGCGGGATGCTTTCTGCATTTGCCATCGAAGAGCTGATCAAAGCAAACAGATTTGATGCTGATTTTATCAAAGAAAAATACGATAATGTTTTATATAAACGTATCGGCGATGAACTTAAGATGAGTGCACTGTTGCAAAGGCTAAGCCGTTATCCATGGCTGTTTAATTTTGTGGTAAAGAAGGCACACAAGAGCAAAACACTTAATACAGCCATCACGTCTATGTTTACTGATATTGATCTGCGTAAGCAATTGCGTAAGCCCTCTTTTTATGCAAAAATTATTTTTAATAAATGATTTGTTGATGCGGAGGATGGATACACTGATGAGACGGATTGTACGGGTGAACACGGATTTTATTTGGTCTGACCACCCCTGTCTGACTTCAAAATATTGATGCGGAGGATGGATACACCGATGAAACGGATTTGACGGGTGAAGAGGGATTTTTATTTGGCCTGGCAGTCCCCGCCTGACCTTAAAATATTGATGCGGAGGCTGGATACAGGGATAACACTGGTGAAACTGATGAAGGTAGATTTTTATTGGTCTGGCCGTCCCGTCTGACCTTAAACAAAATAAATTTAACCTCAAAGAACTGAGAGGAAATACATTGCAAAGATGCAAAAGGCTTTGCATTCTTTGCGAAAAACTTTGCGCTCTTTGCGGTTAATCAAGAACTACTGTTTCAAAATATCCAGCACTGTTCCATACATCACTTTTGCACCCAGTGCAAGATCTTCGTAGGAAGCATATTCCAGTGGATTGTGGCTGATGCCGTTTTTGCAGCGAACAAATATCATTCCGTAGTCGCAGGCATAAGAAAGAGCAAGTGCATCATGAAAAGGA
>JBDSDN010000013.1:0-26034 GCA_039920545.1 Ferruginibacter sp. | reverse complement strand
ATCAAAATTAAATATATCGGACTAGTAAATTTAATAATGGATAAACCCGTAGTTAAAGAATTAATTCAAAATGAACTCAGTGAAAAAAACCTGGTAGCCGAACTTGGTTTTTTGCTCAATAATGAAGAGAATAAACATCAACAGGCGAAAGATTATGCTGACCTTAAATTACTTTTAAGTGCCGGTGGACACGCTTCCTATAATGCTGCTATAACTATATACACCTTAATAAATACAGGTGTTTACTAAATGATTTGGTGTCATTTAACCGGCCTTTCAATCCTGTAACAATGACTTATCCGAATCAGTTACGCAAAAGTTTTACTGCAATTATAACCAGGGCAATTAAGAATAAAAATATCGAAAGCCGGTTTATGCCATGCATGGCCCTTGTATATTGGTTGGGCTTGTAATCAGGATCTTTTTTTTTAATATAAAGGTATTGAGCTATTTGATTTAGTATACTCATGATGTCGGTATTTGTCACAAAATTATAACTAATAAACCCAAACAAAATGGGCTGTTAAAGGTTTTATCAGTTAAAATCCCTTAATCCTCATTTAACGTAATTTACTAAAATAAAAAAATGAAAAATATAGTTACAGTAATGCTCCTGGCATTTTTTGCATTTGGTTGCACCGCACAAAAGTCTTCAAAAACCGCAGAACCTGCCCGCAAATACAGCGTTGTAAAAACAGATGCTGAATGGCGCAAACAACTTACCCCATTGCAATTTGATGTTACAAGGAAAAAAGGCACAGAACAGCCTTACACCGGAAATACCTGGGATAATCACCAAACGGGAACATATTATTGTATAGGCTGTAACCTATCACTGTTTAGTTCTGCTGCAAAATTTGAAAGTGGTACAGGTTGGCCAAGCTTTTGGCAGCCTATAGATAAAAAAAATGTAGAGGAAATAACTGATAATAGTTTTGGTATGGAACGCACCGAAGTGAACTGCAGCAGGTGTGGCGCTCATTTAGGCCATATTTTCAATGATGGCCCTAAGCCCACAGGTTTGCGGTACTGTATGAATTCTGCTTCGCTGAAATTCGTGAAGAATTAATTTCATAAAAACGTTATACAATAGATTAAGATTTTTACTATTTTTTCGCTATTTTGGAAGCGATGAAAAAAATCGTAAAAAAACATCCATTGGCCATCCGTTGGCTGCATTGGATTAACTTTCCGCTACTTGCTATTATGATCTGGAGTGGCTTGCTCATCTACTGGGCAAATGATGTTTACAAAATTGGCTGGGGCGACAAAACAATTTTAAAATTTTTTCCTGACTCATTTAATAAAGCGCTGAATCTTCCTTTTCGCCTGGCAGAAGGTATGAGCCTGCATTTTGTTTTTATGTGGATATTTGCGATTAATGGAATTATTTATTTTTTGTACTTGCTTTTTTCTAAAGAGTATAAATTAATTTTCCCAAACAAAAAATCTATCAGGGAATCCTGGCTGGTTATTCTGCATGACCTGCACATAAAAAAAGGGCTGCCCCCGCAAAAAAAATACAATGCTGCACAGCGTATTGCTTATACCGGGGTTATTGTTATGGGGTTTTTAATGTTACTTACGGGGTTGGCCATTTATAAACCGGCTCAGCTATATTGGTTATGCGCTATCCTCGGTGGGTATGAGTGGGCAAGGGCAGAACATTTTATCATGACCATTTTATTTTTTCTATTTTTTTTAGTGCATGTTTTACAAGTGATTATAGCCGGCTGGAATAATTTCCGCAGTATGGTTACCGGCTTTGAAGTATTGCCGGCAGACAGCGCCACAAATGCTATGGAAACCGACGACGCAACCACACCGGAAATTACAAATACAAATAATTAATTTATGAATAACATCGAAAAGGTAGTTAGCGATTCATACGTCAGGAACAAAACCCTGCTAGCATTTATATTATTTTTTGTATTTCTCGCTGTCTCCATTGCCAGTTGGGCCTGGTTGCACAAACAACCCGTAGAAGCCGGTGTTGTAAAACCGCTTCGATCCGTTTTAAATTTTAATGAATCTTTTTTTACAAATATTTTCAGTGGTAATCACCTTGCAAAAACTTTTCCCGTCAGCGCTGCAGCCCCCCGGGTTAGGGTAAATGGTGATGCGGGTATGAGTGAGGATTTTGACCCTGCTGCCTGGAAATTACAGATCGTAAAAAAAACCGGGGATACATTGCTTATAAGTATCGATGAAATAAAATCTCTTCCAAAAACTGAAATTATCTTCGACTTTAAATGTATCGAGGGCTGGAGCCAGGTGACGCATTGGGCCGGTGTAAAGTTCAGCGACTTTGCAAAACATTACAATCTAACGGACGAAATGAACTTAAAATTTACCGGCCTCATTACGCCTGATGAAGAATATTATGTTGGTATTGACAACAAAAGTATGGTGCACCCGCAAACAATTCTATGTTACGAAATGAATGGCGCTCCCCTTCCTATGAACCAGGGTTTCCCACTCAGGCTTATTATTCCCGTAAAATATGGCATCAAAAACTTAAAACGTATTGGCACAATTTCTTTCAGCAATAACCGACCAAAAGATTATTGGTATGAAAGAGGGTACGATTATTATTCAGGACTTTAGTATGATTCAAAAGTTTAAGGTTTAAAAAGTCTGGTTTCATTGTTTTTTAGTCTCCTGTTTTATTTAAAAAAATTTAAATTTATTGAACCTTTTGAACACCCTCAATTTCTTAAACTTTATAAACCTTTTTTATCTTTGAAATTATGACAAGGGAAGAAAAGTTTATGCAGGAAGCCATAGCGCTTTCACAACATGGTATTACAACAAATGAAGGTGGCCCCTTTGGGTGCGTAGTAGTGAAAAATGATAAAATTATCGGGCGTGGCAACAATAAAGTGATTTCATCCAACGATCCTACGGCACACGCAGAAGTTGTCGCTATCAGAGATGCCTGTAAAGCATTGGGTTCTTTTCAATTAGATGATTGCGAAATATTTTCAAGCTGTGAACCATGCCCCATGTGCCTCGGCGCAATTTACTGGGCCAGGCCTAAAATTATTTATTTTGCAAATACCCGTGAGGATGCCGCCAGTATAGGGTTTGATGACTCTATGATCTATGAAGAGATGAAAGCCGGTATACCGGAAAGAAAAATTCCGATTAAATCTTTAAGTAGGAATGAGGCATTGAAAGTTTTTGAGTCATGGCAAAAAATCGGAAATAAAACGCTTTATTAAAAATCCGCAATCAGATAAGTAGTACTACTTTCTGTTTAACATTGTTTTTCAAATAACCACCAGGAAGATTTTCGTTTCTGTTCAGCTTTCAAAGCAAATTTATTTATACTGTAAATCTTTAAATGATTTACGGCTTCCTCTACCGAATCAGTAAACAGGCACAGTTTCATATCTTCCGGAGAGATTGTCCCTTTCTCCATCATGATATCAATATGGGTTAAAATAGCTTTATAAAATTCTTTGTCAAAAATAATAACGGGAAACTGACTTATCATCTTTGTCTGAATAAGAGTGAGGGCTTCAAAATATTCATCCAAAGTGCCGAAACCTCCGGGCATTACTACAAAAGCATAAGAGTATTTTATTAGAAGTGTTTTGCGAACAAAAAAGTATTTAATATCTACCCATCTATCTAAATAAGGATTTTGGTGCTGCTCATGTGGCAATACGATATTGCAGCCTACGCTTCTGCCGCCAACATCTTTTGCGCCACGGTTTGCGGCTTCCATAATTCCCGGGCCACCACCGGTCATTATAGTAAAACCAAGTTTCGCTATTTCCCCGGCTATAGCCTGTGTTTGTTTGTAATAGGGATGATCTTCATTAAAGCGTGCAGAGCCAAAAATAGTAACGCATGGGCCTACAAAATGAAGTGTTCTGAACCCTTTAATAAATTCCAGGAGCACACTAAATGAAAATTGAAATTCTTTCCACCGGTTTTGCGGGCCTTCTAAAAATTTTATCTCTGATTTTGTCATTCTGAATATTTATTTTTTTCAATTTACGAAGGATAGAACCATGGTTGGTTATTATTCTGGCGAATGATAGAAACACGGATGACACGGGTTGGGTAGATTAAGACGGATTTTTTATCCATAATCTTCGATGCATATTATTCTGGCGATGGATAGAAACACGGATGAAACAGGTAACACAGATTAAGACGTATTTTTTTATTCTTTGTTTGGGGAAGATGTTTGTAAAATACTTTTTGAAGGAAACCCCAATGTTTTATATTTGCAATCCAGAAGGGGGGTTAGCTCAGTTGGCTAGAGCGTCCCGATAGTCTTCGGGAAGGTCATCAGTTCTTATGTTTATTATTAGGGGGGTTAGCTCAGTTGGCTAGAGCGCTTGCATGGCATGCAAGAGGTCGTCGGTTCGACCCCGATACTCTCCACAATATTCTTATTAGCTCAGTTGAATAGAGTGCTCCGAATGCTTTCGGAGAGGTCGTCGGTTCGACCCCGATACTCTCCACAATATTCTTATTAGTTCAGTTGAATAGAGTGCTCCGAATGCTTTCGGAGAGGTCGACGGTTCGACCCCAATACTCTCCACAATATTCTTGTTAATTAGCTCAGTTGAATAGAGTGCTCCGAATGCTTTCGGAGAGGTCGTCGGCTCGACCCCGATACTCTCCACAAACTCCGCTTTTAAAACGGAGTTTTTTTATGTCTTTTTATGTTTATATAATTTATTCTGCTTCGCTTGATATGTATTACACAGGGAGCTGTGAAAATATTGATTTGAGAATATACAGGCATAATAATAAAAGTGGAGCTGCGACCACTAAAAAAGCTGAAGATTGGCAACTGATGTACAAAGAAATTTTTGATACAAGAGTGCTGGCCGAAAAAAGAGAAAAGCAAATTAAAAATAAAAAAAGCAAAAGATATATTCAGTGGTTAATTAGCTCCGTTGAGTAGAGCGCTCCGAATGCTTTCGGAGAGGTCGTCGGTTCGACCCCGATACTCTCCACAATATTCTTATTAGCTCAGTTGAATAGAGTGCTCCGAATGCTTTCGGAGAGGTCGACGGTTCGACCCCAATACTCTCCACAAAAAACTTCCACTAAACCAGCAGCCATTCTTTAAAATTGTGTAATATTAATCCCCCCAGATATTGTCTTTTCCTTCCAGCCAGAGTTTTACCAGATCTGTTGTAATAGATTTTGGTCTTTCCAAAGGAAAGTTTAAAATCCTGTCCCAGCAAAGGCTGGCTAATACACCCAACGATCTTGAAACGCCAAACAAAACAGTGTAAAATTCATATTCCGTCATACCGTAATGAACAAGTAAGGCGCCGCTATGAGCGTCAACATTGGGCCAGGGGTTTTTTATTTTTGCAATGGATTGAAGAATTGGTGGCACAGCTTCATACACATTCCAAACAGTTTGTACAAGGGGATCATCGGGCATGTGTTTTTTTCCAAATTCCATTTGAGCTTCAAAGCGTGGGTCTGTTTTTCTAAGTACGGCGTGGCCATAACCCGGCACCACCTTTCCTTCGCTTAATGTTTTCTTTACATACTCTTCTATCTGCTCTTTGGAAGGTATTTCCGAGCCAATTTGTTCCCGCAATTCAAAGATCCATTTTATTACTTCCTGGTTTGCCAGGCCATGCAAAGGGCCTGCAAGGCCGTTCATACCGGCAGCCAGGCTTAAATAAGGGTCACTTAATGCGGAACCAACAAGATGCGTCGTATGTGCGCTAACGTTACCCCCTTCATGATCGGCATGTATAGTCATATATAAGCGCATCAATTCTTTAAACCCTTCATCTTCGTAGCCCATCATGTGAGCAAAATTTCCGGCCCAATCCAACAAGCCATTTGGTTGTATATGGTCGCCCCCTTTATACTTACGGCGATAGATATACGCAGCTATCCTGGGCAGGCGTGCAATTAAATCCATCGCATCATCAAAAATGGCTTCCCAATAATCTTTTTTATTCATTCCCTTTGAATATTGTTTTGCAAACAGGCTTTCAGTCTGAAGAGCCATGATGGCAACAACAAACTGGGTCATAGGATGTGCGCTCACTGGCAAAGCCTCTATACTTGCAAATACATGATTGGGAACGTGGCTCCGACGCTGCCACACACTTGAAACAACGTTGGCATCTTCGTCAGTAGGTAATTCTCCTACCAGCATTAAATAAAATAAACCTTCGGGTAAAGGCTCAGCGCCCTTGGGGGCTTTCGGAAGTTTTTGCTGTAATTCTGGTATGGAATATCCACGGAACCGGATGCCATCCTGTGCGTCTAATAAAGATGTTTCAGTAACCAGCCCCGTAATGCCTCGCATGCCTTGATATACCTGGGAAAGAGTAACTTCTCCTATTGTTTTATCCCCATGTTCTTTCAGTAAATCTTTTATTTCTGCGGCAACTTTATCTGCTTTTTCTTTAAACCGGTCTTTAATAATTCCCATGTTTTATAATTGAAGATTAAATGATAAAATTTGAAAAACTGAATGACGAGTAACTTTTTTTTTGATAGCCTCCCAGCGGCACTAATTTTACATGAAAGCTTCTGATCACTTTATAAATTATAGCCTGGCTTTCTGCTGCAGGTATACATCAACAATTCTTTCAGCATAAAATGAATACTTAAAATTACGACGGATGCTTAAGCCAAACAAAAGATTTAGAAGAATGTAGTGCATTATTATTTCGGCGCTCTTTTGTAAAGGTAAAAAGCCAGAAGCCCAAAAATAATATTGGGTATCCAGGCTGCAAGCCAGGGTGTAAAACTTCCCTTGGTAGCAAACACCAGCGTAAACCGGCTAAATAAAATATAGGCAACGCTAATGAGTACTCCAACCGCAAGATGGGCCCCGCTTCCGCCTCTTACCCGCCTGGATGCAAGCGCCACGCCAATTACTGTCAGGATAAGTACAGATACTGGGATTGCATCCCGGTTGAATCTTTCCACCTGCAGGCTGCTCAGGTTTTCAGAGCCACGCATTTTTTCAGCTTTTATAAATTCATCCAGGTCAGGTGAAGACATCTGGTCTTTTAAATAATCGTCTTTTCTTAAATCTATCGGCTTAAAACTATATACCACAAAAAAAGAATCGGATCTTTTTACTGTTTCATTTATTTCGTTGAGTGTTCTTTCTACTATGTTGGTTAAACGCCACCTGTTCTTAGTAGTGTCCCAGTTAAAGTTAGTGGCCCGCAAATTATATTGCAGCTTATTATTTTTAAATTTCTGTATAAATAATCCGTTACCCGATTTTGTTATAGTATCGTATCCCTTTATTCCTGCATAAGAATTGGAATCTAACCTGAAATAGATATTTTGCTTATAACTGGTGTTGGTATTGTTTAAGCCGGCGTTTACATCTACATAAGTTTTATTAAAATCGCCCCATTTGCGGTTTGCGTTTGGCACAATATATTGATAACCCAACCAAAGTAAAAGAGATAAAAATGTGCCGCCTACTAAATACGGTAACATAAACCGTCTAAAGCTAACGCCACTGCTGAGTATGGCAATTATCTCCGATCGGCCCGCCATTTTAGAAGTAAAAAAGATGACAGAAATAAAAATAAAAAGTGGGAAAAGCATAGCGTCAATGCGGGGGATAAAACCAAAATAATAATCCCGCAGAATTTGCCAGGCTGTTAGCTGAGATTTTACAAAGTCGTCGGTTTTTTCGCTGATATCTACTACTACTACAATTGCCGTAAATAATACGAGGCAAAAGAAAAATGTAACCAGGTATTTTAATAAAATATATTGATCAATTTTTTTCATCCGGTCTGGAAAGATAAATAATTATCAATGATGAGTTTATAATCAGGAGTTAAAGATATTATCAGCGGAAATTTCTCTTAAAGTATTTGCAGCTATCCACCCGGTGGTCCAGGCATTCTGGAAGTTAAAGCCACCTGTAATGCCGTCGATGTTCAATATTTCGCCGGCAAAGAATAAGCCGGGTATTAACTTGCTTTGCATCGTATGCGCTTCAACCTCATTTAAGTTAATACCGCCTGCTGTTACAAATTCTTCTTTAAAAGTCGTTTTTCCGTGTACTTCAAATTCCTGGGAGCACAATATTTTAATTAGCTTATTCTGTTCTTTTGCGGGCAAATCTGCCCACCTTATTTCTTCGTGTATGCCACACTGTTGTAAAAGATATTCCCAAAGTCTGGCCGGCAATCCAAATGGATTTCTATTAAATATTTTTTGAGCCCCTACTTCAAAGCGCACGTCCTGCATTTTTTGTTTTAAAGAATATTCATTGTATGCCGGTACCCAGTTTACAGTAATTATAAAATCATAATTTTTTTCTGCCAGTTCCGTGGCGGCCCAGGCAGAGAGTTTTAAGACTGCAGGGCCACTCAAGCCCCAATGAGTTATAAGCACTGGCCCTGTTTGCATCAATTTAGTTCCTGCGATTTTAATCGTAACATTCTCAACGGAAATTCCCATTAAGGCGGTAATAATATTTTTGGGGATATTAAAAGTAAATAAAGAGGGCACTGGCTTTTGTATCGTATGGCCTATTTTAGTTAGCCATTCATATTGCAAAGTTTTGGGATAACCGCCACAGGCAATACACACATAAGCTGCATACACAGTTCTGTTATTACCTAAGTTTATTTTAAAATTTCCCTCTTCTCCAGTTATTTTCTCTCCCGATAAAGATTGACGCTCAGCTGCTATTGGGTTGACTATAGACATTGCCTTCACTTCTGTATTCATTAAAATTTCAACGCTATATTTTTCTGCTTCCAAAATCAGGCAATCTATAATCGTTTGGGAAGTATTGCTTTCGGGAAACATACGCCCGTCAGCCTCGGTTTTCAAGGGAATGCCCCTCTCTTGAAACCACGAAATAGTATGCGTAGTAAAAAAATGATGAAATGCTTTTTTGAGAAAGGAATTCCCACGTGGATATTTTTTTATCATCTCGGCAATGCTGAAACAGGAATGTGTAACATTGCACCTGCCACCGCCACTTACTTTTACTTTACTTAAAAGTTTAGAAGTTTTTTCAACTAAAACGACCTGTAATTGAGGATTTAATCTTGCTGCATTTACCGCACAAAAAAAACCTGCTGCGCCACCGCCGATAACAACAAGTTTGTGAGGTAACATAGTAATAAATGATTACTCAAATGTCAATAGGTAAAAGTCATACCGACAGTTACCGGGATAAATCCTGAAATCAATTAGTTAATTAAATAACTTGCAATTCATCAAATATTCATTACCCAATATTCATCTGCTTAATTATAACTCCAGCTTAAATTTATATTAGCTTTTTCTGCAGCTTCAATTTCTGAAAATGAGGATAAAATATCAGGGGCAGCTTGAGTAATGCAGACGTCATGTTCAAAGTGTGCAGAAACTTTGTTGTCTTTTGTAAGCACTGTCCACCCATCATTTAAATGAATAACATCTTTAGCACCTAAATTTATCATCGGTTCTATAGCCAGTACCATCCCTTCTTTTAGTTTTGCACCTGTCCCTTTTTTTCCATAATTAGGCACCTGGGGGTCTTCATGTAATTTTCTGCCGACGCCATGACCTACAAGTTCCCTCACTACACCATAGCCATGTTTTTTTTCTGTATGTTCCTGTATTGCATTGGCAATATCGCCAATCCGGTTTCCCCGCCTGGCTTTTTGTATGCCGATATACAATGATTCTTTAGTGACCCTTAACAATTGTTTTATTTCATCCGAAATTTCTCCAATACCATAAGTATAGGCACTGTCTCCATGAAAACCATTTTTGTAAATACCAATGTCAAGAGAGATAATATCCCCTTCCTGCAACAGCATCTCTCCGGGAAAGCCATGAACAACGGCAGCATTTACTGATATGCATGTAGCATAAGGGTATCCATTGTAATTTAAAAAAGTGGGCGTGCCCCCATTGTCCTGTATAAATTCTGCCACAATATTATTCACCTGCAAGGTTGTGATACCTGCTTTTAAAACTTTTGCAACCTCTGCATGAGCCTGCCCTACCAAAAGGCAGCTATGCCGCATTGTTTCTATCTCTTCTTTTGATTTGTATTGAATCATTTTACACTTGCAAATTATAACAAACCCCGACGTTTTTAAGGTCAGGGCCAATAATAAATATTTTAAAGTTTATAATCAGATGCCTGAAGCCACTGCCTGCCTACCCTGTATTCTGCCACCCGTCATTAAGCCATCATATTGACGCATTAGTAACTGGGTTTCTATCTGCTGTAAAGTATCCAGGATTACGCCTACCATAATTAATAATGATGTACCCCCAAAAAAGGTTGAGAAGCTTTGAGACATTCCAAAAACCACTTGTACAATTCCGGGCAAAATACCCACCATTGCAAGAAGTATAGCCCCCGGTAGAGTAATTCTATCCATTATGGTACCGATATAATCTGCAGTTGGCTGCCCGGGTTTAACGCCGGGTATAAAACCATTATTGCGTTTTAACTCGTCGGCCATTTGCTTGGGATTAAAAATAAGAGCTGTGTATAAAAAAGTAAATGCAATAACACAAATGGAGTATACCAACATATACACAACGTTGGTGTGATCGGTAAAATACCGGGCCCATCCATCTCCCTTAAACCCTGAAAATATAGTTGGTAAAAACAATATTGCCTGGGCAAAAATGATAGGCATTACACCTGCAGCATTTACTTTTAAGGGCAAAAAGTTACGGGCCCCTCCAAATTGCCGGTTACCTACAATTTGTTTAGCATAATTTACGGGCACCTTCCTTGTTCCCTGCACCAGCATGATAAGGCCCATGATAATAGCTATAAGAAAAACAACTTCAATCAATAAAATAAGTAACCCTCCTGCACCCCGGGTAGTACGAGCTGCCCACTCCTGGCCAAATGCCTGCGGAAGGCGGGCAAGAATACCAATCATAATAATCAGAGATGTTCCGTTTCCTAAACCTTTATCGGTAATTTTTTCGCCCAGCCACATTACAAATAGAGTACCTACAGTTAAAATTATAACTGTTGAAATCCAAAAGAAATTACCGTAGGCGGGTATTAACGCTTCAGCATTTCCCGGGCTTTTTAAATACCCAATATAAGCGGCTGCCTGAAAAGCAGTAACAACCACGGTTATATACCTTGTCCATTGATTAATTTTCTTTCTGCCACTTTCTCCCTCTTTCTGAATTTTTGCCATTTGAGGAACGAGGATAGTTACCAATTGCATAAAAATGGAGGCAGAAATATAAGGCATGATACCTAACGCAAAAATAGATGCTTTGGAAAAAGCACCGCCTACAAACGCATCAAGCAGACCTAGCATTCCGCTTTGGGCACTATTATGCAGGTTAGCTAGTTTATTAGGGTCTATACCAGGTAACACAATGAAGGAACCCAGGCGGTAAATAAATAACAGCACTAAGGTGAAGACTATTTTATTACGCAGTTCTTCAATGCTCCAGATATTTTTAAGTGTTGTAACAAACTTCTTCACAGAATTAAGTCGGTTTAAATTGTTTGCTTAAAAAAGAAATGACGCATTTTTAGCGCCAGCCTGCCCAAAGACAGTTGGCAAATATCGTGATATTATTTCACTATTTCTACAGAACCTCCTGCAGCTTCAATAGCAGCTTTAGCTTTTTCACTAACCGCATTTACTTTGAAAGTAAATTTGCCTTTAAGTTCTCCATTACCAAGAATTTTTACAGTATCGGTTTGACTTATTAAGCCATTTACATATAAATTCTGAAGGGTAAATTCTGTAATGTTATACTTTTCGGCATACTGCTCTATTTGCCCCAAGTTAATTACTTTGTATTCTACCCGGTTAATGTTGGTAAACCCACGCTTGGGAATACGGCGTTGAATAGGCATCTGTCCGCCTTCATGCGCTTTTTTACTTTTGTATCCTGCCCGGCTTTGGCCACCTTTATTACCTTTTGTAGAAGTACCACCTTTACCACTTGCCTCACCACGACCGATTCGTTTTTCTTTATGTGTTGCGCCTTTTGCCGGCTTTAGCGTATGTAAATTCATTTTTTTCGATTTTATACTTACGGGGTATCACCCCTCGCAATTGTTTTTATAAATTTTATATATATAATGAATGAGGAGAAAATTTTTCATTCACCAATTAAAAATCATCATGCTAATTCTTCAACTTTTACAAGATGGTTTACCTTAGTAATCATGCCTAAAATTTGTGGCGTTGCTTCTACTTCTACTGAAGAATTCATTTTCTTTAAACCTAAAGCCACCATTGTTCTTTTCTGGCGCTCCGACCTATCGATGACACTTTTTACCTGTGTTACTTTTATCTTTTTCATTTTTAGTAAGTTGTAAGTGGTAAGTTATAAGTGGTAAGCCAAAAACTTACGACTTAATACTTATAACTTTTTTATCCGTTAAAAACTTTCTTTAAAGAGATGCCACGTGTTTTTGCAATTGCAATTGGTTCACGTAATGTAGCCAATGCTTTAAAAGTTGCTTTTACCACGTTAGTAGGATTAGCTGAACCAAGATTCTTTGCTAATACGTCGGTAATTCCTGCTGCTTCTAAAACTGCTCTCATACTACCTCCGGCTATTACACCGGTTCCATGAGCTGCCGGTTTAATAAACACTTTGGCTGCGCCTTCTTTGCTTAATTGCTCATGAGGTATGGTACCATGCATGATAGGAACTTTTATTAAATTCTTTTTAGCATCTTCAATTCCTTTTGTAATAGCTTCCTGAACTTCTTTTGCTTTACCTAAACCATGGCCTACAACACCAGCCTGGTTACCTACTACTACAAGAGCAGAAAAACTGAATGCACGGCCACCCTTCGTTGTTTTTACGACACGGTTTATAGCAACAACCTTTTCCTTTAATTCAAGGTCGCCAGCTTTCATTTTATTAGAAATAATGTTTGACATTTATATCGATTTACGATTTTTGAGATTTGATTTTTGTTGTCTTATTATTTGCAGATAAATCATAAATCTGCAATACAAAATATTAAAATTCCAATCCACCTTCCCTTGCACCTTCTGCCACTGCCTTTACACGGCCATGATAGATGTAACCACTACGGTCAAAAATCACTTTTTTAATACCCAGTTCACCAGCTTTGCGGGCAATTGCTTCTCCAACCATTTTACTTTTATCAATCTTAGGTGCTTTTTGTGCACTAATGTCTTTTTGCTTGGAAGATGCCGCAACGAGTGTATTGCCACTATTATCATCTATCAATTGTGCATAAATTTCATTATTGCTCCTGAAAACGGTAAGGCGTGGTGCTGCTGCTGTACCACTGATTTTTTTGCGGATACGGTACCTTATTTTTTGCCTTGCAATAGATTTATTATTCATCTTCTTTTATTTATTTCCCCGATGCTGCCGGGGAATGATTTGAAAATTATTTATTATTTACCAGCCGACTTGCCCGCTTTTCTTCTCAAAACTTCACCGGCAAATTTCACACCTTTACCTTTGTATGGTTCTGGCTTACGTAGGCTACGTATTTTAGCGCATACCTGGCCGAGCAATTGTTTGTCTATGCTCTCCAAGGTGATCATTGGGTTTTTACCTTTCTCCTGTGCTGTGGTTATTTTTAATTCTTTAGGTATTTCAAATAGAATATTATGAGAATATCCTAAGGAAAGATCTAAAAGATTGCCCTGGTTTGCGGCTTTATAACCTACCCCAACTAATTCTAATTGTTTTGTGTAGCCATCGGTAACACCCTTAACCATGTTATTTATTAAGGAACGGTACAAACCATGCATAGCACGGTGGCGTATCTGATCGGTTGGTCGTAAGAACTCAACGTTATTATCTTTTACCTCTACTTTTATGTCCCGGTCTATCACCTGTTTCAATTCGCCTTTCGGGCCTTTAACAGTCACCAGGTTATCTTTATTCACGTTAATGGTAACTCCTCCAGGAATATCTACCGGTTTTTTTCCTATTCTGCTCATAGTCGGTTTTTTAAAAATTTTAAATTTTATTTAAATCTGTGTTCAGCCACGACTAAGGGGCTTAATTATCAGACAAATATTTATATAGCCTAAGCTGATTAGTATTAATAAATATTACAGAGTACTTCCCCACCTACATTTTGTGCTTTTGCTTCTTTATCTGTCATAACACCTTTTGAGGTGGAAACAATAGCCACACCTAACCCATTTTTTACTCGTTTAAAGTCTTCTGGTTTTGCGTATGTACGCAAACCCGGACGGCTTATTCTTTCCAGGCTTTGTATTACGGGTAATTTTGTAGAAGGGTCGTATTTCAAAGCAATTTTAATCAGGCCTTGTTTATTATCATCTTCAAATTTGTATTTCAAAATATAGCCTTTATCATACAAAATTTCTGTGATACGCTTTTTTAAATTGCTTGCAGGTATTTCTACAATACGGTGATTAGCCATTTGAGCGTTACGAATTCTTGTTAAATAATCTGCTATTGGATCAGTAACCATTGTTATTTTAGTTAATTGATTAAATAAATTTTTTCAATGCGATATCCAATGATATCTTTTATTCTCAGCGGTAATTGCCAATAGGCTTTTTTACCAACTTGCTTTTGTAACACCAGGTATTTTACCGGCTACAGCCATATCTCTAAACATAATACGGCTTACTCCAAAATGGCGCATGTAACCTCTTGGCCGACCCGTAAGCTGGCAACGGTTTTTAAGGCGAACCGGTGAGGCATTTTTTGGAAGTAAATCCAATCCTGCATAATCCCCGGCAGCTTTTAGTGCAGCTCTTTTGTCAGCAAACTTTGCAACAATTTTTGCTCTTTTTCTTTGCCTGGCTTCAATTGATTTTTTGCCATAATTTTTACTACTGTTTTTAAAAATAAAATTCTAAAATATTCTACATTAGAATTTAATATTTTGAAATTATTTTTTTACATTTTTAAACGGCATACCTAACTCTTTCAATAATTCAAAAGCTTCTTCATTGGTATTTGCAGTTGTTACAAACGTTATATCCAGGCCGGTTATCTTATTTACCTTATCAATATCAACTTCCGGAAAAATAATCTGCTCCGTTACGCCTAAGGTATAATTACCACGGCCATCAAAGGCTTTATCATTAATACCTTTAAAGTCACGCACACGTGGTAAAGAAACCGATACAAGCCTGTCCAAAAATTCGTACATTTTTACTCCACGTAAAGTAACCCTTGCGCCTATAGGCATGTTTTTACGCAACTTAAAATTGGATATGTCTTTTTTAGACATAGTAGCCACAGCTTTCTGACCGGTTATGTTTGATAATTCATCAATGGCGACATCTATCAGTTTTTTATCTGTAACGGCACCATTAACACCACGATTTAAACAAATCTTGGATAACCTTGGGGCCTGCATTACAGTTTTATAACTGAATTTTTTCATTAAAGCAGGTACAACTTCTTTTTTGTACTTATCTGCTAATCTTGGGTTGTTTGTTGTTGTGCTCATTATTTTATTGCCTCCCCTGATTTTTTTGCTACACGAATTAGTTTACCATTTTCACGGGTACGTTTTACTTTACTTGGCCCGCCGGATTTAGCATCCCAAAGCATGACATTACTTATTGCAATGGGTGCTTCTATTTTTAAAATACCCCCTTTAGTATTTTGTGCTGTGGGCTTCGTATGCTTGGTTACAATATTTACGCCTTCAACTAATACACGGGCCTTTTCCAATAAAACTTCTAACACTTTACGGGGCTTTTTCAAATCTTTATCTTCACCAGTAATTACTACCACCGAATCGCCTTTTTTAATGTTATACTTGGGTTTAAATCTTGTACTCATTTTATTTTGCTTTGCAAAGTCAAAAATCAAAAGTCAAAAGTCAAAATCTGAATAATGCTCTTGCCTTCTATTTTTTTACTTTTTGTTTTTTACTTTTTACTTATAGTACTTCCGGCGCAAGTGAAATAATTTTCATGTATCCTTTGTCTCTTAGTTCCCGGGCAACCGGCCCAAAAATACGTGTACCCCTTGGCTCATCCGAATTGTTTAGTAATACAACTGCATTATCATCAAAGCGAATATAAGAACCATCCTTACGACGTAACTTATTTACAGTGCGTACTATCACAGCTTTACTAACTGTACCTTTTTTTATTCCCCCGGCAGGCATGGCATCTTTTACAGTAACGACAATTTTGTCGCCGATTTTTGCATAATCCTGGCCACTATTACCCAATACACGAATACACAGTACTTCTTTTGCCCCACTATTGTCTGCTACATTTAACCTGCTTTCTTGCTGAATCATTTTTATCTATTTGTGATTTATGATGTATGATTTATGATATCATTCATCCCAACCAGTGTTTAATTTGTATTAGATAGTCGGAACGTAAGAAAATCAGAAATCATACATCCGAAATCGAAAATCATTATTTTACTTTTTCAATAACTTCTACCAGCCTCCAACGTTTCGTTTTGCTCATTGGGCGGGCTTCCATAATTTTTACAGTATCGCCGATACTGCACTCGTTTTTTTCATCATGTGCATGAAACTTGGTCGTCTTTTTCAAGAACTTACCATATAATGGGTGTTTAATTTTTCTCTCAACATTTACAGTTATCGTCTTATCCATTTTATTGCTGGACACTACACCTGTTCTTGTTTTCCTTAAATTTCTTACAATCGGTGTTGTAGTTTCTATTGCTTCCATTTTTGTTATATTTAAAAAGTTTAGTGCGTTTTTTAAGTTTAGAATAAGGGTTAAACTTTTTGAACTTTAAACTTTTTTATGCTCCAATTTGCGTTTTTCTTAATTGCGTTTTCAAACGTGCTACATCCCTTCTTAAAGCACGGATACTTTGAGGGTTTTCCAGGGGAGCAATGGCATGGGCGAAACTTAATTTTTTCATGCGCAACTCATCTTCCTGAATTTTTGCAAGGAGGTCAGCCTCATTTAAACCAGTAAGACTTTTTTGAAAATCAACTTTTTTAGACATTTTATTCAATTTGTATTTTCTAAATCAATTTGCTTTATAGCAATAATCTATACTGCCTGCACCTGGAAATCCCGGCTGACAATAAATTTTGTAAGGATCGGTAATTTCTGTGCAGCCAAAGCAAAAGCATGCTTTGCTACTTCTTCAGTTACCCCATCTGCTTCAAACAATATTCTTCCTGGTTGTACAATAGCAGCCCAACCTTCCGGGTTACCTTTACCTTTACCCATCCTCACCTCTGCAGGTTTTGCAGTAATAGGCTTATCCGGAAAAATTCTGATCCAGACATTTCCTTCTCTTTTCATAGCACGGGTCATTGCCTGGCGGGCACTTTCAATTTGCCTGTTGGTAAGCCAAACACTATCCAGCGCTTTTAAGCCAAATGTGCCGAAAGCCAAGGTAGCACCACGTTTAGTGTCCCCTTTCATTCGTCCCTTCTGGGTTTTTCTGTGCTTACTTCTTTTTGGTGATAACATCTTATTTCAATTTATGATGCAGGATTTATGATTTTTGATTTTTGATTTTTAAACTTCATCTATCCAAACAGCTTTAAAATTATTTTGACATTCGATCCGGATGAAATCTTAAATCAGACATCCGAAATCATACATTTTGTTTTATCTTCTTCCACCCTGTCCACCGCCACCACGGTTTCCACCGCCCTGGCCAAAACCGCCCCTACGGTCATCTCCACCTCCTCGTCTATCTCCGCCACCCCGGCGATCATCGCCGCCACGGCCACCGCGGTCGTCTCTTCTGTCAAAACCACCTGGTCTTTCCGGGCCATCATTTTTACCTCCGGCAATTACATTAGGGTTTAAATCTCTTTTACCCAAAACCTCACCTTTACAAATCCAAACCTTAATACCAATTTTACCATAAACCGTCAGCGCAAAAACATTCGCATAATCTATATCCATACGCAAGGTGTGCAATGGTGTACGGCCTTGTTTAATTTCTTCACTACGGGCAATTTCAGCACCACCAAGCCGGCCACCTACTTTTACTTTTATTCCCTCTGCACCCATACGTAATGCTGAAGCGATAGACATTTTAATCGCACGCTTGTAATTAATACGGTTTTCCAGTTGGCGGGCAATTGTATCTGCCACAATGTTTGCATCAAGCTCTGGCCGGCGTATTTCAAGAATATTGATCTGCACATCTTCTTTACCACATAATTTTTTTAATTCCTCTTTAATCCTATCTACCTCCCCTCCTCCTTTACCTATGATTATCCCAGGCTTGGAGGTGTGAATAGTAACAATCAGTTTGTTGAGTGTGCGTTCAATCACAATTTTAGAGATACCGCCTTTGTTTATACGGGCATTAAGGTAATTCCTGATTCTATCATCCTCAATTAATTTATTGGCGTAATCTTTTTTGTGAGCATACCAGTTGCTGTCCCAACCCCGGATGATGCCTAATCTCTGCCCAATCGGATTTGCTTTCTGACCCATAGTTTTTATTTAATTTTCAAGACCGTTTGAGGCCTTAAGAAAGTATTTGTTTATTCAGTTTCTGATGTTGTTGTTTTCTTTGCCGCTGCTTTTTTTGCAGCCGGGGTTACTTTTGTTTTCACTGTTTCTTTTTTTGTAACTGTTTTTGCAACTTCTGTTACAGCAGTTGCATCTACAATAAGAGTTACATGGTTACTGCGCTTACGCACCCTGTAACCACGGCCCTGTGGCGCAGGGCGCATACGTTTAATAACACGGGCGCCATCCACAAATATCGTTTTTACCACCAAAGCATTTTCATCTGCACCTTCATTTTTTGCTTTCCAGTTGCTGATGGCAGAAATGATCAATTTACGTAAAGGAACAGCCGGGTGCTTTGGATTATGATCCAGAATAGCCATGGCTTTTTCTACCTGCATGCCTCGAATTAAATCCGCTAAAAGGCGCATTTTCCGGGGCGATGTTGGATAATTATTCAATTTTGCTACTGCTTCCATTTTCTTTTTATGTTTAAAAGGTTCAAGAGGTTTAAAATTATTAAGGGCCAAATCCCCTTAATCATTAAACGTTAAACGTTTTCTTATTATATTTTTTTACTTGAGTGGCCCCTGAAATTTCTTGTTGGAGCAAATTCTCCTAACTTATGGCCGACCATAAACTCTGTAACATAAACAGGGATAAATTTATTTCCGTTATGAACTGCAAAAGTGTGACCGACGAAATCCGGAGAAATTGTGCTTCTGCGGCTCCAGGTTTTAATAACACCTTTTTTATTTTTTCCTTCATTGATTGCAAATATTTTAGCTTCCAGTTTTGCTTCTATGTAAGGACCTTTCTTTAATGAACGACTCATGTTGATTTATGATTTGTGATCTATGATTTAAGAATCATCTTAAATTTCAACCTTGTTTATTTGCCTGGTAATAACCGGGGCCATTTTAACGGTACAATTTTATTTATTTGGTAATTTTTTACCGTTCCTCCTGGTAAGAATCATTTTATCTGATCCTTTACCCCTTGTACGGGTAATTTGCCCTTTAGCATATTTACCTTTACGGCTACGTGGGTGACCACCAGAAGCTCTTCCTTCACCACCACCCATCGGGTGATCTACCGGATTCATAGCTACAGCTCTGGTGCGGGGACGGATACCTTTCCAGCGGTTACGGCCCGCTTTACCCATGCTCTCTAAACTATGGTCGCTGTTACTGGTAACTCCTACCGTTGCATAACAGTTGATCAATACCTTTCTTAATTCACCACTGGGCATTTTAAGTACCGCATATTTGCCTTCTTTGTTATTCAATTGAGCTGAGGTTCCAGCGCTTCTCACTAAAATACCACCCTGGCCGGGTTGCATTTCTATATTGTGAACGTTGGTACCTAATGGCATGTGTTTCAACATAAGGGCATTTCCTAATTCAGGTGCCGCATCATCCCCACTTATAACGGTTTGGCCTACCTGCAAACCCTGGGGCGCAAGAATATAACGCTTTTCACCATCTGCAAAAGCTAAAAGAGCGATGAATGCAGTCCGGTTAGGATCGTACTCAATTGTTTTCACCGTGGCTGGAATATTCTTTTTATTTCTTTTAAAATCAATGATACGGTACATGGTTTTGTTACCACCACCCATATAGCGCATTGACCTTCTTCCCTGGGAATTTCTCCCGGCGGTATTTTTTTGCGCTTCAAGCAAAGATTTCTCCGGTATGTTAGTCGTAATCTCGGCGTAGGCATTGCCTATTCTCCAGCGAGTACCTGCAGTTACGGGTTTGTATTTTCTAAGTGCCATTGTTACTTACTTTGCCCTAAATCCCTAAAGGGACATTCGGAAGCTTTTGAATTTATTAATCTCTGCATTTTGCGGTAGCAGAATTACCATACTTTATATTAATTTTCCCAACCCATTCCAGGGCCAGCTACTTTTATACCGTGCTGTAAAGGTCAATTGTTTCCCCTTCAGCTACTGTTACAACCGCTTTCTTTTTTGCTGACTTACGACCTACGACATACCCGGCTTTTGTATATTTTGATTTCAGTTTTGAAGGCATTACCAGTGTATTTACTTCATTTACCTGAACGCCATAGAATTGCTCTACAGCTTTTTTTATTTCGAGTTTATTAGCTTTTCTATCTACCACAAAAGTGTAGCGGTTCATTTTTTCTGATTGCTTATTAGCTTTTTCAGATAAAATAGGTTTTAGTAAAACGTCAGACAATTTCATGATCTTAATTTGATAACCTGCCTGCGGGCAAGTTGATTTGCTAATTTTATTATGCTTCCGCTACCGCTTCTTCGTTAAATAATTTTGCTGCACTTTCAGAAAAAACCAAAACGTTAGCATTTAAGATATCATAAGTGTTCATATCACTAATTACTGTACCACTAATCCCCTGAACATTACGAAGGCTCAAATACATATTATCATCATATTCCGGAATTACGAACAAAGCTTTTTTACGCCCAATATTGAGGCTTTTCAATATCCCGGAAAATGTGCGGGTTTTAGGCGCATCCATTGTTACATCTTCCAGTATTACAATATTATTTTCCTTTGCTTTGTAGGCAAGGGCACTCATTTTAGCCAGATCTTTTACCTTCCGGTTTAGTTTGATATCATATTTGTGCGGCTTTGGCCCAAATATAGTACCTCCACCTTTGTACAAAGGGTTGCGCAGGTTACCTTTACGGGCCCCACCTGTTCCTTTTTGTTTATGTAATTTCTTAGAAGAACCTTTTACTTCTGCACGGGTTTTCACTTTGTGGGACCCCTGACGCTGTGCACCCTGGTACTGCTTTACAGCAAGATAAATAACGTGGTCGTTGGGTTCAATGCCAAAGATTTCTTCCGGCAGTTCGATCGTTCTTCCGGTTTTCTCTCCTTTTGTATTAATAATGTCTACTTGCATTTCTTATTTTTTAGTGATTCATTTTTTAATTTTCAGTAAAAGTGCCGCAGCATTTTACTTCTGTATCAAAACTATTGAACCGTTATGGCCGGGTACCGAACCACTTACTAATATGTAATTTTTATCTGCGAAAATTTTAACCACTTTCAAGCCTTTCATTTTCACTTTATCAGAGCCCATACGGCCACCCATACGCATGCCTTTAAACACACGGCTGGCATCTGAAGAGTTACCAATAGAACCGGGTGCTCTTGATCTGTCATGCTGACCATGCGACTGACCGCCAACACCACTAAAACCATGGCGTTTTACAACACCCTGGAATCCCTTACCTTTGGTAGTACCCACAACTTCAACTTTATCGCCTTCGGCAAAAATGTCAACTGTAATGGATTCACCAATTGCTTTATCTGTTTCGCTATTGCGAATTTCCTGAACGAATCTTTTTGGAGCTGTATTAGCTTTTGCGAAGTGGCTTACTTCGGCTTTGATGGAGTGCTTTTCTTTCTTATCGCCAAATGCAATCTGGAGTGCATTATAACCGTCTGTAGCTACGGTTTTTATTTGAGTGACTACACATGGACCTGCTTCTATAATAGTAACCGCAGTCTGCCTGCCGGTTGTATCAAAGACACTGGTCATGCCAATCTTCTTACCAATAATACTTTTCATTGTATTTTTTTTATATCCAGCGCTCCTTGTGGCTTTGGTATCCTGCTATTTACCGGGATAACCTCACAAGGAGTTAGATGTTCATATTTTTTCTTTTAAGAGCTTACCTGGTGCCTTCCCCGAATCAATCGGGGGGTTCATCAAGCCTTTATTTCTACATCTACTCCACTTGGCAAATCTAATTTGCTTAACGCATCAACCGTACGGCTGCTACTGGTGTAAATGTCTAACAAACGTTTGTGCGTACACAACTGAAACTGCTCACGGGCTTTCTTATTAACGTGAGGGGAACGCAATACTGTAAAGATTTTCTTATGCGTTGGCAAAGGAATTGGTCCCGTTACTACTGCGCCAGTACTTCGTACAGTTTTTACTATCTTTTCGGCAGATTTATCTACTAAATTGTGGTCGTAAGACTGTAATTTTATTCTGATTCGTTGTGACATATATAAAGAACTTTAAAATTCCGTTTTTTAATTTGGAGTGCAAAGGTAAGGGTTGGTTATTAAATAGCAAAAGAAAAAAGAAACATTTAATGAATTTACTTTTTTGTTTTCTTTGTATTAGGAATGGTTTTTGGTATGCACAGGTTTATCAATTTTACCTTTAAAAGCCTTACAATGAAAAGTTTCATAGTTTTCTTTTTGCTGAGCTTTCCTTTCTTAGCAAATTGCCAGGGATTGCACGGCGACTTATATGCTGGTTTTGCTAATTACCAGGGAGATTTACAAGGAAAAAGATTTACATTTAAAAACTCGGGACCTGCTTTAGGCTTAGGTCTCTCATACGATTTAACCAACAAACTTATTGTGAGAGGAGCTGCCACTTATCTTAAAGTAGGTGCTGATGATAAGGATAATACGACGGCAACTGGTATTACTTTTCGTAATTTAAGGTTTAAGTCTAATATCCTGGAAGCGCAGCTTGCTCTGGAATACAACATTTTTGATTTAGCAGAAAGAAGTTTTACCCCTTACGTTTTCGCCGGTATTGCTGCCTATCACTTCAACCCGTTTTCAGAAGATAGCCTCGGAAATAGAGTTTTATTACGGCCTCTAAGTACTGAAGGGCAAGGCTTGCCGCAGTACCCGGATAAAAAAGTTTACAATAATAAGCAACTTGCCATACCATTTGGTGGAGGTGTAAAATTTGTATTATCTGAAAAAGTTCAGGTTAGTATTGAGGTTGGTTTAAGAAAATTATTTACTGACTATCTCGATGATGTAAGTACAACTTATGCTGATTCTGCTTTTCTCTTTGCTTCAAAAGGTCAGCGGGCAGTCGATTTTGCCTACCGGGGAAACGAAATAAAAGGAGCACCGCCTTACCCTGTAGCAGGATCTCAACGGGGTAATGCTAAAAATAAAGACTGGTATTATACCACAGGGATCAAACTAAGTTACCTTTTTGGTGGGGGCGGTGGCAATGGTGGGAAAAGCAGTAGAAAAAATAAAACAGGTTGCCCGGTAAATGTTTATTGATCATTATTATTTTTACCCCTTTACTATTTTATTATAACTCGTAGCTATACCTTTTATTAAAGATGAACTAAAGCCCTGGTGTTCCATTTCATTTAATCCTGCTATAGTGCAACCCTTGGGAGTTGTAACTTTATCAATTTCCTGTTCGGGGTGGGTGCCATTCTGCAGTAGCAATTCCGCTGCTCCTTTAACTGTTTGCGCTGCAATCAGGTTTGCGGTCTTACTATCAAATCCAATTTCTATACCGCCCTGAATGTTTGCCCGGATATACCGCATGGCAAAGGCGGTACCACATGCACCTAAAACTGTTGCAGCATCCATTAACTTTTCATCTATAACTACAACTTTTCCCAGGCAGTTAAAAAGGCTCGTTATATTTTCTTTTTGAGCTTCGGATGCATTTGTAAATGCAAGGCAGGTCATGCTTTCCTGTATTGCAATTGCTGTATTAGGCATAGCTCGGAAAACCGGCAGGCTAATTTCAATGATTTTTTCTATTTCTGCTATGGTAATTCCGGTTACTACAGAAACCAGGGTGTGTTTAGGCGTAAGCACATCCTTTAAGCTAATTAAAATTTCATTTACCTGGAAAGGTTTTATGGCCAGGATTACGATGCCGGCATTTTTTACAGCTGCATTATTATCTGAGGTAATAGCTACTCCTTTCGATTTGAGTTCCCCAAGCGTTAATAGGTTTCGTTTTGTTACTGTGATATCTGTAGGCTTACAGAATTTACTTTTAATTAAGCCCTGTGAAATAGCAGTACCTAAATTTCCGCCGCCAATTATGGTAATTTTTTTATTCATTATTGTTTAATTAAACATTAGGCTACAATTTCTGTTTTTCAAAAAAAGTAAACGCTTACGCCCTTTTTAGAAGTGACCATTATTTCTTGCAACAGCCTAAGATAATCGCCGTGTCATTCTATGGAAATATATAAATTTTTCAAAGAATGAATAACACGAATATAGAAAGTAATGATATAGTTTCTATAACGTATTTATCGATTCTTCTCCCTGATGTTTTTTTAATAAATTACCAATGGCATTGTCATATTTACTTTTCCACTCCATGATGCTACCCCAATTTTCATTATCTATTATAATATCTTGCCCTGTAATTTTCCCCAAGCGGGAATATGTAACCCCTGATTTTTGAACTTTGTTTACAAAAACCTCTTCCTCTTCAGTTCTTATGGAGACAACTATGCGGCTTTGGGCTTCGCCAAACCAAAAAGCATCTTTGCGAATATCAGATTGGGTGGTGACCTGAAAACCCATATTCTTATTAAATGTGCTTTCAACTAAGGTTACAAACAAGCCTCCCTCGCTTACATCATGTGCGCTCAGAATCAGGCCTGTCTTTATTAAATTACTCACAATTTGTTGTACTTCAAATTCTTCCTGAAGGTCGAAAAAGGGACAAGGGCTAAACTCTTCCCCTATTATTTTGTGTAAATATTCAGAAGAATTGATATCATCACGGCTGGTGCCAATTAAATAAATAAGATTATTTTGATTTTTGAAATCCATGGTCATTTGCTCTTCCACATTTTCCAGCAAACCAACCATGCCGATAGTTGGCGTGGGATAAACCGGACCATCTGAGGATTGATTGTAGAAACTAACATTTCCCCCGGTGACAGGCGTGTCAAATTTTAGACATGCTTCACCCATACCTTTAATTGCGTTTGTAAATTGATAATATACTTCAGGGTCGTAAGGATTGCCAAAATTGAGGCAATTTGTTACCCCTAAAGGTTTCCCCCCGCTGCAAACGATATTACGGGCGGCTTCTGCAACAGCAATCATTGCACCTTTGTAGGGATCAGCATATACATAACGGCTGTTACAATCTGTTGTTAATGCCAAAGCTTTTTTTGTTGGCCTCGCCAAAACAATTGCTGCATCACTTGGCGAATTTGTACTTACCGTGCCCGCCCCTACCATACTATCGTATTGTTCGTAAACCCAGCGTTTGCTGGCAATATTTGGCAATACAATTAATTGTTCTGCAATTGCCTTCAAATTTTTTGGTTCAGCAATTTGTGTAGCATCAAAGTTTTTTATTTTTTGCAGGTAAGCAGGTTCTTTTATTTCCCGTTCATATTGAGGAGCTCCTCCCCCAAGTACCAATTCTTCTGCAGGCAATACAGCTTCTTCTACGCCATTCATGAAAAAATGCAAGAAGCCATCATCTGTAACTTCTCCTATATGGCTGCAGGGCAGGTCCCATTTTTCAAAAACATTTACTACAGCCTGTTCTTTTCCCTTTTCTACCACCATCAACATACGTTCCTGGCTTTCACTAAGTAGCAACTCCCAGGCTTTCATATTTGTCTGCCGGGTGGGAACTTTTTCAAGGTCAATATGCATCCCGGATTTACCTTTCGCACTCATTTCTGCAGTAGAGCAAATAATGCCTGCAGCACCCATATCCTGCATACCTACCACAGCACCTGTTTGTATAACCTCCAGGCAAGCTTCTAATAATTTTTTTTCCTGGAAAGGATCACCTACCTGAACTGCAGGTAAATCTTCTGCACTGTCAGCAGTGATTTCTGCACTTGCAAAAGAAGCTCCCCCTA
>JBDSDN010000012.1:0-10400 GCA_039920545.1 Ferruginibacter sp. | reverse complement strand
TGATTCTGAACGATCGTAAAAGATTAGATGGACGGGGTACAGAAGATATAAGGCAGCTTTCTATGGAAACGGATATTTTACCTTCACCACATGGCTCTGCTTTGTTTACCAGGGGTGAAACACAATCACTTACAACTGTTACCTTAGGAACTCCATTGGATGAATTACTTGTAGAAAGTGCAAACAAATCTGACTATACCAAGTTTATTCTACATTATAATTTCCCGCCATTTAGTACCGGTGAGGTAAAGATGATGAGAGGCGTTGGGCGCAGGGAAGTTGGGCACGGTAATCTTGCAATGCGCTCACTTAAAAAAATGATGCCCGGTTCCGATTATCCTTACACGGTAAGGGTAGTTAGTGATATTCTGGAAAGCAACGGATCCTCCTCAATGGCCACAGTTTGTGCCGGTTCTCTTGCTTTAATGGATGCAGGTGTTCCATTAAAAAAACATTTAAGCGGCGTGGCCATGGGCCTTATAAAAAAAGCTGATGATTTTGCGGTGCTTACTGATATTTTAGGAGATGAAGATCATTTGGGTGATATGGATTTTAAAGTGACCGGTACAAGAGATGGTATCTGTGGTGTTCAGATGGATATTAAAGTAGATGGCCTTAGTATGGACATAATGCGTAGCGCTTTGGCGCAGGCAAGAAAAGGCAGGCTTCATATCCTTGATGCGATGTATAATACTGTACAGGCCGCCAGGGAAGATGTGAAACCACATGCACCACGGATGGTTAAAATTATTATTGATAAAGAGTATATCGGCGCCGTTATTGGGCCAGGTGGTAAAGTTATCCAGGAAATACAACGGGAGACTGGTGCTACCGTAAATATTGAGGAAGTTAATAACCAGGGCGAAGTGAGTATTTTCTCCAAAGAAAGAGCAGGACTTGAAAAAGCTTTGGCGTGGATAAACGGATTGGTAGCGGTACCTGTTGTAGGGGAAACTTATGAAGGCACAGTAAAAAGCATAAAAGAATTCGGTGCTTTTGTAGAATTTTTACCCAAAAAAGAAGGATTACTCCATATAAGTGAAATAAGCTGGAAACGATTGGAAACAATGGATGGCATTTTTAAAGAAGGGGATAAAGTAAAAGTAAAACTACTGGAAGTAGACCAACGAACCGGTAAATTTAAATTAAGCAGAAAAGCTCTTATTCCTAAACCTGAAACACAGCCCAGGCCACAGGGAGAAAGTAATAGGTAACGTTTTTTGAAAATAACTGAAGCTGCAAATAATAATTATTTGCAGCTTTTCTTTTATGGATTATTATCAATTTTTATTTGAATCAATACCGCAATCCACGAAAGACATTTTGGTTGCCTGGCTTTCAGAAGCTGGCTTTTCTGGTTTTGAAGAAGACGAAAATATTTTAATAGCATTTATTCCGGTAATTAAATTTGATAAACATTCTTTTGATATAATTATTAAAAGCACCGGGGAAAAATATTCTAAAAAAATTATTAATGAAATAAATTGGAATGCCAAATGGGAGGCTGAATTTAAGCCGGCGGTTATTTTGTACCCTAAAACGGGTGAGACTTTCGCCAGGATACGGGCGTCATTTCATTCACCTTCTGGCAATGGAATTAAGGATATTATTATAACTCCTAAAATGAGTTTTGGCACTGGCCACCATGCCACTACTTATCTAATGATCCAACAAATGAGCCTGGTCTCTTTTAAAAATAAAACGGTTATTGACTTTGGATGTGGTACCGGGATTTTATCAGTTTTATCTGAAAAAATGGGTGCAGAATCAGTGCTGGCAATTGACATAGATGATTGGAGCATAACAAATACAAAAGAAAATATACAAGTTAACGTCTGCAAAAATATAGAAGTCATAAAATCTGATAGTATACCGCCTGGGGAAAAAGCGCAAATAATTTTAGCCAACATCAACCTGAATATTATAATGGCAAACTTAAACAGTCTTATTGATTCCTGCTTAGATGATACTACTGTAATTTTCAGTGGAATTTTGGCTTCAGATAAACAAAAAATTTTACATGAATTAAGTGAAAAAAATATTGTAACAGTAGGGATCAAAGAAAAAAATAATTGGATTGTGCTTAAAACAAAATATAAAAAAGAGTAATATTTTGAATTTAATTATGCCTGACAGCTTCTCAAAATTCCTTATTTTTGTATTTCAACTCAGAAAAATATCCGATGAAGGAATTACTTCTTATTGTCATCTCTTACCTCATCGGGTCTATTCCTACAGCGCTCATCATTAGTAAAAGATTCTTTGGTATTGATATACGTGAATATGGAAGTGGGAATATGGGTGCCACAAATACCTTTCGGGTACTAGGTTCACAATATGGTACAATTGTAATGATTTGCGATATTTTAAAAGGAATGTCTGCAGTAGCATTGTATAATTTCTTACCTTATTATTTTCACAATGAACTCGAGCGTACAAATTTTATGATAGGGCTTGGCCTATCGGCTGTAGTGGGCCATATTTTTCCAATATGGGCTAATTTTAAAGGGGGAAAAGGAGTGGCTACTTTATTTGGGATGATACTCGCCATACAACCGGTGGTTGCCATAAGTTGTGTTGGTGTTTTTTTATTAGTTTTATTTCTTACAAGATATGTTTCTCTTAGTTCTGTTTTAGCCTCTTTAATGCTTCCTGTCTGTGTACTTTGGATATGGAACGAACACGAAATAATGTACAGAATTTTCGCCCTGTTGGTGGCCTGCCTGGTTATTCTTACCCATCAAAAAAACATCAGCCGCATCCTTCGTGGGGTAGAAAGCAGGGTCCCTATCCTTAAGCACAGGGACAGGAGAAAATCCCGCCGCAAATAATCCTTAGTATTTTATTCCGAAAAGTTGGTACGCCAATTGTTTACTATCAGTAAATAAAATCATAAACAATGAAAAATTTATTTACGTTATTATTACCCTTAGCTGTATTGATTGGTTGCAGTACTAATGCAGTTACTGGAAGAAAACAATTAAGTTTAATACCAGAAAATCAATTGCAGGAAATGGCGGTTTCCCAATACCAAAGTTTTTTAACCGAAAATAAAGTTGTTAGCTCAAACACAAGTAAAGATGCTGAAATGGTAAAAAGGGTTGGAAGCAGAATAGCGACTGCTATTACTCAGTTTTATACTAAACAAGGTAAAGGAGACATTCTTAGTGGTTACAAATGGGAATTTAATTTGGTAGACAACAAACAGGTAAATGCATGGTGCATGCCGGGGGGTAAAGTAGTAGTCTATACAGGGCTTTTACCTATAACCCAAAACGAAGCAGCATTAGCGGTAGTACTTGGTCATGAAATAACTCACGCAGTGGCACAACATGGCAATGAGAGAATGAGCCAGGAAATGTTAGCTCAGGGCTTGGGCAGTGTTTTAAATGCAGCTACACAGAGCAGTGCTCAAACAAATGGAATCTTTAATGCAGTTTATGGAATTGGAAGCCAAACTTACGGGCTTAAAAACTCCCGGGGTCAGGAATATGAAGCAGATCATTTTGGATTGATTTTTTGCGCAATGGCGGGGTATAACCCACAAGAAGCAATCCCTTTTTGGGAAAGGATGACCGTTGCTAGTCAGGGTAACAAACCTCCTGAATTTTTATCAAGCCACCCTTCTGATGAAAACCGAATTGCCAGGTTAAAAGGTTACATGCCGGAAGCTTTAAAATATTATAGGCCCGTAAAAAGATAAATAAACATCATTATGTTTTAAAAAAATACACTCCACTTATTGTGGAGTTTTTTTATGGATTAAGCTTGGCAAACTTAATTAAAAACCTTAAGTTTGCACTCTTTCCCAGAACATCTGTTTGCAGTGCGTAAGGCATAGTTTTACAATTATGTTGATTTAAACGCCCAGGTATTAGAAACTAATTTTTTAATAAATACTATCTACTATGGCATTACCTACAATGTTGGAAAAATTGCAAATAACAGATGAAAAAAATATTCTAATACAAGGCCTTCCTTCATCTATTGAAAAACAGTTTGTAAAGATTTCTTTTGCAAAAAGTGTCACTCCTTTATTAAAAAGCCGGGGCGTAAATTTTGCACTTGTTTTTGCTGTAAATAAAAAACAATTATGCCAGATTTTGGGTGATGTAATACCTGCACTGGCGCTTAATGCAAATTTTTGGATTTCTTATCCCAAGGTGGCGTCAAAAATTGCAAGTGATTTAACCCGGGATACTAACTGGGAATGTATAGAAAATTATAGCCTGGATGCAGTTACTGAAGTAACTTTAGATAATGTGTGGACTGCTATTAGGTTTACGAAAAGGCTTAAGCCTATTCCAATTAAAAATGCTAAAGTGGCTTTGTCAATGGCTTGATAATATTCAGGTTTTATTTTAAAATTACAGTCCCTGCCAGGCGGGTTAAATCTATTTCCATTTGTTTTAAATGCTGATGCGTTTGCAAAAATAACATTTGCTCATCAGCGGTAATTGCGTTTTCCAATTCCCGTTGGTTTTCATCAATCATTTTCTTTATCTTCCGCAGCTTTAAATAAGAAAGGGTAGAGCTGACCTCTTCTTTAAACAATTCTTCCCGGGTGGCAATATGACCCTCAAAATGCGCTTTCCAGTTAGGGCTTATATCAGTATTAAAATCCATGATGTTTATTACCAATGTACTCATGTCCCGGTTTTCATCATACAAAAAATTTTTTGACGTAGGTTTTAAACCTTGAGAATACCAGGCTTTATAAATATCATAAATATTAACGAGTGCTTTATTTTCGATCATTTTATCAAGTTCATTTTCAGTCACTTGTTTAAAAAGAAATTCCGCAACTGTTTCCTCTGGATCCCAATTTTTATTTCCAAATTCCAGGAGGCTTCGTATGAATGCCCTTTCATTCATTTCATCTTTATTAAATAAGTCAGAAAATTCATCAGCATCCATGGAAGTATCTATGCTGCTAGCTGAGGCAATATCCGCAACCTCATTTTTAAATGTATGGTTTTCGGTTTTTGCAACTTTATCCCTTATAAATTTATTAACTAAAGCATTCAGGCCATCTTCACCTATTTTTAAAATTTCAGAAACCTGCTTTATGTAATCCTGGCGCCTGGTAAATTCTTCTGTCTTATTAATTTTAGAAATAGTTTCGGCAACCTGGTTTACAATCAATGCTTTTTTTACGCTGTCTTTCCCAGCTTCCTCTAAGGCAAGGCCAAGCTGGAATAAAACAAAATCTTTTTTATTTTCTTGTATAAATTCCTTGAATGCTTCCGAACCTATTTTGTTTACATAGCTATCCGGATCCTCTTTATCAGGAATCAAAACAAGTTTCACATTCAGACCTTCCTCAAGCGCAAGATCCAGGCCCCGCAAAGCAGCTTTAACCCCGGCTGTATCGCCATCATAAATGATCGTGAGATTGTTGGTATATTTTTTAACCAATCTTAACTGATCAGGAGTCAAAGATGTTCCTCCACTGGCTACAACATTTGCAATGCCGGCCTGGTGCAGGCTTACTACATCTGTATAACCCTCTACTAAGAGGCATTCATCTGCCTTATCAATAGCCACCCTGGCAAAATAAGACCCATATAATATTTTGCTTTTTACATAAATTTCATTTTCAGGAGTATTAATGTATTTTGGCGCTTTATCATTATTTTTAATAATTCTTGCTCCAAATCCTAAGATTTTTCCGCTTTGGTTGTGAATAGGGAAAATGATGCGGCCCCGGTAATTATCTAAAAGTTTATCTTCCCTGCTTACCACCAACCCGCTTTTCTGCAAAAATTCCAGGTTGTATTGGGCAGCAAGAGCAGCATTGGCAAAACTATCTTTCCCAGAGGGGTTATACCCTAAATGAAATTGCCGGATGATATCTTCTCTGAAACCCCTTTCCTTTAAATAAGTTAAGGCTATATCTGATCCCTCGTCTGTATTAAAAAGCGCATTGGAAAAAAAATCCTGAGCAAAATTATTTATAATGTAGAGGCTGTCGGCTGCCTGCCGTACCAGTTTTATAGCGGGGCTAATTTCGGTTTCTTCAATTTCTACATTGTATTTGTTTGCAAGCCACCTGAGCGATTCAACATAGCTATATTTTTCCAGTTCCATTAAAAATCCTATGGAATTACCACTTTTGCCACATCCAAAACATTTATAAATTTCTTTGGTAGGGGACACCGTAAAAGATGGTGACTTTTCATTATGAAATGGACATAAGCCGAGATAATTTGCACCACGTTTTTTGAGTTTCACAAAAGAACCCACTATGTCAATAATGTCTATCCTGCTGAGTATTTGTTGTATGGATTCCTGGCTTATCAAAATATATAACTTAGTGCTAAAATTACCAACATTCTTTATAACCAGCCATGAGAATTATAATTCTTTAAGCTGTGGCATGGTTTATGGAAAAAGGCAAATATATTATACTAAAATGCATAATTTACTGATATCTTTATTAACCTAAAAATAATCTATTATGAAGAAATTATTTATTCTACCTGTGCTGATCATTTTCGGTTTAACGACATTTGGCCAAACCCTGGACGAGATTAACACACTTGTGGATAAGCGGAAATACCGTGAGGCAAAAACTGCCATTGATAAATTTTTTACAGATCCAAAAAATAATGAGAATGCAAATGGTTGGTATTATAAGGCCAGGATTTATAATTATCTCTCCTATGATTCTTCCGTAGCAAAAAACGAAAAGTATTCTTTAAAATCTACAGCTTACGATGCATTTAAAAAATACCAGGTACTGGATACTAAAGATATCCGGATGAAGTTCGAAAACTACGCTTCTTATCTGGATCTGTATGGAGGCGTATATGATCTGGGTGCTCAACAGTTCAATGCCAAAGAATATGAAGCCGCATTTGAGTCATTTAAAAAAGCAAATGAAATAAAAGATTACATGGTCGGTAAAAACTACACCTATAATCAGCTTGTGCTGCATCCATTAGATACCGCCCTGGTATTAAATATTGCCATTTCTGCTATGCAGGCAAAAAAAGAAGCTGAGGCAATTACTTATTATAGAAAATTAGCTGATGCTGATGTTGCAGGAAAAGACTACCTGGAAGTTTATCAATTTCTGGCAGATCAATATTCTAAAAATAAAGATTCTGCCAGTTTTCAACAAATTTTAGAAAAGGGAAAACGGATATATCCCACGGACGGTTACTGGAATGAGCTTGAATTAAAAGCTGTTGGAAATAAAGGTGACAGAACTGCACTGTACGCCAAATATGAAGAATTACTAGCGAAAAATCCTGCCGATTTTACAACGGCATATAACTATTCCATCGAATTATATAATAGCTTATACGGCCGTGATGTTCCTAAACCTTCTGATGTTGCTGCTACAAAAACAAAGCTAACATCGGTTTTAAAATCAGCAATTACAAGTGATAAGGGAATAGATGCCACTGTTTTAATGGTTAATCATTTATTCAATTGTGCTGCTGATTACAGTACTTCTGCCAGCCTTATTAAAAGCGCAAAGCCTGAAGACGTAAAAAAGAAGGCTGCTTTAAAATCTCTTTCGGTTAAACAGATGGATGAATGCATTCCCTATGCTGAGGCTGTAGTGAAATATTATGATGCTCAGACAAATTTAAAATCTTCTCAAAAAGCAAGTTACCAAAATATATTAGGCTATCTAAGCGATATGTACAATGCAAAAAATGATTTAAAAAAGGCTGCTGAATATGACAAGAAAAAAGCAACTATAAAGTTTTAAAAAAATACCATTTTTAAAATAATAAAGGCTGCGTAATTGCAGCCTTTATTATTTGAGATAATTTTAAGCGTATCTCATGTTAAGCAAAACTACTGTCCGCCCATTCTTATCTGAAACCCCCCTTGGCCGCCACCAAAAGTATTCTGCATGTCTTTCATTGGTTTTAAAACAAAGTCTTTAGGTATTTCAAATTCTTTATCCGCAATATCTTTTGAGGTTTCTATTTTTGTTACCTCAACAGTCATTTTTCTATTTCTCCGAACGGTCATTTCATAACCCATTACAAAGCCATCTATTTTATCTAGCCCGTTAGCAGTCCCGGCGTTACCAAACCCGCTTAAACCTCCTGTTGATGAAATATTTTGCATTTTAATGTCGGGGTTATACCATACAGCCATGGTATCTTTTAAACCTAAAATCCGGGTAGTAATTACGTATGCCTTCTTGCAGGTGTAACCTGCAATTTTTTTAGTATCATTTGAATAACTTATGGTTACCGGGTTTTCGGCTGAAGGCCGGTATGGTTGCTGGGTAGAATCTTTTCTACGGGCCCGCATAGCACTATCCATCTTTATCCGCATCGCTGCCTGTTCATCATCTGTGACATAGAATCCATTTTTGTTGCCCATCATTTCAAGCAGGGTAGTGGTTAGTTTTGCATTGTTATTTCTTATGATGGTTGTCCGGCCCATATCAGTTTTGATAACCGTTTTTACCATATCATTTTTAAGATAGGTTGTAGCTTTTGTTTCGCCATCTCCAAAGTTTCTAAACATAGCCATTCCACCTCCCCGGGCATTCTGATTTTGGACATTTTCCAAATCATCTTCTTCAGGTGCAACTACATTGGTAGTCGTACTAATGATTGCCTGGGTTATGATTTTAGGTTGAGCTCCTGCAAACATTACAGGGATCAGAAAGGATAACAATAATAGTAATTTCATTTGTAGAATTTTTTCAAAATTACATCCTGCACTTGAACGAATAATACTTTCATCCTAATTGTAAATACTTTAACAGCCTCCCCAACTAAATCATTTTTGCCTTGGCATTCATACACCAGGTAAGTTCTGCCAGGAAAGCTGCAGCCCTTTTATCAGTCTTTTCCTGGTCAACTGGCTTTCCACTTTCATCAAAGGTTAAGCTTACATTCGGTACCGGAAACAGAGCAGGCACCGTCCAGGCACGCATTTTCCATAAAGTAAACTGAAGCGAAGTAATAACCTGGCTACCGCCGAAAATTCCATCTGAAACAGTCACTATAGCAATAGGTTTCCTGTGCCACTCTTCGTAGAGAACATCAATTGCATTTTTTAAGCCTGCAGGGTAGCCCCCATTATATTCCGGTGTTACAATCACAATGCCATCAGCATTCTTTATTTTCAAAGCAAAATCCTGCAACTGCGGAGATGGCTGCTCTAAAAACCTGAGGCGCTCCTGAAATAAAGGAAAATCCAATGACTTTAAATCGATCAGTTCTGCCTCACCGATTTCATTAGTCTTAATATAATTTAGAAAATAAGAAGATACTCTGTTACTTTTTCTGCCCGTACGGATACTTGCAGAGAGAATGATAATTTTATGCATACCTTATCTAACTCGAATGATAAATAATTTTTCTATTCTCCTCTTTTTAATTGTATTTCGCAACTGATAGTAATATCCTCTCCCAGTAAAACGCCGCCGGCTTCCAGGGTTGAATTATAATTAAGTCCCCAGTCTTTCCTGTTTATTTTTCCATTGATTGCAAAACCAGCTTTTTCATTTCCCCAGGGGTCTTTTACTACTCCTCCAAATTCAACACCCAGTTTTATTTTTTTTGCAATCCCTTTCATTGTTAATACTCCCCAAAGTTCAAAACTGCCATCGCCGTCAACTTTCTCATAACTATCAGCTATAAAAGAAATTTGCGGAAATTGAGCAACATCAAAAAAATCTGCACCTCTAAGGTGCGTATCCCGATCTGCATTTCCGGTATTTATAGAGGCTACGTTTATCCAGCAATCAATTTCAGCGGTACTAAAATCTGTTCCGGTTGTGTAAATACTGGCATCATACTCGCCAAAGTTGCCTTTTACATTTGTAATCATTAAGTGTCTTATTTTAAAATCAATTTCACTATGTAATTGATCTATTACCCATTTTTCTTTTTGATTTTCTGTCATTTTTGTATTTTTTGTCGTAATAAATAATTGGATAAATGAATTTACGCAACTTTTTTAAAAACAACGTTTAAACTTTAAATTTCGAGCATTCGCTTGTATCTAAATGTTTTTTATGATCACCCCTGTTCCTAAAAAGGGTAAAGAGAATTCCTGTGTACAAGCTGTGAATAACTACCTTCAAATAGTACTTACTTTCAAATTCATTTTTCCATCATTCCATTATATTTACCGCCAGATAACCATTTACTTAAAATAATAAATACAGTGCGTTTAAAGAGCCTAGAAATAAAAGGATTTAAAAGTTTTGCGGATAAAACAATTTTGAATTTTGATGAAGGAATCACGGGAGTAATAGGCCCTAATGGCTGTGGTAAAAGCAATATAATTGACAGTATCCGTTGGGTAATAGGCGAACATAAAATAAGTAACCTACGGAGTGAAAACCTGGAAAGCCTTGTTTTTAATGGCAGTAAAACCCGCAGTGCCAGTGGCCTGGCAGAAGTAAGCCT
>JBDSDN010000011.1:0-5773 GCA_039920545.1 Ferruginibacter sp. | reverse complement strand
AACTCGCCAATAGATTCGTACACTTGCATAAAAACGTCCTGCGTTATATCTTCTGCATCTTCTTCATTTTGTACAATTCCCAGGGCGGTGTTATAAACCATATCCTTACAGGACTCTACTATTTCACTAAAAACAGTGCGACCCCCGCTTTTTATTCTTTCAATAATATCCGGCTGATTCAAAAAAATGTTTATCTGTTACCTTTTAAAGTTACCTAAAAGCCCGGGGTATTCCCCCTAATTGGCCCGTGGCCTTCTTCAGTATTTTTACCTGTTGGTTTTGCTACGCCAAAGTTTTTAAGGTTGTATGTAAACGTAAGCATAAAATACTGCTGCAATACTTTACTTTGCGAATCTACAATATCAGCACCGGTTACAGTTCTTACAATACTCTGGTTTTGTTTAAGCAAATCAAACACAGAAAGTTTCAATTCGCCTGCCTGATTTTTTAATATCTTTTTACCTATGGCTGCGTTCCATAACCAAAAACTTTGGTTTAGCCCTGCAGATAAGCCGCTGTATGATTGGTTGGAAATATCGTTTTTTACAAACCACCCTTTTTTATCCAGTAAGTTCAGTTGGAAGCCGGCCGCCTGGTTCACATATTTATTATTGGAGGCATTGCTGGCCGTTGTTTGTGCATTATTAAAAGCTGCGTTGTATGATATATTAAAATCTATATACTGGCTTATATTGCTTGCAAAAACAACCCCGGTATTGTAAACATAATTATCAGTGGTAGTATTTACATAATTTACCTGGCCCGGGAGTTTGGCGTAATTAAATCCTGCATTTAAATTTATAGTGGTTTTAAGAGCTTTAACCGGTATGCTGTAAGTAAAGAAAGTGCTTAAGCTTTTATACCCGTTTAAATTTACAGGTTTGGTTAGTTGGGAGTTTTGTTTCAGCACAATATTTTGTTGTATAGTAGAATCTGCGCTGGCAATATAAATGGCGTTCGAAATATAATTACTGGCTGCCTGCAGAAATAAATTTGCAAAAAAACTTTTGCCCGTTTTAGAATTGGTGTAGGTGTACCTGCCCGCAACAAAATTTGTAGCAGATTGTTTTAAATCAGGGTTGCCGCTGCTTATCCGTAATGGGTTAGAAAGATTTACAACATCCTGCAATTGGTTTACTGTTGGGAAGTTTGTAGATGCCCTGTAAAACAACCGAATGCTGCTCGTTGCAGAAAACTTTTTGCGCCACATCAGGTTGGGTAATATATCTGAAAAAGATTGGCTCACAGCTGATTTGCTGGGGAAAATGCGCTGGCTTTCCAATTTTGAATTTTGAAAATTTATGCCCACAGCAAATTGTTCATCTTTGCCGGGTGTAAGCCTGTAAGTGATCCCGGCATTGTTTGTCGTAATGGTATTATCAAATTTGTTAGATAAGGTAGTATCAAACGTTGTATACTTTTGGCCATCGTACAAAAAGGTTTGCTGGTCTGCTTTATTTTTTTGTACAGAAGGTGAGTAGTTTATTTGGAACTGGCCTTTTTTCCCAACGGGTTCTGTATAAGCAATATTACCGCTAATGCTGTAACCGTTAGTTGTATTATCCGCATATTGGTTTTGGGTAGAATCTGTTACCGCTCTATTATTAAAAAACCGGTATTGCCCGTCGTTAATGCCCGTACCATCATTTTTTGTATACGTAGTATTAAAACCGAATGAAAGAGTACGGCCTCTTTTAGCAAAAGAGTGGCGGAATAAAATATTGTTTCTTATGTTGAATCCTGTTCTATCTGCAATTGATTTATTTAAGGATGTATTTGTGGTGTCCCCTGCGCCATAATAACTTTTATAAGATGAGAGGGAGGCTGCACTATTGTTCTGAAAATTAATGCTGGGGATTATAAAAATAGAATTAGAGCTGTCTATCTTATACTCTACCCTTAAATTAATTCGATGATTATTATTTACTGTTTCTGTATTGCTGTTTTGTGTTGTAAACAGGTTTTTACCATTAGCCAGGAGCGTTTGGGTATTAATTAAAGATTCATTATTGTTCGTGCTGTTGTTAAAAAAATAACTTCCAGTTACAGTTGCTTTTTGGCCCCATTTGTCGCTATAATTTATCCCCAGGGCATTTGTTTTACTTATTCCGCTGGCCTGACCTACCGTAAAATTTTCTGTTCCTCCGCCTCCACCTCCCCGGCCACCACGCCCGCCACGGTCACCGCCGGCTCCAATACCGCTACCAGTTGTTACACCCAGTAAATCCTGTGAGCCAAAATTTTGTTGATTAATATTATTCAGGTTTGCCACAATAGAAGTGCGTCTGTTGCCATTAAAAAAACTAATATTGCCTCCCGCACTGTAACGATTATCAGTACCAATGCCAGCAAATGCCCGCCCAAACTGGCCATTTTTAATTTGTGATTTGGTTACTATATTAATAGCTTTTACCGAATTGCCATCGTCAAAGCCGGTAAGTTGGGCCTGGTCACTCAGCCGGTCATACACCTGTATTTTATCCACTACTTCTGATGGTAGGTTTTTTAATGCAGCAGAGGCATCATCTCCAAAAAAATCCTTTCCATCTATTGTAACTTTTTTTACTGTCTCGCCCTGGGCAGTCACTGTTCCGGTTTTATCAACTGTAATGCCCGGCATTTTTTTAATTAAATCCTCTGTCGTAGCATCAGGGTTCACTTTATATTGGCTGGCACTGAACTGTGCAGTATCTCCTTTTTGAGTTACAGGAGCCACTTTTGCCACAATAGTTACAGTTGATAAATCTTTACCTTGCCGCTCCAGGCTCAGTACGCCTAAGTTTTTTTGATTGTTATTAATATTGATGAAAGAAATATATTCCTGGTAGTTGAGCGTATTAATTTGTACTATAAAACTATCGTTAGCGACGTTATCAAAAATAAAATGCCCGGTATTATCTGATACAATTGTTTTTACTATGCTGGAATCTGCCTGTAAAAGCAGGCCCACAGTGGCACCAGCCACAGCTTTCTTATCTAATTTATCTATTAAATCCCCGGATATTGAGCTGGTTTGCGCTATGCCGGTTAATAAGATCATATTCGTAAAAAAAAATACTAAAAAAAGCTTAATCATAAAAATTCTTTTCAATTGCCTGTTAGACGAGGAACTATTATACAAACAGGCGGTTTTCTAAAAACATTTTTTGTTAATAATCTTTAACACAAGTCGGCCTCTCATTATGTGGCATTTAAAAACTAAATTGCAACCCTAAATTTTTTGTTGCTATGAGTTATAATAAAATAGTGTCGGTAACCGGCCTAAGTGGATTGTTTGAACTGGTATCCTCTAAATCAGATGGCGGCGTGGTGAGGTCCCTCGAAGATAAAACCAGCAGGTTTGTAAGCAATCGTGTACATAATTTTTCTCATTTGGAGAGTATTGAAATATTTACCGTAAAAGACAATGTGAACCTGGTAGAGATTTTTGGCGCTATGGCTGCAAGCTCTGAGGCTTTACCGGATGGCAAAGCAGATGCTAAAGCGATAAAAGCATATTTTGAAAAGGTATACCCTGATATAGATTTTGAAAGAGTTTATGGCAGCGATATGAAAAAAATGATAAAATGGTATGATGTTTTGACGAAGTCCAAAATAGAAATAAAATTATCTGAACCTGGTGAGGAAGAAAACGGAAATGATACTGTAGCAGAAAAAAAGATTTCAGCAACTGCGAAGCCTGGCAGCCAAAAAACTACAGCAGTAAGAAATGCACCGCCGAAAAAAATAAATTCACCCAGGAAGATGGCATAAATTAAACAGGAGTCAAAGGAATGTTGCAACCAAATTATGCCATTTTCTAACCTCCAATATCTAAAAAAAATCATTGCCCAAACATTACTTACCACTGACATTATGCACACGGCAGATATAAAAAAAACATCAAGGGATTTTGTACCCGGCAATTTTGTATTAACTGATTGGGCAACGCTGGAGCCTTATTTTAAAAATCTTTCCGACCGACAAATTACCAGTAAAAATGATTTGGAGAAATGGCTGAAAGATCAAAGTGAGCTGGAAGCTGTTGTAAATGAAGATGCCTGCTGGCGCCAGATAAAGATGACCTGCGATACGGAAAACAAAAGCCTGGAAGAAGCTTTTAATTTCTTTTGCTTACACATACAGCCGCAAATTCAACCTATGGCTGATGCTTTAAATAAAAAGTTGATTGCATCTCCATATCTCCACAGCCTTGATGAAGAAACTTACCATACTTACCTGCGCAGCATTCGCAAAAGCATTGAATTATTCCGGGAAGAAAATATCCCGCTACAGGCAGAAATGGCCGTGCTGCAGCAACAGTTCGGGCAGATTACCGGTGCGATGATGGTAACTGTTGATGGCAAAGAATATACACTGCAACAGGCTGCAAAATTCCTGGAAAATCAGGACAGGTCGTTAAGAGAAGATGTGTATCGGAAAATACAAAACCGGAGGCTACAGGATAAAGCAAAGCTCGATGAGTTATTTGACAAACTGGTTGCCCTAAGAGACCAGGAAGCCAGAAATGCCGGTTTTGATAACTACCGGGATTACCGTTTCAAACAACTCGGGCGCTTTGACTATACAAAAGAAGATTGTTTCCAGTTTCATGATGCGGTAAAGCAGCACGTGATGCCGCTGGTGAACAATATTTATCAGAAGAAAAAAGAAAAGCTTGGCCTGGATCACCTTCGCCCCTGGGACCTGGATGCAGAACCTGAGGGCACGCAACCTTTAAGGCCGTTTGCTACCGGCGAAGAATTGCTACATAAGTCTGTTGCTTGTTTCAACAAATTGAGTCCATTCTTTGGACAGTGCCTGCAAAAAATGCAGGAAATGAAGCACCTTGATCTTGAAAGCCGGAAAGGTAAAGCCCCTGGCGGATATAATTGTCCGCTGGCAGAAAGCGGTGCTCCGTTTATTTTTATGAATGCTGCCGGGCAGATGCAGGATGTTACCACCATGGTGCATGAAGGTGGCCATGCCGTTCATTCTTTTTTGGCACATCCGTTACCGTTATCCGGATTTAAAGAATACCCGATGGAAATAGCAGAAGTGGCCAGCATGGCCATGGAGCTATTCAGCATGGATCATTGGGAAACTTTTTTTGATAACGAAGAGGATTTAAAAAGAGCTAAAGAACACCAACTGGAAAGAGTGATCAGCATATTTCCCTGGATCGCTACCATTGATAAATTTCAGCACTGGCTGTATGAAAATCCAACGCACTCCCGTGAGAAGCGCACAGCAGCGTGGGACAAGACACTTGCTGAATTTCAGGATGATGTTATTGATTACAGTGGCTTGAACGACTACCGCAGTAATGCGTGGCAGCGCCAGTTACATTTGTACGAAGTACCATTCTACTATATTGAATACGGCATCGCACAACTTGGTGCTATCGGCATGTGGATGCAATACAAAAACGATCCGGAAAATGCACTGAATAATTATTGTGACGCACTGGCATTGGGAGGAACAAAAACACTGCCTGATCTGTATAAAGCTGCCGGGCTTGAATTTGATTTTTCTCCGGATAAAATAAAAGTGCTGATGGAATTTGTGAAGGAAGAGATGGCAAAGATATAATTGCAGAGCAGAAGGCGTTTATAGGCAACTGTTCCGATATTTTCACTTCGTCCCTAAAAAAAGTTTAAAATCAATTTTTGCAATCACCACAAACACCATTTACCACCATGGCGGCCTTTGATGGTGTAAAGCCATTGGGGGAGTTTCATTTCAGGCTCTATAACATCAAGGCATTAAGCTCAGGGCGGTTGTACAAATCTTA
>JBDSDN010000010.1:0-6294 GCA_039920545.1 Ferruginibacter sp. | reverse complement strand
TAAGAATTATCCCATACATTTTGGGCATCCTCGTGGCGGTAAGCATGCTTAGAACAAGTGGCACTTTTGATGCAGTAATAAATGCTATGAAACAATTTTTTGGTATGCTCGGGGCTGATACCCGTTTTGTGGATGGATTACCGACGGCACTCATTCGCCCATTGAGTGGGGGTGCGGCAAGGGGCATGATGGTAAGTACCATGACCACATTCGGGCCTGATTCTTTTGCCAGCAGGCTTTCCGGAATTTTCCAGGGTGCATCTGACACGACCTTTTATGTGGTAGCCGTTTATTTTGGATCGGTGAGCATTAAAAATACCCGGTACTCAATCGGGGCGATGTTGCTTGCAGACCTGGTAGGAATACTTACTGCAATTGGAATGTGTTATTTATTTTTTGGATAGCATCCACTGCAATAAAAACAGCCTCTTTTGCAGACTGTATTTCTAAATAATTATTCATTAATAATTTGCGAAAGTAGAAAGTAGTTTTGTGCCTTTAAAGCTTCCACTGTATACCGTAGTGTAACTTCTTGTACGGGTTAAACTGTTTACCTTGGTTGTTGCCAATAAAGGAGAAACTGTGCCGGAAGAATAAACATAAAATGTATCAGTGATACCTGAGGGGTAAGGAATAAAATTCGTTACCGTGTTCGTTGCCACATTTGAAAATATTGGTGTTGCCAGGCCTTTTTTTGTAGAGTACACATCCACATTAGGCACCGGTGTAGTATTATAAATAAAATTTGCAAAACGCATCTGTGCTGTTGTATCTGTTGGTATAACGATGTTATTTAAAACGGTTAGTTGTTTCACACTGGTAATAGTGTCATAAGTAAAGATGGTATAGCTTTTCCCGGCTTCCAGGTTTTGTGAAAAAGTTATAGGCGTTTGTTTGGTAGTAGAAAGGGTATCCTTTATTAAAAAAGAATGTTCGCCCGAGGTGAGTTTTATGGAATAAGCTGTAGCGGGAAAAACAGCACCCGAAGAAATTGCCGTGCCCGAAACCGGAACCCCATCTACATAAACATAGTTACGTACCGACTTTACAACCGCATTAAATACCTGCACACTGGCCGAATTACTAAAATCCCGCTGGGTATCTGCAAGCTGAGGTATTTCACGGGTACACGATACCGTTATAGCAATGGTACTTAGTATACCGAGACCCCAAATGATTTTATTTATATGTTTCATTATTATTATTTTTCGGGTTAATAATTATGGCATAGAGAACCAACATTCAAAAGTGTTGTAATCAAGATTCTGGTAAGCCCCAATACGGGTAAGTTCCGGGATGTCATATAAATATTCTGAATTAAAACGTGGCCTGGCCCGGTATACATATTTTCCTTTGTTGGTAGATATAAGGTAATTAACCGGAGCGGTTGGCGGTGGCATAAAATCTGCGTAAACCTGCTTTCCGGTTGCCGGATCTATATCTACATAATGATATTTACGCATATCAACCCAGGTTTGGTGCACACCCCAACCATATAATGCAATATATTTTTGAAGCATGATATGTGTGAGAGTAAGTGCAGTTGGAGTAAGTGGCACTACAGAAGTATTTGCCAGGTACGCAGCTTTGCTGGTGGGGGTTATTTCCCGCCCTGCAGGAATATTAAAAGCATAGGTAGTCGTGAGCATATCAAAATTTAAATTGATACCATTGCTGTAAGCAGCCAGGGCAGTAGTTTTATCTCCTTTACGGTAAGCTGCTTCTGCAAGAATAAACTGCATCTCTGCAGCAGTCATCATAGGCCATGGACCCTTGTTTCCATATACATAGCGGGTGCTGTCATCAGTACCGTTTGTTGCATTTGGTGTTGGGTTTCTCCAGAAATTTTTAGGGTAATCCTTGGTCGGTGTTGTGCCGCTAAGATATTCTGTAACGCCTAACCAGGGCATTACGCCTTTAAAAGTTTTATTCAGATTTTCGCTGAGGATGTACCAGGTTCTGGGGTCGTTAACCCCGGTAAAAGCGCCGGTATTTGCGCCCGTCATAAGGTTGGCAATATAACCGCCCTGCCTTATTGTTCCTATATTTGAACGGGTTGGGCCAAAATAATTGTTGAACCCATTACTACTGTTGGCGGCGGAAAATGTAGCTAAAATATTGTCATTATTTGTTGTACACGAAAGGGCTGCATATTTCAGGGCTGAATCTGCGTATCCCTTAGAAGCAAAAATTCCTTTACTGCTCAAATCAATATATGATCGGGCTAATATACCATAGGCGAATTTTTTCCATTTATTTATATCTCCTTTATTAAAATATGCATCACTCTGGGCCAGGCTTGCAGCGTTTAAATTCCCATCAGTTCTGTTTAAATTGCTTAAAGCCCTCATGGCAATGGCACGGCTACTGTCATAAAATTCCGGTTGGGTATCATAATGAAATTGAGATAGACTCGTATTAAAGGCTTCTTTTAATATGGCTTCACAATATTGGTTAGTGAGCTCAAGCCAGTCCCACGCTCTTACCACCTGGGCCACACCGACAAAATCCCATTTTTGCTGTTCAGTGCCCCATTCAATAATCCGGTTTACATTCTGCCCATGGCCGTAATAAGCTGCGGCCCATATCGCCCCGGTATTATCACTGTTTATAGTGCCACCCATAGAGCCATAATTTTCCCCGGCAGCAGTAGATCCCCAGTATTGAATATAGCGTCCCAATAAAACGGCATCCTGCTGTACCCCATAATTTGTGCCGGCGGCAGAATTAAATGCGGTGAAAGCTCCGATAACACCCGGGAGAATTGTTTCTATGGGTACTATTACCGGGGCATTTGGATTTAAATAAGCGTCATCAATTTTTTTCTTACAGGAAACGGCCCCTAACAGAAAAAGACCACAAAGAAAAATTAATGATTTTAAAATTTTGTGTTGCATAAAATATTTTTTAATTGATCATTATTAAGTTTCATTAAAGATTAGCCCGTAATCCAAAACTTAAGCCTAACGGTGTCGGTGAGCTGCCAAGGTCCAATCCATAGCCACCTACCCCTCCGGTGCCAGGGTTGTTTGCATTTACTGCCGGATCTGCACCGTAATAGTTCGTTAATAATATCAGGTCGCTGCCAGTAACAAAAAAGCTTAAGCCTTTAAACCCTCTTAAACGCTGTAGATTTTTTTTGGGCAGCTGGTAGCTGATGGTAATATCCCTCAGCCTTAACCAGTTCACATCTTTTTGAATAAACTCTTCATCTGGTAAGCCCGTATAATAGGCACTTAAGTATTGCGGTACGATAGATAAGGTATTTTTTGTTGGGGTTGCAGTATTTTCCAGGCCGTCGCTCAAAACTCCATTGATCAGAATAGGGGTACTCCTGTTTGCAGTCCGCACACTTTTGCCCAGGCCGGTTAAAAGTTGATCTGTTCCATTATAAATATCTCCACCCACTTTTAAATCCCACAGAAAGTTTAAGCCCCAGTTCTTGTAATGAAAACTATTGAGTGTACCCAAAGTAAAATCTGCGGTTCTATCTGCAATAAGTGAATTGCCGCCGGTTACAACCGGGATGCCTGACGTAGGGTTGATAAGAATTTGACCGGCAGTATTCCTGGAATATATAGAGCCGGTAATGGTTCCCGTAGAGTGGCCACGTATGAGCCCACCACGTACATTTGATATATAGGTATCAGAATTATAAAAATCTTTTAAAATATCAATTGAAGCCGGTAGCGATAACACCTTACTCCACATGTGGCTGAAATTAAAATTAATCGTCCAGTCAAAATCAGCTTTTTTTACTGGTACAAGATTCAGTGTAAACTCTACTCCCTGGTTGCGGAGTGAAGCTGCATTTTGAGTGTTTAAAATATAACCAGTGGCATAACTTGCCCGGTACCCCTGTGCTATCTGATCTAAAGCAAGTGTATTATAGTAAGCCGCTTCCACCGAAATGGCATTGTTTAAAAACCTTAATTCTGTGCCTACTTCATAAGTTTTTTGCTTTTCAGGTTTTAGTAAGGGGTTGGCATTGGTGAAACCATAAGTATAGGTAGCCGGTAAAGTAGTACTGCTAAAATTATTTACAAAAAAAGATTGGTTGCTATAAGGATCATTTAAGCGGGCCGTTTGGGCGAGGGAGGCTCTTAATTTCGCATAGCTAAGAAAATTACCTTTTTTAATTCCAGGGAAAATATCTGACACAATAAAACTTAAACTTACACCAGGATAATTATAATTTCTATTGGCAGCAGGCAGGGGAGAGGCTGATTCAAACCGATGGGAATAAGTAAGAAACGCCAGATTTTTAAATCCGATAAATGCTTCTCCAAAATAAGCCAGCTCCCGGAATATATTTTGATTAGGTAAGCCCCTGTTATTATTCAATAATCTTTTCCGGGTGTTTTCTGTTGTGTTACTGCTATCTGTACTACTGGAATCTTTAAGATTAGTGCCATAGATTGCAAATTGTTTTGTCCGGAGATCCTGCCACATTGTTCCGGCCAAAAGTCTGCCGGTAAAATTGCCAAGCTTCTTCTTAACTGTTGCTGTAATGGTGTGATTATACCCGGTATATTTCCGGTAATAATTATCCAAGCTGCCACCAATTGCGGTAGTTAATTGAAAAGACTGCGGGTGTGTAAACACATATCCATCATCCTTATAAGTATCGTAGCCAAACCTGCCGGCAACTGATAACCAGGAGAAGGGCGCAATATCTACACCCAAGGTTGAAATGACTCTATCTAATTTATCTCCACTTCTGTTATGACGGGCACTCCAGATAGGATTATCAAAATCACTGTTCCTGTTTGCATTAAAAATAATGTTTTTATTACCCTGTTCATCCTGGTAATTTCTTATGCCATTGTTGGCTGGCCACTCATATAACTCCACCAGGTAGCCGCCAACACCCGAGTTAGAGGAAGAACTTTTAAGAGGACGGAGATTATCGGCACTTATATAAGAGATAGATGGTGTAAACGTAACGTATTTGCCAATTTTAGTGGTGTTGGCAAGTTTAAAATTATATTTTTTATAGGTGTTGAAAGGAACCACACCATCGTTATTAAAATATTGTCCGGAAGCCCGAAAAGCAACATTCTGTGTGCCGAATTCTGCACTTAAATTATGGGTTTGAGAAAAACCTACTTTAAAAAAATGATGAAGGTTGTCGTAAAATTTAGTGCCGGGTGCCCAGGCAGGACCAAAGGAAGTAAACTGGCCGGATAGAGGCGGGGCAGTTGGAATATTATTACTTCCGCCCGGGCCGTAATCATTATTGATCAGTGCAAAGCGGTTTATTTTTTGAAACCGGAAATTGTTATCATAGTTTAAAAGAATTTTACCATTAGTGCCTTTGGCTTTTTTTGTTGTAATTACGATGGCCCCGGAACTGGCCTGGCTGCCATAAAGTGCGGTTGCTTCAGGCCCTTTAAGTACTGTTACAGATTCAATATCGCTTGGGTTAATATCTGCAATACGGTTGGTATTATCATTGTTGCGGTTGTTACCGTCAGACGCCAGGCCAATACCACTGCCACTTTGAGAATTTGAGTTTAGTGTTTGATTATCTATGATAATACCATCCACCACAAACAACGGTTGGTTGGTGCCGGAAATAGTATTATACCCTCTTAACACGATACCGGTTGAAGCGCCCGCTGCACCGGAGGTAGGAGTTACGGAAAGTCCTGATACCCTTCCCTGCAAACCGTTTAAAAAGTTTTCTCTCTGGGTTTGTTTTATATCGTTACCGGTTACAGTTTGTACAGAGTAGCCTAGTTCCCTGGCATTTCTTTTAATGTCCATTGCCGTAACGACAACTTCTTCAAGTTGCTTTTCTGCAGTTGCCAAGGAAAGATTCACCTGGTCATTATCTCCCACAGTTACTTGCTTTGTGCCGTACCCGACTGAAGAAAATATTAGTACCTGGCCTTTGGAGGCAGCAATGGTATACCTGCCATCCTGGTCTGTTTTTGTCGCTGTTCTTGTTCCTTTTACAATTACCGTGACATCCCTTAAAAGAATAGCGCTATTCTCACCTGAGACAATACCAGAAATAGTTTTTGTTTGTGCCGCTAATGGCAAAGCGTATAACACCGCCATCCCAAAAAATACCATTAATAACATAATTTTTCTCATAACAATTTGTTTTGGTTGTACAGTTATAGTCTGGGGCACGGAGGAAAACTCAATTTATTTTCAGCATATAAACCTGAAAATATTTTATTCTTAAAATTCGCAGATGCTGGAATAATTCCTTTAAAGCGAAATACAATTCAAATTAAAGGTAATTATTGCAGAAAACCGCATTTATCACTAAGAATTATTGCA
>JBDSDN010000009.1:0-22297 GCA_039920545.1 Ferruginibacter sp. | reverse complement strand
AAAAACCTGCATTTTGAAAATAGTTTTTCTGCCGTATATGCCTTAAACAAAAGCCGCAACGATGGCAAGCTGTTAAAAGATAGTTCAAAATACCTGCCGTTTATTCCTCCCTTTCATGGCGTTTCAGAATTGCGCTACGACATAAATTCTCCGGAACATCATATTGCCAATGGTTTTATAAAAGCGCAATTTGTTTATTACGGTTCACAAAAGCGTGTATACCTTACCGATAATACAGAAACTGCCACGCCAGGGTATACAATATTTAATCTTGGCATTGGGAGTGGCTTTACAAATAAAACCGGCAAAACAATTTTTAATGTATACGTAATGGCCAATAATTTATTTGATGTGGCCTACTACGATCATTTAAGCAGGCTGAAATACTTCACTTCTCCAACAGGGGTGGATCCTAACCGGGGCATACATAACCTGGGACGAAATATCAGTTTTAAATTAGACATTCCGTTATCATTTAATTATTAATAAAACCCCGGAATTTTATCCGCGGTTTATTAGAAGAATTCTTTTTTGATACCGGCATTTTTATTGTGTCTCCAAAGGAGTCGTATTGGAGACTAGCTTTTACGGCTTACCGTTAGTCAGCTTTTATTTAAGGTATGATCAAAGGTTAGAACTTTTTTAAAGCTGTAACCTTTTATACCGGCGCTGCCTCTATAAATGTTGCCATAAGAATATATTGCAGAAATAGTAGCCCTGATAGAAGCGAAAAGCCCGGAGACCTGCCATCGGCAGGACGAGGACTTGCAGCGGATAGCAGGTATAATGCTGCCTGGAAAACTGTAGATGCGCTTCTCCATTCCTTCATTATCCCCTGCTTATCTTTGCCGCATGGCAAATAATTTATCCGGTTGGGAAGATACAATTGTAGCTGTAGCTACACCCCCCGGAATTGGCGCTATTGGGGTGATACGATTAAGTGGTATAAAAGCCTTAGAAATTGTCAATGGCATTTTCCCCTCTAAAGATTTATCATCACAACCAACGCATAGTTTGCATGTAGGTATTTTAAAAGTGCAGGATAGTATAATAGATGAAGTTGTTGTTTCCCTTTTTAAAAACCCAAGAAGTTATACCGGGGAAGATGTGGTGGAAATCAGTTGTCATGGTAGCCCGTTTGTGCAGCAAAAGGTATTAGAGGCTTGTATAAAAAAGGTGCAAGACTCGCTAAGCCCGGCGAGTTTACGCAGCGGGCTTTTTTAAATGGTAAATTAGATTTAACACAGGCCGAAGCGGTGGCCGATCTGATTGCCAGCGAAAGTGAAGCAGCACAACAAACAGCGCTGCAGCAAATGAAAGGAGGCTTTAGCAATGATCTAAAACTCCTGAGAGAAAAGCTGGTAAATTTTGCGGCACTAATAGAACTCGAACTCGATTTCGGAGAAGAAGATGTAGAATTTGCTGACAGAAAAAAGCTGGAGCTTTTAATAGAAGATATTTTAATCTCTATTAAAAAACTTATTTCCTCTTTTCAATTAGGCAATATAATTAAGAACGGAGTAACGGCGGTAATTGCGGGAAGGCCGAACGCCGGTAAATCAACTTTACTTAATGCAATGCTGAATGAAGAGCGGGCCATTGTAACAGACATTGCAGGAACAACAAGGGATACAATTGAAGAAAAATTAGTGGTGAATGGAATTGTGTTCCGCTTGATTGATACTGCAGGTATTAGAGAAGCAACAGACGTTATTGAAAAAATCGGGATTGAAAAATCAATGGAGAAAATAAACAATGCGGGTGTATTGATTTATGTATTTGATGCAAGCACTAACTCTAAAATGGAAGTACTGGAAGACCTGCAAAAATTACAACAGCCATCACAACAGATATTATTAGTAGCTAATAAAATTGATAAATGCGATGCCGGGCATTTAGGCATGTTACAATACAGCATTAATGAATTGACAGGGAATGATTATGCCGTTTTTGAAGTATCAGCATTAAATAAAATTCAAATAGAAGAACTTGTGAATCACCTACCATCTTTAGTCTTAAAGGAAAAGATAAATACACACCAGAGTATTGTTGTAAATGCCCGCCATTACACTTCACTCCTGGATTGTGAACAATCTTTATTAAAAATACAGGCAGGGTTAAAAACTAAAATTACCGGCGATTTACTGGCTTTAGACATTCGGCAGGCCTTACAATCTTTAGGTGAAATTACCGGTGAGATCCTACACGATAAAGATATACTGGGAACCATTTTTGGGAAGTTTTGTATCGGAAAGTAACCATTACAAAACAAGTACCCACCGTTCAGCGTTCATAGGTTGTATGTACGAAAAGAAAACTTAAAGTAAAAAGAGCAGGCAGAAGATGGATAAATCGGTGGAGGTTTATTTCCGAACTGATCAATTCTTTGAACAGTTACACAAAAAGAACTTTAAAAAGAACTATGTTGGTAAGGCAACAAAAAAGTATTTGAAACGTACAAAGCAATTACAAAAGGCCAGTGAGTTATATCATTCAGCTCATAATGTTTTTTGGGGAATATACGCTACTTCTTTTTACCGCTTCACCTTCGGCAGAAAAAGGTTCATGATGTATTTTTTTAATAAGCATAGAAAAATATCTAAAAAAAGGGTATCAATTGATTGATGTTGCATGATTTTTCCAAGATACTCAATCGGATAAGGCAGTTAACATTACCAACTTATCATCAATAATCTATTCTTTTTAATTTTAGAGGCGCAGGTTGCGATACCATCAAAGGGAACTTTTCTACAACAACACTACTTGCTTCTAATCCGAATCCTCTTTCCTCGGATAAGGAAACTTCTTTTAACCAGAAGTGAAACTTCATTATTATCTTTTCCCAAAACGGAAGCTCATTGTCCAAGCTTAAAAACTTTTCCATCACTATAAATTGGAAGTCTCCAATCTCATTCTGTTTTTGAAAGCCCTGAAAAAGGGTTGCAATATTCACTTCTCTGCCTGTAACTAAATCATTTATTACTTGGCGGAAAAGCATATTAATTCGCGGCTGTACCCTAAAGCCTAATTTGAAATCTATTCTAATAATATCATTTGGGATAATATGCGTTACGAGGTATTCAGTCGTGTATGGATCATCTACAGTGTCAACATGAATAAACCAATAAATATCTGCCCTTTTAGGTTTGCTGCTTAGCATTGAAAAAATGATTTTATGCTCTATCTCTTTTAAATTATCTGCACCGGTTAGGTAGACTAGATGAGTAGCGTATTTGGGAATAGATTTGTCAATGCTTAATTCCTGAATCTTAAGAATATAATTTTCTAGCCTCACAAATTCAACATAGCGGTTTTTTATTTTCTTTGCTCTAAACCAATCAAACATTACGAAGAAAAGCAAGCCGCCAATTATCAATGAGACGTAACCACCATGCGGAAACTTTTCCAAATTCGCATAAAAAAAGCTTGCTTCAATTGCAAAATAAATAGCCAGATACAAATAAATAAAGCTGGGTTTTATCCGGCTTAATACCAAATAATTTGCAAACAAAATCGAAGTTGCGATCATAGTAACTGTAATCGCTAATCCATAGGCTGCCTCCATATTAGAAGCCTTCTTAAAAAATAAAACAATACTAATACATCCCGCATACAACAGAAAGTTTATCGCAGGTACATAAAGTTGACCTTTTGCTTCCGTAGGGTAATTGATCTTTAGTTTAGGCGATAGGTTTAGCCTGATAGCTTCACTAACCAAAGTAAAAGAACCGGAAATAAGTGCCTGACTTGCAATAACTGTGGCTGCCGTTGCAATAGCAATTCCAAAATAAAGAAACCAATGAGGCATAAGGCCATAAAAAGGATTGAACCCATCTTCTATCAATGCAGCACTTATCAATTTGCCTGTGTGATTTTTTAATAACCATGCACCCTGTCCTAGGTAATTAATAATAAGGCATGACTTTACAAATATCCACGAATACCTGATGTTCCATTTACCACAGTGCCCCAGATCAGAATACAATGCTTCGGCTCCTGTTGTACAAAGAAACACGCCCCCCAAAATGTAAAAGCCGTGAGGGTACACAATAAGTAATTTTATACCATAATACGGATTGAATGACTTCAAAATAAATACGTCATCTGCAAAGTGAAAAACCCCAAGAGTGGCTAACATGATAAACCAAACAGTCATTATCGGTCCGAAAAACTTTCCTATTAATGCTGTTCCGAATTGCTGCATAAAAAAAAGAGCAGATAGAATGGCAATTACAATATAAATAACCGTCCATTGGCTTATTTCATGCAAAGCAGGCACTTGCTTCAAACCCTCAATTGCTGATGTTACAGATATTGGAGGCGTAATCATCCCATCAGCAAGAAGCGCAGCACCACCGATCATTGCAGGTATTACAAGCCACTTTTTTCTTCGCCTGACTAATGCAAATAAAGAAAAAATACCCCCTTCTCCTCTGTTGTCAGCCCGTAAGGTGAGTATAACATATTTGATTGTTGTTTGAAGGGTAAGTGTCCAGATAATAAGTGATAACGAACCAATAATAAGTTCATCTGTGATCACTTTTCCGTTTATGATCGCATTCAAAACATATAGCGGTGATGTTCCTATATCCCCGTAAATTATTCCAAGAGCAATTAAAATACCCGCAACAGTAACCCGATTATGAGACGACATCTTATTTTAAATTTCGACGCCAAAATTAGAATGCTATAACCGAGGGAAGTGTTGTTATAGGAAAATCCTTATAAAATCTTTATACTGTTTTACGCAGGGGTTGTGGGGGTTAGTGATAATTGCTGCCTAAATTTGTTTTCCATTGAAAGAGATCAACAAACTACTGTTAACCCATTTTAATAAAAGGCAACAATACTTTTTTAGTATTGCTATTATCCTGGCAGTTGCGGCTTTATGTTTCGCTTTTTCAAATTTTATGGGCTACAGGGTAGCTGCATTAATTTTATTGGTGACCGTTTCATTATTAGCCATCACTTTTGATATTTTGCCTGTCTTGCTCTCAGCAGCGTTAAGTGCTTTTATTTGGAACTTCTTTTTCATTCCTCCCCGTTATACCCTTCACGTTAGTTCTACAGAAGATACTATTTTGTTTATCATGTATTTTATCATTGCAATAGTGAGCGGAGTGCTAACTTATAAAATTCGGCAGGTTACAAAGCAGGCACAATTAAAAGAAGAAAAAGCAAACAGTGTAAAGCTTTACAATACGATTTTAAATTCTTTATCACATGAATTGAGGACACCTATTGCGGCGATAATCGGCGCAACTGATAATCTTCAAACTAATACATACCTCACGCATGAAAACAGGGAGCAATTGCTAACGGAAATATCAAAAGCTGCTTTGAGGTTAGATCAGCAGGTTGAGAATTTACTGAACATTTCAAGGTTGGAATCAGGTCACATTCAACCTAAATATGATTGGTGCGATATAGTTGACTTAATATATCAGGTAGTAAAATCTGTAGAAGATAATAATGTACACAGAAAAATAAACATAAGTATCAAACCGGACTTACCATTATGTAGTTTAGATGCAGGAATGTTACAGCAAATTCTTTACAACCTATTAAATAATGCAGCTTTACATACATCCCGTGAAAGTCGAATTGAGATTTCTGCTACATGCCCTGCTGACGTTTTAGAAATAACAATTGAGGATAATGGTAAAGGATTTACCGACATAGACTCCAAAGAGGTATTCAACAAGTTTTCAAGAGATACAAAAAGTACAACAGCAGGTTCCGGTCTTGGACTTTCAATTGTGAAAGGTTTTACAGAAGCACTTTTAGGGAGTGTAGAATTACTAAGATCAGAATCCGGGGGGGCTACGTTTATTATTGCATTGCCGGTAAAAACAACTCTTCATAAAGCTATAAGTTTATGAATAAAGCAGAGATATTGATAATAGATGATGAATCTCAAATACGGAAACTATTAGACATAACATTGCAAAGCAATGGTTATTTAATGAAGGCTGCTGCGACCGCTAAAGAGGGTCTTATAATGGCTGAGAATCATCCTCCTGAATTGATTCTTTTAGACTTAGGCTTACCGGATGATAGTGGGCATAATGTATTAAAAAAGTTAAGGCAATGGTATACTAATCCAATTATTATTCTTTCTGTTCAGAAAAACGAAAATTCAATTATTGAAGCATTGGATAACGGAGCAAATGATTACTTATCTAAGCCATTCCGAACAGGTGAATTATTAGCTCGAATACGGTCTGCCTTACGAGGTGTCAACAATGAAGAGGGAGATACAGTTAAGTATTTTAATGATCTGAAAGTTGATTTATCAATAAGATCTGTTTGGAAGCAAAACGATGTGGTAAAACTGACAGCAACCGAATATAACCTGTTTGCATTGTTTGTAAAAAACGAAGGGAAAGTTCTCACACATCAATATTTGCTCAGAGCTATTTGGGGTCCTGGCTATATTAACCAATCACAATATTTACGGGTATTTATTGCGCAAATAAGAAAAAAAATAGAATCAGACCCAAACAGGCCCGTATTTTTATTAACCGAAGCAAGTGTAGGTTATCGTTTTGTAAGCAACTCGTTTTAACTGGATAATATACCTGCTCGGGTTAGTAAACTAAAAGTGCAAAATTTGAAATTAATGATATTTGTGCCTCATTTTTACCTCAAAAGCTAAAACCCTTACTGGTTAAGAGGTATTACTTTATGTATTGGAAAATAATTATCTTTCTCATGTTTGCTAAAGTATATTTTCTTGGATTTGTATTGCTAAATCTTTTTTTTATTGCTGCTTAACACTGATTAAATTGCTTTTAGATAGGATCTATTTTATATAAATGTTTTAGCTTAAATATTTACAAATAAATAAAAACTGATGAATAAAATTAAGTTGCTACTACTCCTATCTGCGTGCCTCTTCTCACTTACTCTAATAGCCCAGAAGACAACAACAGCACATTGGGAAAATCTTTTTAATGGCAGGGACCTTAATGGCTGGAAACAGTTGAATGGAAAAGCGAAATATGAAGTGAAAAATGGAGAGATCATTGGGACTACAGTTGCCAATACCCCTAACTCATTTCTTGCCACTGAAAAATTATACAGCGATTTTATACTGGAGTTCGAATTCAGGTTGGAGCAGGATATGAACTCTGGTGTGCAGTTTCGTAGTGAGAGCAAAACCGAATTTGAAAACGGAAGAGTATTTGGATACCAGTTTGAAATTGATCCTTCTCCAAGGGCATGGTCGGGAGGTATTTATGATGAGGCAAGGCGAGACTGGATTTATCCAATGGAATATAATCCTGCCGCCAAACAGCCGCTTGTTTTAAAAGCATGGAATACGTGCCGGGTGGAATGCATCGGTAATACGGTCCGCACATTTTTAAATGGTAAAGCTGCTGCACAAATTGAAGATGACCTCTCGCCACAGGGTTTTATTGCATTACAGGTTCATGCTATCAATAAACCGGAAGAAGCCGGCAAGCAGATACGCTGGCGGAAAATAAGGATTCAAACATCGGGCTTAAAACCAACCCCCCCGAATAATATTTTTGTTGCCAATCTTTTAAAGAATAATATTTCTGTACAGGAGAAATTGAATGGGGTACAATTATTATTTGATGGTAAAACAACAGATGGATGGCGTGGTGCATATAAAGATAAATTTCCTGCTGTTGGATGGGAAGTTAAAGATGGGGAACTTAGTGTGCTGGCTGGCAACGGTTCAGAATCAACGAACGGCGGTGATATTATTACCCTTAAAGAATATGGCGCTTTTATTCTTCAGTTCGAATTTAAATTTACTGAAGGGGCCAATAGTGGTGTAAAATATTTTGTAACAGAAAAAGAAGAGAACAAGGGCTCGGCGATAGGATTGGAATACCAGATATTAGATGACGATAAACATCCCGATGCCAAACTCGGTTCTATCGGCAATAGAACCCTGGCTTCTTTATATGATCTCATTCCTTCAATAAAAGAACCGAGGGCACGCAGAAAGGTTGGTGAATGGAACAGGGGAATGGTTATTGTATTTCCCGACGGAAGAGTAGAACATTTTTTAAACGGATGGAAGCTTGTTGAATACAAAAGAGGCACGCCCTATTTTTATGCTCTTGTTGCCAGGAGTAAATTTGAAAAATGGGCCAATTTTGGAATGGCACCAACAGGGCATATTCTTTTGCAGGATCATGGTAATTATGTATCGTTCAGGAGTATTAAAATTCAGGAAATGAAATAAGGTCAATGAGTCAATAGGTCAATGTGTCAATAAGTCAATAAGTCAATAGGTCAATGGTGAGAATATTGACTAATGACTTTTGACTAAGTCTGCTCACTTAATTTTTTTCAACAATAAAATCTTCGCCATGTCAAACAATCGCCGTGAATTTATTAAAAACACTGTTAAAGCTTCAGCAGGTATTTATGCAGCCAGCCTTGGTTTCAGCGCAAAAAGTTATGCCAATATTATCGGTTCCAATGACAGGGTTCGTATTGGGGTTGTTGGTTTTTCTGACCGGTTCAGGCAATCTTTATGCCCTTCGTTTCTGAATCATTATAAAGAACTAAATTTTGATATAGTAGCCGTAAGCGACTTGTGGAAGATGCGGAGGGAAGAAGGAAAAAATTTTCTGAAAGAAAAATTGGGCCACGATGTAAAGGCCTGTATAAACAATGATGAGTTGTATGGCACAAAAGACCTGGATGCGGTTATTATCAGTACAGCCGATTTTCAACATGCACTGCATGCCATTGAAGCAGTAAAAGCAGGTAAGGATGCTTATATAGAAAAACCATTTGCAGAAACAATGGAAGATAATCGTGCTGCATTAAAAGCCGTTAAAGCCTCTAGGCAGATTGTGCAGATAGGCTCACAAAGAAGAAGCGGCGCTAATTACAAGGCTGCCGAAAAATTTATAAAAGAAGGTAAGTTTGGTGCCATTACCATGGTGGAGTTGACATGGAATGTAAACCAACCGGGCCGTTGGCGGAGGCCTGCTTTGGTGGCAAAATTAAAAGAAGAAGATACTGACTGGAAACGTTTTTTATTGAACCGCCCTTTTGAAGCATGGGATCCAAGAAAATATCTCGAGTATCGTTTGTTCTGGCCCTACTCCTCAGGCATGCCGGGGCAGTGGATGAGTCACCAAATAGATACTGTGCACTGGTTTACGGGGTTGCAACATCCCCGCAGTGTAGTAGCCAATGGTGGTATATATTTGTGGAAAGATGGAAGAAGAAATTGGGATACCCTTACCGCTGTTTTTGATTACGGCCCGCAGGATGATCCGGCTACAGGTTTCCAGGTTACCTTCGGTTCCCGCATGCATAATGGGGATGAAAATCCATCCGAGATTTACTATTCCAATGGAGGTGATCTTAATCTTATTACTAATAAAGTTTCACCAAAGGGTGGCCTTTCGCAAAAGATGGCAGAGGCTATGAATATGAAGGCTAACCTGCTGCCCGAATTTAACCTGGCAGATGCATCCGCAACAACAGTGGCCTCTGCAAACACGGGAGCCGATCCGCTTACCTCTGCTCACATGTGCAACTGGATGGAATGTATCCGCAGCCGCAAGCAACCGAATGGCCCTGTAGAAGCAGGCTATTATCACTCTATTGCCAACATCATGACCAATGCCGCAGTACGCACCGGTTTTAAAGCAACCTTTAATGAACAAACGCAGGAAGTAATGGCTGGTGGAAAGGTTTTTAAATTTTAAGAACAGGTTTTGCATGTACCACAATTTTTGAATGTACCTGTTACTAAAGTGTCCTGTATTTTCTCATCTGTAAATAATTTGTTCAGTATTTTAATAATTGACAGTTAAATTTTTATATTTCTTCAAAAAATTAATTGGGTGAAAATAAAATAACTTTTAATCCTATCAATATGCAAATAATAAAAAGTATCCAAAACAGGATTTATTAAGTAAGGGCAGAAAGGGTAATGCTGGATAAAGACTTAGCAATCCTTTACGATACAGAAGCTAAAGCCCTGAACCTTGCAGTAAAACGAAATATTAAACGATTCCCCACAGACTTTATGTTTTAGCTTACAAAAGAAGAGTTTGAAGGTTTGAGGTTTCAAATTGAAACCTTAGAAAGTAGCAATAAACCTTGAGGTTGCAAAATGAAACCTCAAACGGCAGGGGAGGTACAAGGTATTTGCTTTAGACCAGTGTATCAGGAACCCTATTCGCAGATGTAAGGGTAATTGACATTTCGCATGAAAATATATTGATTTTGTTGCATTCTAAAATCAATGACATTGAGGATGCTTTGCAGTACTATACTGCTATTCACTATAAATCGGATTATTTTATTTCAGGCGATAAGCAATTAAAAAATGAATCAATTGCTACTCTGAAGGTATTCACTCCTAAAGAATTTTTAAAATAATAATCAGCACCTATTTATACTCATATTCTACGCTGCCTAATAAGGTTCGGTCTTTCCCATAACATTTCTCTTTAACCCGCAGGCCGTTATCATAAGTATATTTCCAAATAAAATAATAATTGCCACCTTCTTCTGTACTGGTCATTTGGGTAAGCAGGCCACTTCCGTTATATTCAAATAAATAATCCGGCAGTAATTTTGTTTTAAAATCGTTGGATTGTACAATGTCTGCCAGGCGTTTTTTTGCATCATAATAATAGTAATATTTGCCGCCGTTTTTAGTATCCTTTTCAATAGCAACGTTATTATTTTCATCATTTGCAAAAAGAATAATGCTGGTATCCCGGTTGTTTTTAATCCTGATCATTTTCACCGGTTGGTTGTTTTCATTATAACTATAAATATGTTCCTCATGCATTTCATTTGTAAAATCATCATCGTTAGACCGAACGGAAGATTTTATAGATTGGATTCTTCCTTTACTGTCATATAAATAAAAATTATCTGTCACAGCACTGTTTGAGCTATCTGTTGTACTTACAAGCTGGAAACTGTTATTAAAAGCAGAGGTGGAAATTGCTTTACCTGTTACATCTGACCGGGTGAGTAACTCTACTCTTTTATAATCTTTACTTATTCTTTTCTGGCAAAAAAAACCCCGGCTGGGGCTGCCGTCATTCTCAAAGCTTTTAATATTAATTACCTTAATTTTATTTTCTTTGTATAATGCCATATCCGCCATCAATTGTTGATTGCTCAAAATATCTTTATAATAAAATTGGGATAGGCAACTTGCTGTAAAACAAAATACGGTAACAATAACCAGCAGGCATTTTTTCATAGTTATTTTATTAATGGTTACGAAGTTACCATGCAAACCTTATCTTAACTACATGGTTGCAATTAAACTTTATTATTTTTAACAAAATAACCTGCATTGAGCCATTTAAATGAACGGACTGAAAAAAACTGCCTGAATTGTAACGCTGAAGTATATGGAAAATACTGCAGTGTATGCGGGCAGGAAAATATTGAACCTGCCGAATCTGCCTGGCACCTTGTTACCCATTTTTTTAACGATATAACTCATTTTGACGGTAAGTTTTTCAGCACCTTAAAATTTTTAGTTACTAAACCGGGTTTTTTATCCTCCGAGTATAAAATGGGCAGGCGCACTAGTTATCTGAATCCCATCAGGATGTATGTATTTACGTCTGCCATCTTTTTTCTCATCTTTTTTTCACTATATCATTTTGATAATATTAAACCTGATCAAAGTTTTAACGGACAGTCTGCGAAGGCTATCAATTCTATGGATTCTGTAGCGTTTAAAGAATTTACTAAAGAGTTAAATGATGGTAAGCCAATGACCAGGCAGCAGTTTAAATTTTATAATGACAGTATTTCTAAAAAAGGGGTTCTCCGGTTTGGGAACGAATATCAAAGCAGGAAGGAGTATGATTCTTTACGGGAGAAAGGCATTAAAAAAGATGGTTGGGTACTTAGGCAGATAACGTACAAACAAATAGAGATAAATGAGAAATACCGGGATGATCCATCTAAAATGTTCGGCTCTTTAATAAATATTTTAATGCATAACATACCCCCGATGTTATTTATTTCATTGCCGCTATTTGCGCTTTTTTTAAAATTTTTATACCGTCGTAACAAGGATTTTTATTACGCCAGTCATGCAATATTTAGTATTCATTTATACATTTTTGTTTTTATCAGCCTGCTCGCAATTATATTAATAAATAAGCTCTCTGAAAATGTACATTGGGCGTGGCTTTCCTATATTTCCGGGCTATTATACATGCTCCTTTTTTTTTACGAATACAAAGCTATGCGTAACTTTTATGGACAGCGGCGGGCAAAAACAATTGTCAAATTTTTATTACTTAATACCTGGCTGCTGTTCATTGTGCTGATTTTGTTTACTATATTTCTGTTTTTCTCGTTTTTAAAAGTTTAATCTTATGCAAGCAATAGCAAGTGAATTTTTACGCCTCGTAGGCATTATGAATGAACTCCGGGAAAAATGCCCCTGGGATAAAAAACAAACTGCCGAGACCCTCCGGCAGCTTACCATTGAAGAAACCTATGAACTCGCAGATGCTATAACAGATGATAATTGGGCGGGCATAAAAGAAGAGTTGGGCGATCTGCTGCTGCATATTATATTTTATTCTAAAATTGGTTCAGAAAAAAAAGCGTTCACCCTGCAGGAAGTAATTTCAGGTGTTTGTGAAAAATTAATTCTACGCCATCCACATATTTACACCCCGGCAGATGGTGGGGAAAAATTAACCGTAATTGATGATGATGAAGTAAAACAAAACTGGGAAAAAATTAAATTGAAAGAAGGGAAAAAATCTGTGTTGGGAGGCGTCCCTAAATCTTTACCTTCCATGGTAAAAGCCATGCGACTGCAGGAAAAATCCAAACTGGTTGGTTTCGAGTGGGATAATACTACACAGGTTTGGGAAAAAGTGCAGGAAGAAATACAGGAACTTGAAGAAGCCGTAAATTCTGGCTCTAAAGATAAAATGGAAGACGAGTTAGGTGATGTGTTTTTTTCCCTGGTAAACTTTGCAAGGTTTTTGCACGTAGATGCCGAAAATGCTCTGGAGAGAACAAATAAAAAATTTATCCGTCGCTTTACCGGTATGGAAGAAGCCGCTGCTGTAGAAAATAGATTTCTGCATGACATGTCATTGCAGGAGATGGATGCACTATGGAATAAAATAAAAAAGCAACATATTTAACCCAGGTCTAACTAACGATAAACTTTTGCATAGTAATTTAAAAATTCCCCGTTTTTTAAAAGAGCACCTTTACCTCCTTGTAATAGCAGCCTGGCTTGTAACAATTTCATTTATAATAGATAATTACTGGTCTGCAAATTCAAACTTTAAAACGGTACAACGGGAAATTACAGCCGCTTTACAAAACGCTGAAAAAGATTTTCAGCATACGTTGAAGGATGTCAACTTTACTTCCCGGTTGACCGGCGGCTATTTTGATGAAGCTTTTTTTAAAGAGTACACTGCCAAAAAATATTTTTTATTTAGTTATCAACCGGATGCTTCCAACCAGATGCAGCTGACTAACTGGACAACCCAAACCATTTTTCCGGATGCAGCTATTATATCATCCCAAAAAGAAGTCGGTTTTGTAAAACTTTCTAATGGCTATTATACCTGGATCAAAAGAAACCTAAAAGGTATATATGTTGTAGGATTAATTCCCGTAAAGTGGAATTATATAGTAACCAATGATTACTTGAAAAATCAGTTTGTTGCTAATAGTAGCATTTCCGCCGCTTATGATGTTGCGAGTGGTATCGGCCCTACGGGCAGTGTAAATTCCATAACCGGGCCGCCACTTTTTCATATTGTGCAGAAAGTAGCTGGTACCGATTTTAAAAATAATATTTTCTCTGTTTGGTTCCGGCTTGTTGCAGTTTTATTAATCTTTCTATTTATTCATTTTTATGCAGCTTACCTTTCAGTAACAAAAGGCTTTTTTACAGGGCTGCTTTTTTTATTTGCTACCGTAATTATTTTTAGAGGCCTCAGTTACTTCTACCCCATACCCCTTAATTTTCGACAGTTTGAGTTGTTCGATCCTGCAGTTTATGGGTCCAATGTAGTCTTCAGGTCATTAGGTGATTTACTAATAAACGTTATACTTTTTCTATGGCTGGTGACTTTTGTACGGTATCATTTAAACGACAGAGGTCTTCGGTTATCCTTAAAAAATAATGCTGTAAAATACTTTTTACTTGCTGCAGGATGTTTGATAATATTGGAAGCCGCATTTTCGGGTGCTCATATTATACGTTCTCTGGTTGCTGATTCTCACATTTCATTTGATGTCATCAATTTTTTTTCCTTAAATATTTATAGCGTTATCGGCTTTATTGTGTTGTGCTTTCTGGCCATAGGGTATTTTTTTTTAGGGCAGATCATTATATACCTATTGAAACCGCATTATCCCCGGCCTTTTTTTGCCCTATACCTCATGGTAAGTGTACTGGCACTAATCATGTTGAGTGTAAGAATATCCACTATTGTTGCCGGCTTTGAATTATATGTACTGGCGTGGCTCTTACTTTTTTTATTTTTATTAAATGCTGATAAATTAAACCTGTTTGCTTCCCGGTTGATTACTTCTAAAATGATTTTTTGGCTTTTCTTTTTTTCCATATCAATTTCAGCAGTAATAATAGTGGAAAATAAACGTAAGGAAATAAGGAACAGAAAACATTACGCTGAAATACTGGCTACCAAAGCAGATGCTACAAGCGAAACCCTTTTAAATACGATGCTTACTGACTTTCGGGCCGACTACCTGGCTGATAACTTTTACCGGCTTAAATCGGAAAGTAGTAATCATTTTTTTAAAGATAGCCTGGTCAACAATAATTTTTCCGGCTATACGGATAAGTATAATACCAAAATATTTTCATTTGATAATAACGAACAGTCACTTTACAATACCGATCCTGTTACATATAATCAATTGAATACAATATTAAATACCCAGGCAAAGCCTACCGGTGTGCCTGGGCTTTTCTATTACGACCAGGCTTATGACAGGTTTAGCTATATCATAAAAAAAGTTATTCTCGATGCTTCCAAACACCTGGCGGGCAGTATATTTATTTTAGTGAGTCAGAAAAATGTGCGAAACGAAACCTTGTATCCTGAACTTTTTAGCCGGGGCCATAACAATGCCATTGAAAATTCTTCCACTTATGCATTTGCAATCTATAGTAATGGCAAACTGATCAGCAGCTATAATGATTATCCCTTTGCTACAAAATTCCCGAACAGGTATTTTGCCGGGCAGCCATTTTTGCTGCTCAATACAAATAGCCACAGCGAAATGTGGTATAATGCCGGTGGTAATAAATATGTCGTAATTGCAAAAGAAAACAGCCTGTCTATAGAATCCCTAACGCTCTTCTCCTATTTATTTTGCGGCTTTTTGTTACTTACTGCTTTGTTCTGGATAATAAATGTCTTAATCCGCTCCCGCCTTTATCCTTCCAGGATCAAGGATTACCTGCAACTTACTATCAGAAACCAGGTTCATGGCACTATAATATTTTTCAGTACTATTTCTTTTTTGGTAATCGGTATTGCAACTATTTTGTTTTTCATAGGCCGGTACGAAAATAATAACCGGGAAAAACTAAGCAACACTATTCATATAATGGAAAAAGAAATAAAAAGTAATTTAAGCAGCGGTTGGCTTATGAGTGATACTTTGCAGATGCAGGAGTTTTCCAGCAAAAAAGAAATAGAACAGGCTATCAATAAAATTTCTGAAATCCACGGGGTAGACGTTAATTTATATAACCTGAAGGGCGATTTGAAATTTTCATCCTTACCTCTTCCTTATATAAAAGGGATTGTAAGTACTAAAATGGAACCATTGGCTTTTTATCATTTAAATCATGAAAAAGAAGTACAGTTTTTTCAAAAAGAGCACATTGGAAAACTAATTTTTTTAAGCAACTACGTTCCTATAATAGATGCTTCCGGTAATGAATATGCTTACCTCAATATCCCGTATTTCACCTCACAGAGTAAATTAAAAGATGAAATTTCTAACTTCCTGGTTACCATAATTAACCTGAATGCCTTCATTTTTTTAATTGCCGGAATCGTTGCTCTGTTTATAACAAACCGCATTACCAGCTCTTTTTCATTAATCAGTGAAAAAATGAAAAAAATAAACCTGGGCAAGAGAAACGAAGCAATCATCTGGCACCGGAAAGATGAGATCGGGGGTTTGGTAGAAGAATATAATAAAATGGTAAACAAATTAGACAAGAGCGCTGAAGCGCTGGCAAAAACGGAAAGGGAGGGTGCCTGGCGGGAAATGGCCCGGCAGGTTGCACATGAAATTAAAAATCCCCTCACGCCCATGAAACTAAGTATGCAGTTTCTCCAGAAGTCTATAGAAAATAATGCACCAAATGTAAAAGAACTTTCTGTAAGAGTTGCTAATACGCTGGTAGAACAGATAGATCACCTCAGCACAATTGCCAGTGAATTCAGCCAGTTTGCAAACATTGAAAATGCCGATAAGCAACGTATAGATTTAAACGAATCGCTAAAATCGATACAGCATTTATATGACGGCAATGAAGAAATTTCCCTAACCTGGCATTTAGTAAAAGAGCCTGCATTTATTAATGCAGATAAAACCCATATAAACCGGTTGTTTACTAACCTTATTCAAAATGGCCAACAGGCAGTACCTGAAGGCAGCTTAGCCATAATTATAATCACTGAACAAATAATTAATAATACCGTCCTCATTAAAATAAAAGATAACGGTACGGGCATAAGTGAAAATATACAGTCCAAAATTTTTACGCCCAATTTCACTACTAAAACTTCTGGTACCGGCCTTGGCCTGGCCATGTGTAAACGTATGGTGGAGCAAACCAACGGGAGCATACATTTTGAAACTTCAGAGACTGAGGGAACAACTTTTTTTGTAAATTTTCCTTTGGCCGGTTAAGTATTAAAAAAGACGGCCAGGAAAAAATTATTATAAAAAGGCGGCCCATTTTTTTAAACTCATCCGCTGTCAATTCCTTTTTTAAATGTTTTTTGACAATTTTCTAACACTTAAAAATTTCTCAAAATCTTGCAGGCTAAAGCTGCTCAGGTTTTTTTCTTTGGGGAGTAAAGCTTTTTGGGCTACCAGTATTCCGTATTTTATATCATCAAGCCCCTCAGTAAAATGTGAGTCCGGATCTATAGAGATTAAAACATTTTTTCGCAAAGCGTATGCAATGTGCCGCCAATCCATATCCAGGCGATTGGGATGTGCATTTAATTCTATCACGACATCATTTGCAGCACAGGCATCTATAATTAATTTATGATCTATAGGGTAGCCCTCCCTGCTGAGTAAAAGTCTTCCCGTCATATGTCCCAAAATAGTGGTGAAGGGATTTTCAATAGCTTTTATTAAACGCATCATTGCCTTTTCCTGCGTCATCTTCAGGTTACTGTGCACCGAGGCAATTACAAGGTCAAAACCGGAAAGTACGGAATCAGCGTAGTCCAGGTTGCCATCATTTAATATATCGCTTTCAATACTTTTAAAAATTTTAAAAGGTTTAAGGCTTTCATTCAATTCATCAATATAAAGATGCTGGGCTTTAATTTTTTCTTCATTGAGCCCCTGGGCATAAAAAGCGGACTTACTATGATCGCTTATTACGAGGTATTCCATTCCTCTTTGCCGTGCGGCTTTAGCCATCTCTTCAATGGTATTACTCCCATCACTCCAGTTACTATGGCAATGAATTATGCCCTTTATATCTCCTTCTTTAATAAAATCTGGTAATCTTCCTTCTTTTGAGAGTGCAATAATGCCGGTATAGTCCCTTAGTGCCGGCGGTATAAATGCCAGGCCTGCCGCCCGAAAAAGACCTTCTTCATCCTCATGATTTTTAAAATCTATTCCCAGGGCTTTAAGTTCATTTACAAAAGATTCCGGCGATGATGTTTCTATTATTTTACTGAGAAAAGTTTCTTTTGTTACGGGATGTAATTTTATATTGATCCCTGCTGATGTTTTAAAAGTCAGGCTATCTTCAGTCTGCTCTACGGGGCTAAAATCTTCCAGTTTTTTAAAGCAATTTTCTACATAGTTTTTATCTGCTTCAATTACAAATTCCAATTCATTTACCGTTTCAATCTGGCGCTTGAAATGGCCGGTAGTTAAAACCTTTTTTTCACCGAATAATTCTTTTAAAAAAAGTTCAATTTCAGCAGCAATTTTTTCTGCACTTACATACAGATGAGTGCCCATATTTTTTAAATAAAAATTAATTTTATCAGTTACATTCTGTTGCGTTTTTTCTCCAAAGCCTTTGTATAATTTCAACCGGTTTTCCACGCAGGCATAAAGTAATTCACCAATACTTTCAATCTCCATTTCTTTCCAGATTGTATGTATTTTTTTTGGGCCGATACCTTTAATTTTTAACATATCTACGACTCCCGGAGGCGTAGAAAAAAAAAGGTCGTCAAGGGTTTTTAAATGCCCGGTTTGCAATAATTCTGAAATTTTCTGTGATGTTGATGCACCAATGCCTTTGATAGAAGCAATATTTTTTTCCTCCATTTCACTCAATTCTAACGGAAGTTTTTCAATAGTAAATGCTGCGGCCGAGTACGATTTAGATTTAAAAGAGTTCTCCCCATGTATATCCATCAATTGAGAGAGGAGTGAAAAAGAGTCTGCTATTTCATAATTAGTCATCACCAAAATTAATAAATGGAAATTTATGTTTTATATAAATTTATTCTAACAAATACACGGAGATTGATACAAAAATTTGATGCAACGATTTTGTTTAAACTCAGGATGACAAGGCGTTACAGGTCATAAAAAAAGTCCCGGTAAAAACCAGGACTTACTATTTTTTGCTTTTTTAAGAAGCAAAACCTACTTCTTTTTAGCCATTGCTTTTTTAGGAGCAGCCTTTTTAGCCATTGCTTTTTTAGGAGCGGCTTTCTTTGCAGGAGCAGCTTTTTTAGGAGCGGCTTTTTTTGCAGCAGCTTTTTTAGGAGCAGCCTTTTTTGCAGGAGCAGCTTTCTTTGCAGGAGCTGCTTTTTTCTTTGTTGCCATTTTTTTGAATTTAATTGGTTAGTAAATAATACTTAAAAATATATACTATTTTCATATTACCAAAAAAAATATCAAAAAAAATTAGGCAGTTGCCTCTACTTCACTTATGGAAACAAATGTTTTATCTCCCTTTGCTTTTCTAAATTCTACGAGTCCATCTGTCAATGCGAAGATGGTAAAGTCTCTCCCAACACCCACATTTTTTCCGGGATGATATTGTGTTCCACGCTGGCGGATAATAATATTTCCGGCTACTGCAGCCTGGCCTCCAAAAATTTTTACACCCAATCTTTTGCTTTGCGAATCCCGGCCGTTTTTTACTGAGCCTTCACCTTTTTTATGTGCCATTTATAAATGATTTTTTAGTGAGTTATTTTTAGTTTTCGCTACGCCGATTTTAAACATGGCCTCGCAAAAAATGCTCAATAGTTTATTAGGCAATTGCGGTCACTTTTATGTGCGTGTATTGTGTACGGTGACCATGTTTTTTACGGAAGCCTTTTCTTCTCTTCATTTTAAAAGCAATTACTTTTTCTCCTTTAACCAGGCTACTTAAAATTTCTGCTTTCACGACAGATTTTACATCCGCTCCGGTTATAACTTTATCACCATTGTGTGTAATTAAAACGTCAGAAAATTCTACTGCATCTCCTGCTTCACCCGCTATATGCGGAACGTATAAGCTATCTCCTGCTTTTACTTTAAATTGCTGACCGGCTATTTTTACTATTGCTAACATAACGTACCTAAATTTAGGACGGCAAAGGTAGGGTATTACCCTAAATATTGGTAAGTTTTTTCAAATTTTCTTACTGGGCTTGCAGTAGTGCTATAATAATTGAATTTCAGTGGTTTGAACGCCAGCTGTCTTTCATTTCCCGGCTTTGGTCCCGCTTTACGCAGTACCCCGTTCGTCGTGCCTCCTCACTTAGGTACTTGCTGCAATCGGGCGTACAAGCTGATTGATTTAACCAATATCAGCATTTAAAAGCAGTTGCTTTACGATAAATTACAGGCTCTTAGTATACATGTTCCACTAAAAATCAAAGTGCAACTGCAAATATCTCTCTAAATAAATGTGGACGGTATTGGATTCGAACCAATGACCTCTACGATGTCAACGTAGCACTCTAACCAACTGAGCTAACTGTCCAAACTATTGGCAAATATATTCCATTTAATTTTTTATGCAGTAACTACATACCAGCAATGCTTATATAAACCATGCTTATATCCAGCCCTTTTTGTAATTGAATAAGTTTTACAATTTCTCACATTAAGATTTTCAACTGTATTTTCGTAACCAGGTATGAAAACATTGAGAAAAATTTTAAGCGTAATCTTCACCTTGTATGCCTTCACCATTTTTATTGTATTAATGTTTGTTTTATTTCCTTTTGTAATTATTGCTTCCTTTTTTGGGAGGGTAAGTGGAGGTAATATGATTTACAATATTTGCAGGTTTTGGGCCGATATTTTTATGCTGCTTACCGCAATTAATCATACCAATGTTTTTGAAGCGCCCAAAGCAACCGGGCACCCGGCCGTATTTGTTTTTAACCATATTTCTTATATGGATATCCCGGTTTTAATGAAAGCCTTTCGTAAACAACCCATCCGCATATTAGCAAAGGCCGAAATGGCAAAGGTTCCAGTGTTTGGTTTTTTTTACCGGCAGGCAACCATAATGGTAGAAAGAGGAAACCTGCAGGCGAGGGCAAAAAGTGTGAGGCAATTAAAATCTATACTTAAAAAAAATATTTCTATTGTACTGGCGCCGGAAGGAACTTTTAATATGACCCATCATCCGCTAAAAGAGTTTTATGACGGCGCTTTTAAAGTGGCCATAGAAACCCAGACGCCCGTACAACCAGTTGTATTTCTGGATGCTTATGACCGGCTCGGCTACGAAAGTATTTTCTCATTAACCCCGGGAAAATCCCGGGCAGTTTTCCTGGAAGAGATAGCCGTAAACAAATTTACCTTGCAGGATACAAAAATTTTGAAAGAATTGGTCTATCGTAAAATGGAAGAAGCCTTAATTAAATATAATGCCAGTTGGATAAAAAATAAGGAATGAGTGAAGAGTTGGAAATACAATTTGCAGAAGAGAGATACACCCATTGGGCCGAAATTATATTGCCGCTGGCTTTGCCCACCGTATACACTTATGCAGTTCCTGCTCATTTGATAACTCAGGCTATGCCAGGTTGCCGGGCAGAAGTAGTGTTTGGAAAAAATAAAAAGTATGCCGGTATCATTAAATCTACTCTCAATACAGACCCGGAATTTAAAACAAAACCAATTCTGAATGTACTGGATGATGCTCCTATGCTGTATCCGCAGCAATTGCAGCTGTGGCACTGGATAAGCACTTACTACATGTGTACGGAAGGCGAAGTAATGGCGGCTGCCCTGCCTGCAAATTTTAAACTTAGCAGCGAAACGGTTTTAATATTCAACGAAGCTGTCAGCGATGATTTCTCCAATTTAGCTGATGAAGAATTCCTCGTAGCAGAAGCCCTTCTCATAAAAAAGCAATTACAGCTTGCGGAGGTGCAGCAGATACTAGATGCAACCCATGTATACCCTGTAATAAAAAAACTTATTGATAAAAAAGTTTGTTTTATCTGGGAAGAACTTACAGAGCGGTATAAAATTAAAATGGAGAATTATGTTTTATTAAACCCCCAGGTAGATAATGAAGAATCGCTGAGTAAAATATTAAATGAATGGAAAGGCGCACCCCGCCAGCTGGAAATATTATTAGCTTACCTGCACCTGCAAAAAACAGTTGGGGAGGTAACGCAAACAGCACTCCTGGGCAAAGCAGGCGCCACTGCCGCCCAGTTAAAAGGCTTATGCGAAAAAAACATTTTACTCATAGAAAAAAGAAATATTGATCGTTTGCAATCCCTGCCAAAAAATGTCGCCGTATCTTTTGATCTTAGTGAAATGCAGCAAAAATGTTTGCAACAAACCCGTGAGATATTTATTGAAAAAAATGTGTGTCTCCTGCATGGCGTTACCGGCAGTGGTAAAACCCAGATATATATAAAACTCATTGCAGAATATTTTACCCGGGGAATGCAGGTACTTTATCTTTTGCCGGAAATCGCACTAACGGCACAGATTATCCGCAGACTGCAAAAACATTTTGGTGGCAACATCGCCATCTATCACTCTAAATTTAATAACCAGGAGAGAGTAGAACTCTGGAATAAAATAAGAACCGGGG
>JBDSDN010000008.1:0-6462 GCA_039920545.1 Ferruginibacter sp. | reverse complement strand
AAAAATCGAGGGGTATTTACTGGATTTTATTTTTGCTCTCCGTCGTGGCTTTCTTTGGAGTTTATGCCATTGGCGGCGGATATTGCTCTCTTGTTTTACCCTTCAACTGCACACTGCTGGCTCTTGCTCTGAATTTAATGTAGAAGTTATCATTTAATCATACAGAATGCCCTGGAAATTCAGGGCATCTTTATTTTAAAAATATTTGAACTATTTTCTCAATTTAATATCCAATCCTAGCAATAGCTTTAATTTCCCATGTGTCCTTAGGGCTTTCACCCCTTCTCTTCTGATCTCCGCTACCAAAACTTTGCGTACAAGGCAATAACCATTAAAACAATCATGGTAATTAATGCTATGGTAGCAGGTTTTAATTTAAACATTGTTGAGTCCAGCTCAAAGGCTTTAGGGTTTATTTTAGGCCCGGCTAAACTCACTATCACCATTATTAAAACAGTAAAGAAAAAAGACCAGCCCATGTTTACCATAAAAGGTATCTCGAATTTACCATCGCCAACATTGTAAGCCGTGTATAACCAGGTTTCATGTCCAAACCAATCGGCTGCATAGTTATTAAAAATAATAACCAATAATAAGCCGGTAATTAACCCTACAATAGCAGCTGCACCCGTGGTTCTTTTCCAGAACATCCCCAGAATAAACATTGCGAAAACCCCGGGGCTGATAAAGCCCGTATACTTCTGAATAAAAGTAAAACCACCTTCCCGGCCAATGCCGAGTAAATCTTCCCAGCAACATGCAATGGCAATGAGCATGGCGACTAAAATAGTCACCCGCCCTATCCAGATAGATTTTTTTTCATCGGCATCGGGGTTAAAATATTTCCGGTAAATATCCAGGGTAAAGATTGTTGAAATACTGTTTACTTTTCCCGCCAGGGAGGCAACAATTGCAGCGGTAAGGGCTGCGACTGATAAGCCTTTCATGCCTACAGGCAACAAACTTAAAATTGCGCCATATGCCCCGTCTTTCTTTCCACCAAAAGTGGTGGCATCAAAATAACCGTTCTTGTATAAAACAAAAGCTGCAATGCCGGGAAGCATGACAATTATTGGCATAAATATTTTTAGAAACCCCGCAAACAAAATACCGTTCCGGGCCGTTTGTAAATCTGCACCGAGCGCCCTTTGCGTAATGTATTGGTTACACCCCCAGTAATTTAAATTGGCTATCCATTGCCCGGCAAAATACATTGTAATTCCCGGCAGGGCCACATATTTATTTACATAATCTAAATTACTGTTTACCGAAGGCTTGGTAAAAATCATGTGAAAGTGTTCGGGTGCCTGGGAAAGCAATGTTTTAAAACCGTTAAAGGCGCTGTGTCCGTGATTTACCACTTCATCTACTTTCCCCAATGCCAGCCACACTGCAACAAAGCCACCAAGTATTAGTACGGCTACCTGTATAACATCAGTATACCCGATTACTTTCATGCCACCGAGTGCAATAATAAATGCAAACAGTGCAAGCAATACTAAAATAATATGAAAATGTTCCTGGCCTGCCAGGCCGCTGATAGCCTTTGACCCCAGGTATAAAATAGATGTAAGGTTTACAAACACATAAAGGAATAACCAAAATACTGCCATGATGATTGCCACTGATTCATTATACCGCTGTTTTAAAAATTGCGGCATCGTGTAAATTTTATTTTTCAGGTATACCGGTATAAACCAGACGGCAACAATAATTAAAGCGATAGCCGCCATCCATTCGTATGCTGCTACTGCGATGCCGCTAAAAAAACCCTCGCCACTCATGCCAATAAACTGTTCGGCAGATATGTTGGACGCAATTAAAGAAGCACCAATCGCCCACCAGGTTAAAGAACCCTCTGCCAGGAAATAATCTTTCGTACCCGAGGCTGCCGATTTTTTTCTTTTGTATATCCATATACCGTAGGATGATACAATTAAAAAATAAATCAGGAAGACAATGTAATCGCTGGTTTGCAGTAAATTATTCATATTGGCTGTTGCAGTTGTAAATAGTAATGTAAATTAGAAAAGACTATTTTAAAATAAGGTCAATATTGCTCAGTTCTTCAGTTGTAAATGCGGGGTTTTGTAAACATTTTATTGAGTCCGTAACCTGCTCCGGTTTACTAGCGCCAATAAGAACGGTTGTAATGCGACTGTCTTTTAAAATCCACGCCAGGGCCATCTGGGCCAGGGTTTGGCCACGTTCAACCGCCATCTCATTAAGTTGTTTCACCCTTTGTAACTGCTCCTGGGTAAGATGATTTTGCGTTAGAAAACCTACCCCTTTGCTCACCCTTGAATCCGACGGCACACCTTTTAAATATTTATCGGTCAGCATCCCTTGGGCCAGGGGTGAAAAGGGAATACAACCGGTGCCGGTATCTTCCAAAACAGCTAACAGGCCATCTTCTACCCACCTGTCGAACATGGAATATTTTGGCTGATGAATAAGACAATGTGTTCCAAGGTTTTTTAATGTTTCAATGGCTTTTTTTGTTTCCCCTGCATCATAGTTTGAGATGCCGGCATACAACGCTTTTCCACTTTTAACGATGTCATGCAGGGCCAGCATGGTTTCTTCAATGGGCGTTTGCGGATCGGGCCTATGATGATAAAATATATCAACATAATCCAGCTGCATTCTTTTTAAACTTTGATTAAGGCTGCTCATTAAATATTTCCGGGAGCCCCATTCCCCATAAGGTCCGGGCCACATATTATAACCTGCTTTGGACGAAATGATCAGTTCATCCCGAAGGTTTCCGCTAAAAGACTGCTTCATTATATGACCAAAATTTTCTTCGGCAGAGCCCGGTGGGGGGCCATAATTATTGGCCAGGTCAAAATGGGTAATACCATTATCAAAGGCAGTAAATAAAATCTGTTTTCCATTTTCGGAATTATCCACGGTGCCGAAATTGTGCCACAGGCCAAGGGATAAAGCCGGCAACAGGAGGCCGCTGTTTCCACACCTGCGGTATTGCATAACCTCATAACGTTTGCTATCGGGAGTATAGTTCATAACAGTAGTTTTATTTGAAAATGTATAGATTCATGTATTGCAAAAAAGATTTTTATTTAACTTAAAAAACCTGCGCTGTGCCATCAGCTGTTTTGACGGTATAGGCATCCAGGTCTAAATGCATTTTATTTTTATACAACTTGCTTACCTGCATAATTAAATTATCAATGACTTCTTCTTTAATAATGTTGATGGTACAGCCTCCAAACCCGCCGCCCATCATTCTTGCGCCGGGCACGGCCGGATTATTTTTTACGGCATCTACCAGGTAATCTAATTCTTTACAACTTACTTCATAATCTTTGCTTAGCCCTTCATGGGTTTGAAACATTTTTGCGCCCAAAGCCTCAAGCGGGCCATTTTCTAAATCTTCACAACCCAATAATAACCGTTCTATTTCTTCTACGATAAACCTACATCTTTTATAAACTATTTTATCTCTTGCTGCCACATGATCATTCAACATTTTCAGGTTTACATCCCGTAAACTAATTACGGCAGGATGAAATTCTTTAATCCAGGCCACGCCTTGCTCACACTGCTGCCGCCGGGTATTATATTCAGAAGATGCCAGCGAATGTTTTACATTAGTATTAAAAAGTACCAATTTATACCCTTCTAGTTTTAAAGGTTTGTATTCGTATTTCAGAGAGCGGCAATCTAATTTTATTACATGATCTTTTTTGCCAAACATACTCGCAAACATATCCATAACACCGCACATGACACCAGAAAAAATATGCTCTGCTTTTTGAGCAATGAGTACCATTCCCATTTTATCAATCCCTAAATTAAATAATTCATTTAATGCAAAAACAACGGCACACTCTACCGCTGCTGATGACGAAAGCCCTGCCCCTACCGGCACGTCGCCATTTAAGGCCAGGTTAAACCCGCCAATAGCATACCCCCGTTTTATCAACTGATCTACCACACCCAGAATATAAGTGGCCCAGGTGCCCGTTGGTTTTATATCAGCTAAAGCAACTTCAAAATACTCCTTAAAATTTTCTGCATACAAATAAATTTTAGCGTCATCACTTTTACTAATAGCTACATAGATAGCTTTGTCAATAGCAGCGGGCAGAACAAACCCTTCGTTATAATCAGTATGCTCCCCAATAATATTTACACGGCCCGGGGAACGGACGATGAGCGGCTCATTTGAAAAATGCTGAAGAAAAATTTCCTTTATTTTGTTTTCCATACTTTATATTATTCGCACCCTATCTTATTTATTTGATAAATATTTTTTGCTTAACCCATCATAAACATTCAGAAATTCATTTGATTTTCCCTGGCTATCAAATATAGCTTCCCAGGTATTTAAAGGTTCCCAAATGCAAGTGCCTTTACCTTTGCCTCCCCGCAATCCAAATGCTATTTTATTCACTTCTTCTTTCTTAGCTGAATACTCTACGATAATAACGTCTTTTTTATACCTGCTTACTAAGTTATTTAAATTATCATTCAGATCATTTAATGTGCCATGCCATTTAGGATAATATGATTCTCCAATCACATCAAAATGAACGCCACGGGCAGTCATATTATCCAAGAAGAAAACCGACTCGTCATTTTGCCCGCCCAGTGCTACATGCAGCATAATAACTACTTCTGGAGCTACAGACTTTACTGCGGCTATACCTGCCGTTAGTAACTGTGCTAGGTTATTAATATTGCTGATATTCCCATCCTGCCAAAGAATGCCATGATTAATTTCGTTGCCTACCTGAACCATATCCGGCGTAGTGCCCTGCGCTTTTAATTCCTGGATTACATTTTTGGTAAAGTCATAAACAGCATTTTTCAGTTGCTCAAAATTTAAATTCTTCCACGCTGCCGGTTTGTTTTGCTGGCCAGGGTCGGCCCAGTAATCGCTGTAGTGAAAGTCCAGGAGTAATTTCATGCCCGCAGCTTTCGCTCTTTTTGCCATTTGTTTGGTATAATTTAAATCACAAAAACCTTTGCCTGGGGAATAACCACTATCCGTTTTTGGGTCATTAAATATTCTTAACCGTATATAATTAAATCCATGAGATTTTAAAATAAGGATAGGATCTTTTTCTATCCCATTATCAGAAAATTTTATTCCTTTTGCTTCTAACTCCGGCAAATAAGAAATATCAGCGCCAATCATTTTTGATGCTTCTCTTGGTTTTGCGGCTTCACCTTTCAATTCATATTTTGTATCAATAGTGGTAGTGGAATTGCTGGCAGGTAATACGGTAATAATATCTGTAGAACCTGTCCACAAGCCGGCAGCTTTGGCTTCAAATTTTATAGTACCGGAACTTTTTCCGGCCTGGATTATCACCTGGCATTTACCACTGAAAGCACTTCGTTGCCAGGCACCTTCAATACATTTATCCGGTTCATGACTACTGGGATCTCCATTTCCCACGCCAATTATCTTTGCATCGCCTTTTATAAAAAACTTAATCATGTTGTCTGCATCAGGCACTTCACGGCCTTCCCTGTCAATCAGCGAAACATTGACCACTGTTGCATCCTGGCCATCTGCCAGCATCGTAGTTTTGTAAGGGGTCAATACTACTTCTGCAGCCTGCCCGGTAGTTTCTACTTTAGCCGTTAAGCGTTTTCCTTTTTTAAAAGCCACCGCTTCCAGTTTACCGGGTTCATATTTTACATGCCATTGCAAATGACTGTTGCGTGGCATTGCTTTTTTGCCTAAACTTTTTCGATTTAAAAATAATTCTACATCATCTGCATTGGAGTTTACCCAAACATCAATGGGCTCTCCTCGTTTCCCTGGCCAATTCCAGTGCGGAGAAATATGTAACACATCTTTATCTGTCCACCAGCTCTGGTAGTAGTAGTAAATGTTTTTTGGAAACCCACACATATCCATAATACCAAAATGCGAATTGATATTTGGCCAACTGTAAGGTGTTGGTTCACCACGGTAATCAAACCCGGTCCAAACAAAACCACCCTGCCAATATTTATTCTCTGCGGCCAATTTCCACCAGGTTTCTGCAGTGCTTGCCCACCACGGAGCAGTAATATCCTGGTCGGGTAAGTAGGCATGAATACTGTCTTTTTCATAAATGCCTCTTGTAGTTACAGTACTGCCCATTTCTGTTCCAATAATTGGCTGGTTGGGATGATCCCGGTGATAATCGGCCACAGCGAACTGCCGGTAATTAAATCCCCGGACAGGAATTATTTCATTCACCCCGTTAAAAACATTTGCAACATCAGCAGCATAAGTGCTAATGCGGCTGGGGTCTAATTCTTTTTGCTTTGCTAAAAGTGTTTGGGCAATTCGTTTACCCACGCTCGTGGTATGTATCCAACCTTCTTCATTACCGATAGACCATAAAAAAACGGAGGGATGATTTCTATCCCGTAAAATTAATCGTTCAAATTGGTTAAGGTATTCAGGGCTACTGTTGAGTAACCGTTGTTCAT
>JBDSDN010000007.1:0-18283 GCA_039920545.1 Ferruginibacter sp. | reverse complement strand
GAATCATGCAGCCTGCCTTTCACCATAAAATGATGGGGATGTATGCCCCTGCAATGACGGCATATGCAGCACGTTTAATGCAAGGCTGGCAGGAGGGTATGAAGGTGGATATGCTGGAAGAAATGGTACGTATGAGCACGGGCATTGCTGCACAGACCATGTTCAATGTGGACCTGGAAGATGAGGCCCCGGAAATAAACCAGTCACTAAAAACAGTGATGAGCCTGTTTGGAAGAATCACCTTACCCTTTGCGGAATTAATGCTAAAACTTCCGCTCCCCGGCACCAACCGTTTTTTTAAAGCCAAGGCCCAGTTGGACGAAACGATCTATAGAATTATTGAAGAGCGCAAACGAAGCAAATTAAATAATGGAGACCTGCTCTCCTTGTTACTTCAGTCGCAGGAGGATACGGCTGGTAAGGGCATGACTGATGAACAGATCCGGGATGAAGCGCTGACACTTTTCCTTACCGCCTTTGATACCACTTCCCTTGCGCTTACCTGGGCATGGTACCTGCTTTCGCAAAACCTGGAAGCAGAAGCGGAACTGCATGAAGAACTTGACCGGGTGCTGCAGGGCCGGGTACCCACACAGGATGATTACCCCAACCTGAAATTTACCCGGATGGTATTTGAAGAATCCATGAGGCTGTACCCGCCTATTTATATTATTGCCCGGGAGGCGCTGGAAGATTTTTCCGTAAGCAATTACACAATACCCGCTGGCACCATCGTCTTGATGAGCCCATACCTCATACATCATGACGCCCGGTTTCATCCGGAACCTGAAAAATTTAATCCTTATGCATCAGCCAAGCGCAGCAGTGGCCAGCACGCAAGATATGAGTACCTGCCTTTTAGCGTAGGCACACGCTCTTGTATTGGCCAACATTATGCGTGGCTGGAAGGGGTGCTTGTACTTGCTACCATTGCACAAACCTGGCGCATAAAAATGGCCCCCGGCCATCCTGTTGAGCTAGAGCAATTGATTAACCTGCGACCAAAAAATGGGATGATGATGGAACTTGAACGCAGAAAATAATTCCCATTACTTTATAACACATGGATAAAAATAAAGCAGTACCGCAATGGCAGCAGGCTACTCCCGGAAGATTAATCTGTTTAAACCAGGTTCATGTGTGGCGGGCATCCATTGACTTAACCGAAGTAGCAATACAAAAACTGTTGCAAATTCTTTCTGCAGATGAAGTTGAAAAAGCTAATCGGTTTCACTTTCAAAAAGATAAAAAACGTTTTATTGCCGCACGGGGAATATTGCGGCAAATACTGGGAGGTTATACAGGAACGAGTCCGGATAAACTAAGATTTAATTATACTGCCAATGGAAAACCTGTGCTTGCAACAAACACAGATACCGATACTCTTAAATTTAATCTTTCACATTCAGGCAGCTTCGCTCTTTACGGATTCTCTCTTCATCAAAATATTGGTATTGATATAGAGTGCATCCGCCATGATATATCCGCAGTGCAAATTGCCCAAAAGTTTTTTTCGAAGAAAGAGATTAGTTTGCTTGGGCAGGTAGATAACGATAAGTTTCATCAGCTATTCTTTCAATTATGGACCCGGAAAGAAGCAATTCTCAAAGCCAATGGAGAAGGCATATCTAGCTCTATGGAAAAGATTGATGTCTCGTTAATAAACGGCAGGGGTTTATCAGCTGTTACATTGCCTAGCGATGAAAGTGAAGGTATGCGATGGTATGTACAAGATTTGTTTCCCGACCATGGTTTTTCTGGAGCAATTGCGGTAGAGGAAGGACTTACTGAAATTTATTATTTACATTATTCGAGATGAGGATCTTGACGAAGAACTGCCATGTGTCGTCCACTGAAAATCTACTATAAAATGTACGCCAAATAAAGAGCTGCGGGGCTAAAATAGTTTAATAGCTGTAGTACAAAGTTCGTTGGTCGACCCCGGTCGTTCCTACATTGCGCAAAAACGGCTCTATGCTACGTTTATCCTGTTCTCCTCACCCCCGTGACAAGGGGTTCGCTGCAAAATATTCTTTCTGTAAACAAAAAACCCGCTCATTTCTGAACGGGCATTTTAAAGCGCTGTAGGGGAAGGGTTCGAACCTTCACGAGGCAGTTAGCTATAGTACAAAGTTCGGTGGTCGACCCCGGTCGTCCCGATTTTCATCGGGACGGCTCTATGCTACGTTTATCCTGTAGTCCTCACCCCCGAGACAAGGGGGCATGTCTGCCAAAAATTTCATCACCCCACAGTATAGCCGATCTTTATCGGGTTGGTTGATGATCCAAAAATAAGGAAATTTAGGTAATACTTAAAAATAATTCAATAAATATTTTGAAATTATAGAAATTATTCAAATATTTGTATATTGTATTAAATAATTACAAAAATCGATTGCAAATATGGGAGCAAAATTAAATCTTGACAAACTGGACCTGCAAATCATTAATGCCATGATGGATAATGCAGAAATTTCTTATGCGGAACTTGGTAAAAAATTATTTGTAAGTGGTGGTACCATCCATGTACGCATAAAAAAATTACAGGAATTTAATATCGTTAAAGGTACAAGATTGAGTGTAGATTTAAAATTACTGGGGTATGATATCACAGCCTTTGTTGGGATTTACCTGGAGAAAAGTTCTTTATACGATGCGGTGGCAACAGATTTAATGAAGATACCTGAGATAATCCGGTTAAATTATATTACCGGGAATTACAGTATGTTCATAGAAATTGTTTGTAAAGACATTACCCAACTCCGATTCGTTTTGCATGATGAATTGCAAAAAATAAAAGGGATTGAGCGGACCGAAACTTTCATTTCCCTGGAAGAAGGTTTTTGCAGAAATGTACCCGTAGCACCAGTGGAGTAAGGCAACCCCCAACCCCTGAAAGGGGCTTTGGAAGTTTATAAATGTGAAAAAAATGGAAAAATTGTGCTAAGATATTTTTAGGCTTTAGTTCCCCTTCAGGGGCGGAGGGGCTAAAAATTGTTCTAAATAATTCTCAGGATAAGGTTCCCCCTTTACTGGCGGAGGGACTCTAGTTTCTTACATCTACCGCATCCCTCAACCCATTGCCCAATAAATTAAAGGCTAAAACCAACAGCATAATAGCAAACCCGGGAATAAGGGCCAGCATGGGGTTGTGTGTTATTACAAAATTGTAATTTTCTTTTATCATTAGCCCCCAACTGGGTTGTGGCGGCTGCACACCAATGCCCAAAAAGCTTAACCCCGCTTCTACAATTATAGCGGTTGCAAAATTACCGGCGGCAATTACCATTAACGGCCCCAGGATGTTTGGCAAAATATGCCTCAAAATGATTCGACTGTTTTTAAACCCCAATGCCCTGGCGGCCTGAACATATTCCATTTCTTTTAAAGCCATTACCTGCCCACGCACCAGCCTGGCAACACTTACCCAAAGGGTGATGCCTATGGCAATAAATATTTGCCAGAACCCTTTTCCCAAAGCCAGTGTAATAGCAAAGACCAATAAAAGCGTGGGGATGCTCCAGGTGACATTTACCAGCCACATAATTACTTCGTCTACCCAACCACGATAGTAGCCTGCCAACGCCCCTAACAGAATACCGAGTGTTAGTGAAATAATCACCGCAATTAGTCCAACGGCAAGGCTTACCCTGATGCCGATAATTAGACGGCTCATAATATCCCTTCCAAATGCATCAGTGCCTAACCAGTATTTTTTTAAAATGATATTTTCCTTAATGTTCTCAGGTTTATTATTGGTAAGCTCATTAATATTATACTGCTGCAGTATGGTAGTATCTTCATCAATATATTTATTTACAAACAGGCTCCCATTTTCAATCTTATAACCGCCTATCGGAACAAATTTAAATTGTGCAGGTTCTCCAGAGGCTAACTTTTCAAGCCAATTGGTTTTAGCGATATGGCCCAATGGAATTTTTAAAAAAAGTTGGGAATAGCCGGGCTTCTTAGCCTGTATTTCCACCGTTTGCAAATCTGCATTCGGGGAGTTATCCGGAGCAATGAGATAACCCACTAAAGCCACCAGGAACGAAATAAGAATAATGACAAACCCAGCAAAGGCCAGTTTGTTTTTTTTAAGGCGCCGCCACATTTGTGCTGAAAAAGAGAATGATTTATCCGGCATAATGTAAAATACAATTTCCTGTTCAACATCATTCAAGCTTAGGAGTTTTAGTATTCAATATCTCCAGGAAATCTTTTTGAGGTATTAAGCTGGCACCAAGGCTCAGCAGGTGGTTATTGGGAACCTGGCAGTCAAGCAATTTATATTGGTTGCTTTGGCAAAGCCATATTACCGCAGCTTTGGAAGCATTGCTTACTTTACTAAACATGCTTTCGCCACAGAAAACATTATTTATTTCCAAGCCATACATACCACCTACTAATTTATTTTCCTGCCACACTTCTATACTTTTTGCCTTGCCAAGAATATGAAGTTTTAGATAAGCCTCTTTCATTTCATTTGTTATCCACGTGCCTGGCTCCCCTTTCCGTTTTATGGTTTTGCAATTATCTATTACTTCTTCGAAGGCACTGTTTACCCTTATTTCAAAAATATTTTTTTTTAATAATTTCTTCATGCTTTTACTTACCACTACCTCATTAGCAAAAATTACACAGCGCTTATGAGGGGCATACCAACATATAGGTCCGCCTTCTGAAAACCAGGGAAAGATGCCGTGGTTATAAGCAAATAATAATCTCCCGGTACTCAGGTCTCCACCAATAGCCAAAAGCCCGTCTTCCTCTGCCAGTGCAGGGTTTGGGAACCTGAGTTGATCTTTATCCAGTTCAAAAATCATAGCTATTTTACTTTTCTACCTTTCCATTTATAACTGACAAACCTACCCAGCCAACCTGCTATGATGGTATAAATTATATGAAAAGGTTGCATGAAAGGGAATAAAAATAAAAGCGTCATTTTCTGAAAAAATTTTGCCACGGGAAACAGGAAAGTTAACTCTGTAAATATTTTTAAAAGAAGTAGCCACTGCCAGCATAAAAAAATGGAGGTTTGATAATTAAAAAATTTTAATGACGGATTCCAGAAAATAGTTAATACGGGAATTACAAACATCAACAGGTTGAAAAAATAGACTGCAGCTAATACCGGCAGTATTCTTTTATCATCATATTTATTAGCCTTGCTGGCCCATCTTATGCGTTGGCTAAAAAATTCCCTGATGTTTTTTACGGGTTGGGTTTCGGCAATGGCCCCTGCAGATTTCAGGAACAATACTCTTTTTGGGTAGCGTTTAAATATTTTATGCATCAGTAACATATCATCCCCACTGGCAATTTGATCAATACCTTTAAATCCACCGACTTCATAAAATACTTTTTTTTCATATGCCATATTGGCGCCATTACACATGCTGTGAAAACTTTTATAAACAGATGCGCCCGTAATGCCCTGCAGGGCCATAAAATCCAGGGCCTGAAAAATTTCTATAAAAGAAATACTATTATTGATTGATACCGGGGCCGCAATAAATACCGGATGGTATTCTTCATAAAAGCCTACAATAGTTTTAAGCCAGTTTTGAGGCAAGTAACAATCTGCGTCAGTGGTAACTATTAAAGTTCCTTTGCTTTCCTGTATGCCGGTTTCTATGGCCTTTTTTTTATAGGAATTTATTTGAGCACTCTCCGTATAATCTTGCAAGGAAAGCAGTTTGATGTTAGTAGTTGAATATGCAGAGACTATTTGAGCGGTGCTGTCAGTTGAGAAATCGTCTATTACAATCACTTCGAACAGGTGTGCGGGGTAGTTTTGGGCCAGAAGTGATTGCAACAATACCGGCAGGTTTAATGCTTCATTTCGGGCAGGAACAAGCACAGAAACAAAAGTAGATCCTGGGTTGGAATCCCGCTGACTTGTAAATGCCGGAATACACTTCCACCCAATAAAATAATAGGCCAGCAGAATAATATAAATGATTAATAAAAGAAAAGTTACAACAATGAGTAAGGCCATAGAGCTGAAGAATGGTTTTGCCGTACTAGTGAGCTACTTTGCTATAGCTCATATAAGCTCTACAAAGCATCCTTGAAAAGCAAATGCCGGCAACACAAAAATAATTTTTTGAAATTTAAACTGAATGATTATCTTTATATAGTTGCATAAACAACTATATGCCCAACAACCAATTTAAAAAAAGCGAATTATATAGTTTTATTACTGGCAAAGCCAGTACGGCAATTGCCCGGCGGCTGCAAAAGAATTTTAAACAAGCTGGTGTAGAGATTACCATTGAGCAATGGAGTGTACTGTATCATTTATGGAAAGAAAACGGCATGAGCCAGCAACAACTTTGCGATGCTACTTTTAGGGATAAGCCAAGTATAACCAGGCTGGTAGATAACCTGGAAAAATTAAAACTGGTAAAAAGAGTAGCCAGTAAAGATGACCGGCGCAAAAATTTAATTTACTTAACTCCGGAAGCACAACAGTTACAGGAACAGTCTATGGAACTCGCAAATCAAACTTTGAATGAGGCATTGGCTGGGGTTACCAATGGCCAGATAGAGATTGCCAAAGAAGTGTTGAATAAAGTATATGAAAACCTGAGTTAAATCACCAAGCCCCCTAAATCCCCCGAAAGGGGGACTTTAACCTTAGCGGGGAATAAAGAGAGTTAATAATATTTTAAAAAGAAATTGATTAGCTAATATTAAAATCACAATCTCGGCTAAGCCCCTCCTTTGAAGGGGTTGGGGAGGCTAAAAATTTTTATATCATGAGTACGACAACATCAACCCAAAACCTTTTGAAAGGTGGCGAATGGCTGATTAAAGAAAGCAACGCTTTTGAAACCTATACACCAGAAGATTTTAATGAAGAACAGGTAATGGTAAAAGACATGTGCCTCCAGTTTTTAAATTCAGAGGTATTGCCGGCCATTAACCGTATTGATAAAATGGAAGCGGGCCTTATGCCCAGCCTTATGGTAAAAGCCGGGGAACAGGGTTTGTTGGGTGCCTCAATTCCGGAAAACCTTGGCGGCTTAGGAAAAGATTTTATTACTTCTACTTTGGTAAATGAAGGCCTGGGTGGGGGGTTTTCTTTTAGTGTGGCCGTAGCCGCACATACCGGGATAGGGACGTTGCCCATTTTATATTTTGGTACAGAAGAACAAAAGAAAAAGTATATCCCAAAACTTGCAAGTGGGGAATGGAAAGGTGCTTATGGCCTAACAGAACCTAACAGCGGAAGCGATGCTTTAAGTGCAAAAACTACGGCTACACTTTCTGCTGACGGTAAATTTTATTTATTAAATGGGCAGAAATGCTGGATTACCAATGGCGGGTTTGCTGATGTGTATACTGTATTTGCAAAAATAGATGGCGATAAATTTTCTGCGTTTATACTTGAACGTGGTTTTGAAGGATTTACCCAGGGGCCGGAAGAACATAAGATGGGGATCAAAGGCTCCTCCACGGTTCAACTATACTTCCAGGATTGCAAAGTGCCCGCAGAAAATTTATTGGGGGAAGTTGGGAAAGGGCATATTATCGCTTTTAATATTCTGAATATTGGCCGCCTTAAATTATGTGCTGCTGCCCTGGGCGGAGCAAAAATGGCTTTAAATGCCAGCATAGAATATGCAAAAACAAGGGAGCAGTTTAAAACAGCCATTGCAAATTTTGGTGCGATAAAACATAAACTGGCAGAGATGGCCATACGGATATGGGTTGGTGAAAGCGCCTTGTACCGTACCGCTAAATGGATTGAAGATAAAGAAACTGAGTTGGCGGCGGCAGGCAAACCTTTTAATGAATCGTTGCTGGGCGCTGCCGAAGAGTATGCTATAGAGTGTGCTATTTTAAAAGTAGATGGCAGTGAAGTGCTGGACCTTATTGTAGATGAAGGGGTACAGATACACGGTGGCAATGGCTTTAGTGACGAGTATATGATAAGCCGTGCATACAGGGATAGTCGCATAAACCGCATATACGAAGGTACTAATGAAATAAACCGTTTGCTTACAGTAGATATGCTCTTGAAGAGAGCAATGAAAGGCAAAATTGATCTGATGGGCCCGGCGATGAAAGTCTCTAAAGAATTAATGAGCATCCCTGATTTTGGCAGCGAAGAAGAAGGTGCTTTTGCAGCAGAGCTTAAAATAATCCTGAATTTAAAGAAAGCAATTTTAATGACAGCAGGTGCAGCTGTGCAAAAATTAATGATGAACCTTAGTAATGAACAGGAAATACTCATGAATATCGCTGATATGGCCTTACAGGTTTTCCATGCAGAAAGTGCTTTATTAAGAGTAATAAAAATGAATGATAAACGAGGCAACGCTGCCGTTACGGTGCAAACAGATATCATGCATTGTTACTTGAATGATGCCGTGGATATTGTAAATAAAGCAGGTAAGGAAGCCATAAATGCTTTTGCCGAAGGCGATGAACAACGCATGATGCTGCTGGGCCTGAAACGCTTTACTAAATCAGCGCCTTTTAATAGTAAAGATGCCAGGAGAAGAATTGCAGATAAACTTATTTTGGAAAATAAATATTCTTTATAATTTTTAGTTTTAACCGCTTATGCCGCAGCTTGAAAGACTGCGGCTTTTTTTTGCCAGAGTTTTAATATGTCTCATTATTATGCCAAATGGATTTTAAAACCAGGAAACTGTTGTACGTTATCGTTCGGGGCTTTTGCTTTGCACATTGCTGCTAGCGCAAAGCACCAGCGGTTTAATGAATCGTAATTTCCGGGAAAGCCTGTAATAAAATAAAAAGAATGCCTCATGTTTTGGGTTCTATCAAATCCCAAAGGTTGCCATATAAATCTTTAAACACAGCTACGGTACCCCATTCTTCTTTTACCGGGGTTCTTATAAATTCAATTTCTTTTTCCTGCATGGCATTATAATCCCTCCAAAAATCATCAGTATACAAAAATAAAAACACACGCCCACCTGTTTGATTGCCCACCCTGCTTTCCTGTTCTGTACCTTCAGCCTTTGCAAGTAATAATTTACATCCTGCACTGCCAGGCGGCGAAATAATAACCCACCGTTTTGTACCACTTAAAAAAGTGTCTTCGGTTAAAACAAAATTTAATTTTTTTGTATAAAATTCTATAGCCTCATCATAATTATTTACGACCAAAGCAATTTGTGCAAGATGCTGTTTCATTATTTAAGCCATAATAAATTTTACATAAAAATGCCACGAATTCAGTTAGCTGGTATAAAAAACTTACCATTCTTCCTTTCGTGGCAAAGAATATTTAATTATTCAGCATCAGTGGCATTACCAGCATCAGCAACTCTTCATTTTCTTCCTGTTCGGTGGGTTTTATTATACCGGCTTTAGTAGGAGTACTTAGCTCCATATTTATTTCTGCGGTATCGGCGCCGTTCAGCATTTCAATTAAAAATTTTGCATTAAAAGCTATTTGCAAATCATCGCCATCGTACTGGCAGGCCATCCGTTCGTTACCCTCAAAACTAAAGTCTACATCTTGCGAGGCAAGTTGCAGTTCGCTACCGCTAATGCTTAAGGCAACCTGGTTTGTGCTCTTATTGCTGAAGACACTAACCCGGCGAAGGGAACTTTGAAAATCGCTGCGGCCTACCGTCATTTTATATGGATTATCTAAGGGAATTACAACCTTATAATCAGGGAAGCGGGCATCTATTAAACGGCAGACCAATTCGGTACCACCATGCTTTACAAAAAGATGATTGCTGTTGTAAGATATTTTAAGCTCATCTTCATTATCAGGCAATGCCCCTTTTAAAAGGTTTAGGGGTTTTTTGGGTACAATAAAAGAATCTTTTTTAGGACAACTCACATCTGTACGGGTAAATTTTACCAGCCGGTGTGCATCAGTAGCCACGAAACTTATCCCTTTTGTATCCAGTTCAAAAAACACTCCTGTCATTGCCGGGCGCAAGTCATCACTGCTCACGGCAAAAATTGTTTTATTAATGGCCGTAACCAGTGCGGAAGATGTCATGGTAAAACTATTGGCTTCATCGGCTGCAGGTTCTTTCGGGAAATTATCAGGGTTTTCGCCCATAACTTTATATTTACCATTATCACTGGTAATTTCAACAGCGAAGTTTTTATCTATATTAAATGTAAGGGGTTGCTCGGCTATGTTCTTTAAAGAATCCAGTAAAATTTTCGCAGGTATACATACTTTACCACTATCCTTTGCTTCAATATCCATATGCACTTTCATTACCGTTTCTAAATCAGTGGCGACAACAGTAAGTTTGTTTTTTTCTATTTCAAATAAGAAATCTTCCAGAATTGGTAGAACTGTGTTAGCGTTAATTACCCCGCTGATTTGTTGCAGTTGTTTCAGCAAGGCTGAAGAAGAAACGATAAACTTCATATTGGTTGTTTAATTAAAATCAAAGATAAAATATTGCAGTTATCAACCCAAGATATATATTTTAAAGGTAGCGGGTATAAAAACCCTGATTATCGGTTTACCCCTTTGGAATTACCCCTTCTTATGATTTATTTTACAGTATGCAAAAATTGAATATAGGAGTAGAAAAAGCTTTACAAAAAAGTAAACATTTTTGCAGCTACCAGGAAAGAAACCACCAGGAGACCAAAAATAAACTGTTTAGTTTTGGGTTATATAAAAATGAAGTAGATAAACTTTTGGCACAGTTGATAGAGGAAAATTATTTAAATGAAGAACGCTTTGCTAAAGTTTTTGCAGGTGGAAAATTCCGTTTGAAACATTGGGGGCGGATAAAAATAAAGTATGAGTTGAAACAAAAAAATGTAAGTGAATATTGTATCAAAATTGCTTTAAAAGAAATTGGAGAGGAAGATTATCATAAAACGCTTAAGGCCCTTGCCAGCAAAAAACTATCGTCATTGAAGAGTGAAAAAAATGTGCATATTAAAAAAAGTAAACTGCAATCATACCTGATGCAAAAAGGTTTTGAACCCGCATTGGTATATGGAGTTACAAATATTATTTAGTTAATTTTCTTTTGCCCTGTTTTGAAAATGATCCGACAGCAACATATTTTAATTGTAGATGATGATGAAAATATTGTGAACGTATTATCACTCATTTTACAAAATGCCGGTTTTCAGATCACGATTGATCGCAATGGGGATTTATTTTTTGTAAATTCCGGGTCTCAGCCGGAACTTATATTGATGGATAATAAACTCGGCTATAAATCCGGGATGGAACTTTGCCGCCAATTAAAAGCAAATGAGCAAACGAAAAGAATTCCGGTAATAATGATTTCTGCTGCAGATAATTTGGAGGGCATTGCAAGAGAAGCCTGTGCAGATTATTTTCTGGCAAAACCATTCAACATTACCGATTTAATAGATGTTGTCCATTTGGCGCTGCACCCTAAAACAAGAGGTTAATAAAATTTTAAACAATTTCACATTCATCTGCGCACTTCGTGCAGATAGCGGCACATTCCCTGCAATGGGTATTTTCATGCAGGTTACACTCCGCAGCACATGTATCACACATAACCGCACACAGTGCACACAATTCTTTTATTTTATCGCTTCCTAAACTCATCAGTTGCGCAGCTGCATAGCATATTGCTGCGCATTCCATAGTAAGCTGTATACAATTTGACAATTGATCTGATTTATTTTCTTTTGCGCAGGAAGATGCACAATGATTACAAACCGCTGCGCAATTAAGGCAGGCGTCAATGCAAATCTTATATTGATGGTAAGCATTCATAAAGATCAATTTTGGTAACTGTTTTCAAATTTCAAGCCATAGATGCATCTATAAAAAATTAAACGGGTATATCTTTGTGGCATGGCAGAAGATTTAATGATTATAACCGGCACTAAGAAGGAAAAATATGAAACGCTGATACCGCAAATAAAAGCCCTGGTAGCGGGGGAGACTGATATTATTGCTAACCTTGCTAATACCGCTGCAGCACTAAAAGAACAATTCGGCTGGTTGTGGGTTGGGTTTTACCTGGTTAAGGAAAATGAATTGGTGTTAGGGCCTTTCCAGGGGCCGGTTGCGTGTACAAGAATAAAAAAAGGAAGAGGTGTATGCGGAACCTGTTGGGCTAATGCCAAAACGTTGATTGTAGAGAACGTAGAAAAATTCCCGGGCCATATTTCCTGCAACAGTTTATCTAAATCGGAAATAGTGATTCCGCTATTGAAAAATAATAGTGTAACTGCTGTGTTTGATGCTGACAGTGAAATGCTAAATCATTTTGATGACACAGATAAGAAATACCTGGAAGAAATTCTTTCCTGGGTAAATGCGTAATAGTCAAGAGTAAATATTAATGACTTATTTAGCCAATAAAAATGACTGCAAAAGTTGTTTCAAAAACTACGGCTTTATTTTTTATCCTTCCAGTTCCATAAATATTTGCAGGCGTAAGTGCGGTAGGGGCGCCACTTTTCAGAAATAATGGTCATTTTTTGTTTCATTGTTTTTTTGTCAGCAGCATCTAATTTATACAGTTTGGTCATAGCTTGTTGTATGCCCAGGTCATCTAAAGCAAAGACATCCTCCCGGCCAAGGGTAAACATTAAAATCATTTCAGCAGTCCACCTTCCAATACCTTTTATCTGCGTAAGAAAATCAATTAACGCTTCATCTTCCAGCATATGCAGGCGGGCATCAGTAAGTTTATTTTCGATAAAAAAATTACAGACATTAATGACATAATTTGTTTTTGCATTGGATAATCCTATTCCTCTAAGCGTTTCAAAATCCAGCGCTAAAATATCTTTTGGAGAGGGTGTTTTCTTTTTAAATAATTTAAGAAACCGACCATAGATAACATCTGCCACTTTTGTACTAAGCTGCTGGCTTATGATAGATGCGCAAAGATGTAAATGAATATTGTCTCTTTTAGTGATGACATGTTCTTCCTGCACCGAAAATACTTTTTGTAATTTTTTGTCTTTGCTCAAGTGCAGGCGATGGCTCATAAAATCAAATATAAAAAAATATTGCCTGGCGGCAAAAGGATGGTTACACTTATTACACAGAGTAGCACGGATAAACTAGATTTAAATACAGCCAGGGTGTATTACCAAAAACCCGTGAATATCTGTCTAATTTGGTCATCCGTGTTTCTATTCTCGTTAAAAACAAATTGAATATTTTTGTCACATAAATAAATTAATTGAGCACCACCGTATTATTTATTACCCCTCCTTTTACCCAATTAAATACGCCTTACCCGGCAAGTGCATACCTGAAAGGATTTTTAAATACAAAAAATATCAGTTCCTTCCAGGCAGACCTGGGCATAGAAGTTACAGTGGCATTATTTTCTAAACAGGGATTAACTAACCTGTTTAAAAAGATAAAACAGAAAGGGGGACAACTATCAGAAAACGCTGCCAGGATAGTAGTTCTGCAGGACAGTTATATAAACAGCATTGATGGAGTGATTTTATTTTTGCAGGGCAATAACCCTACACTGGCGCACCTAATTTGTAAAAGAGATTTTTTACCGGAAGCCAGCCGCTTTGCACAATTGGATGATTTAAACTGGGCGTTTGGAAGCATGGGCGTACAGGACAACGCCAAGCATCTTGCTACAATGTACCTGGAGGATTTGGCGGATCTGATTAAAGAATGTGTAGATGTGCATTTTGGATTTAGCCGCTACGCAGAAAAGCTGGGAAGAAGTGCCGGCAGTTTTGATGAGTTATACGAATCATTGCAGGAACCGCTGACTTATATTGATGAAATATTGGTTGATATTTTACAAAAGAGAATGGCTATTGTGCAGCCAGAACTTGTCGCTCTATCTGTTCCTTTCCCCGGAAATTTATATACTTCATTACGGTGTGGTCAATGGATTAAAAAACATTACCCCGCAGTGAAAATTGCCATGGGTGGTGGTTTTGCCAACACAGAGTTGCGGTGTTTAGCTGACATCAGGGTATTTGAATTTTATGATTTTATTACGCTGGATGATGGGGAAGCGCCATTGGAAAACCTCGTTGGTTTTATAAAAGGAAATAAAACGCAAGATAACTTTAAGCGTACTTTTTTATTAGAGAACGGCAACATTATTTATAAAAATAACAAGACCATCACCGATTACAAACAAGGTGAGATAGGTACTCCGGATTACAGTGATTTTTTACTGGATAAATATATTTCTGCCATTGAAGTGTTAAACCCGATGCATCGTATGTGGAGTGATGGCCGGTGGAACAAACTAACTATGGCGCATGGGTGCTATTGGGGTAAATGTACTTTTTGTGATATTTCGTTAGACTATATAAAACTCTATGAACCCATTGCTGCCGGAATACTTTGCGATCGTATGGAAACTATTATTGCTCAAACAGGTGAAAATGGATTTCATTTTGTAGATGAAGCTGCGCCGCCTGCTTTGATGCGTGCCCTGGCTTTGGAAATTCTTCGCCGGAAGTTGACTGTTAGTTGGTGGACCAATATCCGTTTTGAAAAAAGTTTTACAAAAGATCTGTGTTTATTATTGAAAGCTTCGGGCTGTGTTGCCATTTCCGGCGGCCTGGAAGTGGCGTCGGACCGTTTGCTGAAACTAATTGATAAAGGTATTACAGTAGCCCAGGTTGCAAAGGTTAATCAGCATTTCACCGAAGCCGGTATTATGGTTCATGCGTATCTCATGTACGGTTTTCCAACACAAACGGCGCAGGAAACTATTGATTCATTAGAGATGGTGCGGCAATTATTTAAAGCCGGAATATTACAATCAGCTTTTTGGCACCAGTTTACTATGACGGCGCATAGCCCGGTAGGGCTGCATCCTGAGAAATATTCTGTAATAAAAGAAACAAAAGCCATCGGTACGTTTGCCAATAATGATATCGTACACAGTGACCCTACTGGCGCAGATCATGAAAGTTTTAGCTTCGGCTTAAAAAAATCTTTACTTAATTATATGCACAATCTTGGACTGGATGAACCTTTGCAAAAATGGTTTGATTTTAAAGTGCCCAAAACAAAAGTATCACCAGATTATATAGAAAACGTGGTGAACGAAATAGAAATAAATTCTTTTAAACCTTTTACAAAAACTGTTTGGTTAGGATTGCCTCCGAAAGTTGAATATTTTATGCAATCAAAAAAAGGGATGCATAGAGAAATGGCAACGCTGTTCTTTACAGGCAAAAAGACTACAGAACAAATTCAGTTATTAAAGAGCCACGCAGAATGGCTGGTGGAGATGCTTTCCAACTTATCAGTGGATAATTTAAAGACGTACAGTTTGCAGGATGTGAAGAATAGTTATGAGGCTGCAGGGCTGGAAGATTTCGAATTGTTCTGGGATAATAAACCTGTGAATACTATGAATAAACTAGGGCTATTAAATCTTTGATCTTACGGGATTTTATAACATCTTCATCCCAAAATGTCCCAGGGTAGTAAAAATGGCACACCTTGCAAAAACACCAATACAACACCAGGGAATTAATTTTGACGGCGGTACATTAAATCCAACACCTACAGCCAGGCTGATTGGTGCACCCACGGTAAAAGTGCCTAAAATCCCCAGCCCTATCAAACCATATTTATTCCAGATTGTGTGCACGAGTCCCGTCTTAGGTCGTTCATTTTTTGGCTTTCGGTATTTGGCAAAAAATATCCTGATTCTATCACCTAAAAATGCAGCAACAAATATTCCTGCAATTCCACCCACAAGGCTTGCAAAAAATATTGTCCATGGGCTAAGCCCAAAAGCAAAGCCTGCAGGTATGGCGGCATAAATTTCAAAAGTAGCGAGCCCTGCAACAGTAAGTACTTTTAGCATGATGAATAAATATATTGCATAACGTAATTGTTAGTTGTGCAGGATTAAATGAGCTATACTAATTTCACTATTGTCTTTTTGACTAATGACCTCTTATTAATACCCCCTTACATTTTTCCCTTCCATATAATTCATAAAAGCTTTGTTGCAAACACGGTTACCGCCGGGGGTCGGATAATTGCCCGTAAAATACCAATCGCCTTTATTGTTCGGGCAGGCCTCATGTAACGTTTCGATCGTTTGATAAATAACATCAACCGGAATAGTTACATCTTTTGGGGTTATTAATTGTGCAATCTTACAGGAAATTTCATCCAGGGTAAATGGCTTATAAACCTGGCGCACGATATTTTCTTTATGCAGTTGATTGTTACGCTGAAGATCTTTGCATTTTTCTAACAGCTCCGTCAAAAGATGTTCCTGCCCTCTTTCATGCAATAGTTCCACGGCGGCTTTAAAGGCTATAAAGTCGCCCATCTTACTCATATCAATGCCGTAACAATCAGGGTAGCGTATCTGTGGCGCAGAAGATACAATGATGATCCGCTTTGGTTTCAGTCGGTTAAGCATACGGATAATGCTTTCTTTAAGCGTCGTACCCCTTACAATACTGTCGTCTATGACTACCAGGGTATCCTCGTTCTTTTTTACAGTACCGTATGTAATATCATACACGTGTTGAACCATCTCATTCCGGCTGCTGTCTTCAGTTATAAAAGTGCGCAGTTTAACATCTTTTATGGCAATTTTTTCCATGCGCACTTTTCGGTTAAGCATTTCCGATAGTTTGGCAGCATCAAAATCTTTTTCCCAGCTCAGTATACGTTCTATTTTTATTTCGGTCAGGTAATTTTCAGCGCCTTTTATGAGACCGTAAAAAGCTGTTTCAGCGGTATTGGGTATAAAAGAAAAAATAGTATTTTTTAAATCGTAATCAACGGCTTTTAATACGATAGGGCTTAAGTTATACCCTAATGCAATTCTTTCCCGGTAAATTTTTTCATCGCTGCCCCGGCTAAAATAAATGCGCTCAAAAGAACAGGCTTTTCTTTCCAGTGCCGGTACAATCTGTTCCAGGGCATAGCTACCATCTGCTTTGGCTATAAGCGCCATGCCGGGCATCAACTCCTGCACTTCGTTTTCTTCTAAATTAAAGGCTGTGCGAATGGCCGCCCTTTCACTTGCTGCTACAATTACTTCGTCGTTAATATAATAATATGAGGGCCGGATTCCATGTGCATCCCGCATAACAAAACCGTCGCCATTGCCTACAATGCCGGCAAAATGAAAACCTCCGTCAAAGAGCGGAACCGCTTTTTTCAAAACGCTTACAATATCCATTTGGCCAGGTGCATTTTCATCAGCTTTTACCTGGAACTGGTGCAGGACTTCCATCATTGCAGCCAGGTCGCTCTGGCATTGAAACTCACCTGGAGTCATATTGATTAGTCCGAATAATTCATCTGTATTTACAAGGTTAAAATTTCCGGCCAGGGCCAGGTTGCGGGATGGAATAGTATTTCTCTTAATGAATGGATGGCAGAAATTGACATCGTTTTTTCCCTGGGTGCCATAGCGCAGGTGGCCAAGTAAAACTTCCCCCAGTACATTAATATGGCCTTTCATCAAACCTGGATGATTCTTTATATCCGGCTGGTACTTTTCAATTTCATTTATTTCATTCCCGATCTGCAAAAAGAGATCTGCGATAGGTTGGTTGGCATTACTACGCAGCCGGTACATAAATGGATAACCAGGTTCTGTATATAGTTTTACCGCAGCAATACCCGCACCATCCTGGCCACGGTTGTGCTGTTTTTCCATGAGCAGGTACAGTTTATTAAGGCCGTACAATACTGATCCATATTTTTGTTGATAGTAGCTAAAAGGTTTGCGAAGCCTGATAAAAGCTACTCCGCATTCATGTTTGATTTCGTCGCTCATTATAGTGAAACCCCGGCAATACGGGGGTCGTGAGGTGCAAAATTAGCTTATTGAAGTACAGCAAACAAAAATCTGCCTGTAGGGGCAGATAAATAAAAGTTAATAGGAAATTAAGTGAAGGTAATTTTAATTGAGATCCAGTATGGTAAAGGATTTGATCACTCTTTTATAGAAATATCAGTATCGCCGGAGCTGTCTTTTTGATTAATAAAAGTTGCCAGCACTGGTTTAAAGCAAAGATTATTTTTATAAAAATTTTCGTAGTTTTTAAAAATTACATTCAGCGTAATAAAATTCATTACGTAAGCCCGGGTTTCGGCTGGCAGGTAATTTTTAATATCCCAAAATGAAGGATCTTTTTTCTTGCTTCGTTCCATTGCCTCCCACACATTACCTACTCCACAATTATAACTTGCAGCTATCAATAACCAATCGCTGTTTAAATTCCGGCTCCTGTCTTTTAGATACCGGGCCGCAGCATAAGTAGACCTGATGAAATTTTTTCGATCGTCTACCTGCACTTTAGCTCTTTTGGAATATGTTTTTTCAAC
>JBDSDN010000006.1:0-5087 GCA_039920545.1 Ferruginibacter sp. | reverse complement strand
TTGCTTATAAACTGCCTAAAGACAAAAAAATGCTGACTGCAACAATTTACCCAGCATTCACAATATTTATTATTAACTTTGCCCACTTTAAAAAATCATGCCGTAACATGATAAGTGCCCTCTGTTTTACCTGGGCTACCTATCCCCTCTATTTAAAAAGAGCGCCGGCACTTAAATGCATTAATAGCGATTACAATGAAACTGCCGGTAAACGTTCCTTCTTGTTCTTTTCCCTGGCTGTATCTAACAAATAAAAACAATAAAATTTACTGATGAAATTATCTCAATTTAGATTTGATCTGCCCTTAAACCTCATTGCACAGCACCCTACAAAAAAAAGGGAAGAAAGCCGGATGATGGTAGTACACCGTAAAACGGGCGTAATAGAGAACAGGCACTTCAAAGATATTATGGAATATTATGATGACAAAGATGTGTTTGTCGTGAACAACACAAAAGTTTTTCCGGCACGGATGTATGGACGTAAAGAAAAAACAGGGGCAAAAATTGAAGTATTCTTACTGAGAGAATTAAATAAAACAAATAAACTCTGGGATGTTATTGTAGACCCGGCCCGTAAAATTCGAGTAGGTAATAAATTATATTTTGGAGAAAGCGATGAATTGGTGGCAGAAGTGATTGACAATACCACCAGCCGTGGACGTACAATTAGGTTTTTATGGGAAGGCACCGATACAGAGTTTCGGCAAATGCTGGACATATTGGGCGAAACTCCCTTGCCTAAATATATTAAACGCAAGCCTGAAGAGGAAGATAAAGAACGTTATCAAACTGTTTATGCAAAACATGAAGGTGCGGTAGCTGCTCCAACTGCGGGGCTGCACTTTAGTAAGGAATTAATAAAAAGGCTGGAGATACAAGGTGTTCGTTTTGCAGAAGTAACCTTACACACCGGGCTTGGTACTTTCAGGCCGATAGAAGTGGAAGACCTGAGCAAACATAAAATGGATGCAGAATATTACCAGATAGATGAAACTGCCTGCGGTATCGTTAATAAAGCAAAAGAAGGTGGTAATCGTATCTGTTCCATTGGAACTACTACCATGCGGGCTATGGAAACTTCTTATACGGCACAAAAATTATTAAAACCATCTGAAGGTTGGACTAATCATTTTATACACCCGCCTTATAATTTTAATATTGCAGATGCCCTGGTAACCAATTTTCATTTGCCTAAAACAAGCCTGCTCATTATGGCTTGTGCTTTTGCCGGTTACGACTTAATGATGGAGGCCTATAAAAAAGCAATCAAAGATAAATACCGTTTTTTTAGCTATGGAGATTCTATGATGATTATCTAGCTTCTAGACTTTACTTAATAATAAAATTCGAACTCCCATTATGGGAGTTTTTTTATGCAAAAAAAAAGGGCAGAGATAGAAATCTTAGCCCGTTTTAATCCAATATCCTATGAAAAACCAAACGAATTACGAGTATTCAAGGTTTAGGGTTTTAAAAAAGGAATAAATATTTTGAAAGCTGCAAAGGATAAACAAAAAAAGGGGCCGAGATAGAAATCTCAGCCCGTATTAATCCAATATCCTATGAAAAACCAAACTACTAACGTACATTGTTAATCATATATTGTGAAAAGAGCGTGTTAGGGTAAAATATAATTTGAGAATGAATTTCTTTGGTATTGACCTTAGAGGTTTTCAGGAGATATTGACAGCTAAAAATTTTATCATATGAAAAACATTCATCAATGGCTGGCAGAATATGGTGAGAGTCATAAGGATGAAACGAACAAAACTATCCACTGGATTTGTGTACCCGCAATATTTTTCTCCCTTATCGGATTGCTGTACAGTATAAAATTTCCAGTGTATATCGGTAGTGTACATCTGAATGCGGCAGAATTGATTTTAGCTCTAGTCATAATATATTATGCAAGCCTCTCTAAAACCTTATGGGTCGGCATGCTCCTATTTGGGGTATGTTGCCTTTTTATCTGCCACCTTGTAGAGGAAAGTAAGTTAATTCCGCTTTGGCTTTTTAGTATACTTGTTTTTATAGCAGCGTGGATTGGCCAATTTTATGGCCATAAAATTGAAGGTAAAAAACCTTCTTTTTTAAAAGATTTACAATTTTTAATGATTGGCCCGGCCTGGCTCATGAGTTTTATTTATAAAAAAATGGGGATCGGGATTTAAAGAAATTTAAAACGACCTGGCCTGCCGGCCGAATTTTAATTAATACCGGTAGCGGCTATTCGCTATTCTTCTATTTTTATTTTGCTATATACTTTAATACCCAACGGTTTCTGCCGGTCGGGGTTCTATTCCCTATTTAGTAAGCAAAAAACATTACCGGGTATTCACAAACTGGCCTATCTATTTCTTACGAATTATTTTTTCGTCGTTAGTCCAATCCAAATAATTCTTTATTTAAAACCTGGAGCGCCTGGTCTTTATAATTTCGGGGAATTAATAGGGAGATATTATTATTACTGCCACCATAGCTTACCATTCTGATAGGTATATTGTTTACCGCATTGAATAGTTTTCGCATTATTTCTTTAGTGTCCGTTATTTCATTACCTACAATAGATACGATGGTTTGATTGGTATCAATTTCTACAGTACCAAAAGCTTCTAATTCTTTTTTAATAGCCGCAAGAAAAAGATCACTGTCAATCGTAACAGATACGGCTACTTCAGAGGTTGTAATCATGTCAATAGAGGTTTTGTATTTTTCAAATACCTCAAAAACCTTTCGTAAAAATCCATAGGCCAGCAGCATCCGGCTGCTTTTTATCTTAATGGCTGTAATATTATCTTTTGCAGCTACGGCTTTTACCCCGGTACTCCCTGCATCTGCTGTTATTAATGTTCCCCTGGCAGCCGGGTCCATGGTATTTAATAGCTTTACGGGTACATTATAGGTTTGAGCCGGCCATATACTTGCCGGATGCAGGATTTTTGCACCGAAATAAGCCAGTTCGGCTGCTTCATCAAAACTCATCTGATCAATGGGCCTCGTGGTTTTTACAACCCTGGGATCATTATTATGCATGCCATCAATGTCAGTCCATATTTCGCAAACACTTGCATTTATTGCAGCCCCAATCAGGGAGGCAGTATAATCACTACCACCACGCTTCAAATTATCTACTTCGCCTTTAGCATTACGGGTAATATACCCCTGGGTAATAAATATTTTGGTTTCCTTGTGGCGCTGAAGCAGTTGTGCCAGCTTTACTTTAATGGTTCCGATCTGGGGTTCATCCTGGTTATCGAGTATCATAAAATCCAGGGCAGGCAAAAGTTTATGGTCAATTTTTGCTTCTTCTAAATAAAGGCAAAAAAGCTTACTGCTTAATAATTCTCCCTGCGCCAGTATATCTTTATTCAGTGCCTCACTGTAAGATATTTTTAGAATGATGGAAAGAAATTCAAAATGCTCTGCCAGGATCAACCTGGCTTTTTCTATTACGGCTGCGCTACTGAGCAGGTCGTTTATAAACTGATAGTAGGTTTCCTCCAGGGCTTTAATCTTTTCCTGCGCTGCTTTGCGGTTATTGGTTGCAAGCATATTGCTGATTTCGGCCAGGGAGTTCGTCGTACCGCTCAATGCAGAAAGAACAATTATTTTCCGCTCCTCATCGGCAGTTATTAATAAGGCAACTTCTTTCATTCGCTGCGGTGTGCCAACACTGGTACCTCCAAATTTCATTACTTTCATCATTTTTCAGAATCCTCCCGGGTATTATTTTTATTTATCAAAAAAAGAACTTCTTATTTTCCAGTAACTCCCTCCGGCTCCAACATGTATTTTGGGGGCTGCAAAAATAAACTTCTCTGGTCAATATTCAAGTTCTATTCAATTTCAATTGAAAACTTATTGCCGAGCGCTTTTAACTCAAGCAGAACTGATGGCAAAAGGCATATACCCTTTTGCATTCTTTCTTTTTCCATAGCGGCTTCGGGTTCCCCGGGGATAATCACTTTGTCAAAACCATCGATGGTACGGGCCTTCTTAAAACATTGTATCCACTCGTCCATTGCTGATTTAAAATCTTTTGCCGGCCGGAAAGCGTCTATCCTCATGGCGCCAAAAAAATGGCCAATGCCTTTGCCGGGCATGTATGCCGGCATAGGAAGAAAAGCAGGAAACGGTGGAACCCAGGGACCAAAATTGGCGCCGCTCAGGATGCCGGAAAAAATATCAACAATACTTCCCAGCATATATCCTTTATGGCTACCATGTTCTTTATCCCCACCCAAAGGGAGCAAGGCTCCTCCATTTTTTAATTCATTTGCATTAGTACTGGCCCTACCCTCCTTTGTTTGCACCCATCCGGCGGGGGCAGGCTCATTTTTTCGTTCCAGTATTTCCAGTTTGCCGTTGGCTGCAGTGGTGGTAGCAAAATCTGCAACAAATGCTGGCTCACTGCCGGCAGGAATGGCTACTGCAATTGGATTAGTACCAAGCATTCTTTCTTTGGAAAAAGTTGGAGCCACCAGGGGAGAGGCGTTGGTCATGGCAATACCAATCATATCATGTGGCAAAGCCAGCATGGCGTGGTAACCAGCAATGCCAAAGTGGTTACTGTTTTGGACACTTACCCATCCGGTGCCTACGTTTTTTGCTTTGTCTATTGCAACCTCCATAGCATAAGGCGCCACTACCAGCCCCAGGCCTGCGTCTCCATCTACAACAGCAGTTGAAGCAGTTTGGTGTATAAGCTGTAAATGCGGGGTTGCATTCACCCTCTCTACTTCCCAAAGGCGGACATAGCCGGTGAGCCTGGCGACACCATGACTATCCACCCCACGCAGGTCGGCACTAAGCAAGGCCTTGGCTGCTATATCTGCATGCCATTCACTACATCCTATTTTTATAAAAATCTTTTTAGAGAAACTTAATAATTGATGATAGGAAAAAATATGCTCCATGTAGCGAAGATAAGTTAGGAACTGCATAGCACTGGCAGAGGATTACCATGCTGAAGTGGATCGAATAGAAGTGTTCATCATGTGCCGCTGTGGTAAATGCTCCATTGAATGATTAGTGTTGAACGGAGCGTCGCCAATGCAGATGCACATTGAATTTCTGTTCGTAAC
>JBDSDN010000005.1:0-6152 GCA_039920545.1 Ferruginibacter sp. | reverse complement strand
AGTGTATGCAGGGGGGAATGCAGGACCGGTAGTAAATGGGTTTGGCCCGGTAGTGGCTATACCGGAACGAATCAACGATTTTAATTTCCGCCGCAACCGTGGCGAAGCGCATGTATATTATAGTGTAACACCTAAATCAGATATCATCTTTTCGACGGGAGGCAGCAAATTTACCCGTTTACAAGTAACTACAACCGGGCGCAATCAATTAAGAGACTTTACTTATGGTTTTCTGCAAGCAAGGTTTGTTCACCCACATTTTTTTGCAAACATCTATAATACCTGGGGCAATTTGGGCACTTCACTCATTATTGGTAGTTATACCCGTGACTATTGGAACCGTACGCACAGCACAATCACAAATCCAAATAGCCCATTATATAAGAACTTCGGAAAATTATCACCTGATTCTGCAGAAATGAATGCTCTTCGTTTGGGTAACACCTTAAAAGAAAGAAGTCAGCGATTGAATGGCGAGGTACAGTACAATTATAATTTTGAAAAAGCAGGTTTGTTTTTGGTTACGGGGTTAAATTACCAAAAAGAACAACCCAATGGTTTTGGTATTACCCTGATTGATAGTTTCCAGCGGATAACAATAAATCAATATGGAGCAGTACTGCAACTGGAAAAATCATTACCATGGAAGATGCGGTTTATTAGCTCAAGTCGTTTTGACCATCATAGTAATTTCGGAAGTTTTTTTGCTCCAAGGTTTGCATTGGTAAAAGCCATAAGTGATGGCAATTTCAGAATTACCTGGGGGAGGGCCTATGCCATGCCCAGTATTCAAAACCAATACGCCGGCATTAACCGGTTCCTTTTTGGAAACGGCGCTGGCATAATGTATATCCCCACCGGAAGTAAATTCAGCGACCCATCATCTTTTAAAACTACCACCCCTTTAAAACCTGAACAGGTAAGCACCTGGGAGTTAGGATATAAAGGAACCGTTGCAAAAAAGTTATACGTTGATATTAACTACTACGACGGGCTCAGTAGAAACTTCATAAGCCCAACCATTACGGTGCCTGGAAGGGTTATCAAAGTCAACGGAATTCCGGTTACGCATAATCCCGCTTTTGCCGGTGTAGTGGTAAATGATACTTTGAAAAATGCGTCCTTTCTCACTTTCTTTAATTATGGCGATGTAAGAGCTTATGGTCTTGATGTTGGGTTGAACTATTCTTTCAACAAGTTCATCAGCCTGGGCGTAAAATATTCCTGGTTTGGTTCAAATATTACTAGGGACAATATTAAAAATGATGCGAATAAAGATGGTTATGTTTCTGCGGAAGAAAAAAGTTTGAATGCTCCCAAAAACAGGGGTATAGTAATATTGAGTTTCCAAAACCTGTGTAAACAAAGAATGTTTATAAACATTGCTGCCCGTTTTGTAGAGCAATATGATTTTTACAGCGGTATCCAAATTGGTACTGCTTCAGGTAAAGGTAGCAGGGGCAAAATAGTAAGACCGGGCCTTCCCCCCTTACTTAAAAATTTTGATAATGGCCCACTCGGAAATTTTACAACTGTTGATATAAATACTGGTTATAAATTCAACAAAATGATCTCGGTAAACATCGGCGTTACAAACCTGTTTGATATCCGGCAGGTGGAATTTGTGGGATCTCCATCAATTGGAAGACTGATCATGGCTGAAGTAAAAGTGGATATACCACGCAAGATGAAAAAAATATGATCAACATTTAAATTATTGTTCAACCTGCAACCAATGATCAATAACTTTTAATTTGAAAAATTTGGGAAAATCGTTAGAGATTATTAAGGACCTGCCCAGAGTCGGAACTCAGCAGAAATTGCCGGGGTTGCCAATGTTATGCGCCGATTGTAGCTACCATGGCAGCGGTTCATGATTTTATTTTCTTTAAACCATTCGTTTTTGTTGCTCACTTATTTTTATGGTTTTTTCCAGCCGGGATAACCTGGTCTTTTCCTGTTTTGCATTCATAACCCAATGTATCATTAACTTTCTATAAGAAGGTGCCTGGAAGTTAAAGAAGGTCCAAGCTGGCTTATTCATTTTAAATTGTTTTTCATAAGCAGGGCTAAGATCAGCAGGCGGTTTTTCGTAAGCATAAATTTTAGATTTATTTTCAGTTCTTAAATTAAAGGCTTTTTGCCCATCTGGCGTCATTAATCCGGATTTCTTAAGTTCCTCAACTTTCTTTATGTTGATACCACTCCAAATGCTTGTACGCTTTCGTGGCGTAAAGCGAATACAGTAACTTTCTTCATTTATTGATTTTCTAACACCATCTATCCATCCAAAGCAAAGGGCCTGATCGACTGATTGCGACCAGGTCATTGAAGGCTTGCCGCTATCCACTTTGTAAAAACCAACTAAGAGTTCTGTTTCTGTTTTATGGTACTGTTTTAACCACGCTCTAAATGCTGTTTGTGTTGCAAAAAAGGTAAGTGTCATTTTATTTTATCAGTTAATGCATTCTTTTTAGTTTTCATTTGCTTCTTTTTTACCAGGGGCGTATTCATGTTGCGGTCTTTAGTTTTTCCCATGCCATCCGCTGTTGGGTGCTGTAGCATTGGCTTTACCAATTAAGTACGAGACCTTCTCCTATTTATTATCTAGCTCCTTTAACCTGTTTTTCGCTTCTTCATACATAGGGGATATTTGAAGAGCTTTCTTATAAAACTTAGCAGCATCTTCCTTTTTGTTCAAGGCAAGGTAAATATTACCCATTGTCACCAATACAAGATCCTTGGTTGGAAACTCACTGACATTGTTTTCCGAAATCAGTTTTGCATCCTCGTATCTTTTTAAACTCAAAAGCTGCTGGGCAATAAAATTCATAGATATCCAATCAATATAATAATGCACAGAATCAGCTTTCATTTTTTTATATTCAGCAAGGGATTTTTGTACCCCCATTTGTTCAATGTAAGTTTCCATTTTTTTGTGAACAGGCTCTTTCAAAGCAACAGGCTTATTATACAATACTTTGTACAAATTGTTTGTTATGCCAAAAAAATCAGTTGGCGAACTGTTACATAGTATTACCACTAAACTTTTTGTTGAGGGGATTCGTCGGATAAAAGAAATAAATCCTTCAGTCATTCCCAGGTGAAAATTTGAGGCAATGCTATCCGTGCCTGTATATTTAAATTGTTTATTGAACCAGCCGTAGCCATATTGTGCAGGTGCAATACCGGGTGTAAACATTTCAGCCGTTAGTTCTTTATTAAGTAAGCTGTTATTTGCTAAAGCCATATGAAATTTAAAAAGGTCCTCAACCGTTGAATAGAGGTCGCCGGTACCCATAGTGTTTGACTGATCCCTGAAATCCGATGAAGTATATCCACTAAAACTGTAATCATACCCGGTTGCCCTGTTAGGTATAATTTGGGTATGATAATAAGAACCTGAATTAACCATTTTTAATTTTTTAAAAATGTCATCAGACATGAGTTGGGCATACGTTTTTTTTGTTACCTTTTCCATTATATAACCCAAAGTAAAATATCCCCAACTACTATACGCATAGTTGGTGCCGGATTTAAAAGCAAGAGCTGAGTCTATAAATACTTTTAAATAATCTTCCCGGGTAAAATTCTGACGGCTTATTCTTGGAAAAAAATCTTTTATAATATCATAATTTGCTATGCCGGAGGTATGCGTGAGCAATTGTCTTATTGTTACTTTTGCGGCAGGCTTATTTTTAAATTCCGGTAAATAATCTTCAATGTTGTCGTTTAAATTTATTAAGCCCTTTTGTACTTGAAGCAACATTAACACAGCCGTTAATGGCTTTGAAACAGAGCCTATCATAAACTTTGTATCTGTTCTGTTAGGAATATTCCATTCCCTGTTAGCTAAGCCAAATGCATCTTTGTAAATAACTTTTCCATTTTCAGCAACCAATACTGCCCCGTCAAACATATTATAGTTGTGATAGGCCTTCATTATTTCGGCTAACTGAATTTTTTTGTCCTGAGTAAATCCTACCTGTACAATGGAGAGATAGATGAGTAGAATGATAAATTTTTTATTGTGCATATTATGTCATTTAAAAATTGGGATTTGCGCTTTCAGGCCAGGCTTTGGAACCGTACGCAAAGATTTAAACCATAATTCGTTTTAAAATCAAGAGGAAGTTTCATCGCTATTTTTAACAGGTCCTGTTCAGCATAATTATTCTGAAGATTTAATCCTGTAGAATCTTCCGGAATGTCAGGAATACCAGACGTATGGGTTAACAAATTTCTAATGCTGATACTTTGCCAGCTGGTGGGCGTCCCTGGCAAATACTTAGATATTTTGTCATCTAAATTCAATTTACCTTCTTCCTTCAGTTGCAATATTGCGGTGGCTGTAAATTGCTTTCCTATTGAACCTGATTGAAATATGGTTTCAGGATTTACAGTTGTATTATTCTCAATGTTTGATAAACCGTATCCTTTAACTTTTACCGTGACTCCATCAATTATAACAGCCAGTGATATTCCCGGAATATGCCTTTCTTTCATAGCCTTTTGAACGTAACTGTCTACTTTTTCAGAAATTGTTTGAGCAAATAATGAATTGGTAAAACCTTTTAATGAGAAGCAGAGAGAAAATAGTAAAAGTTTTTTAAGCATAAATTTAATTTTAGTGTGCCCGAATTAATTAAGTATAATGGCAGGGAATTGATGGTTAAAGATGTATTTGTTTCATATTAGGTAGTTTTCTTTTTGGAGCCTGTTAACCTCTCAGCCACCGACAGATTGCGATAAACCTCCGTCGCCGTTATAAATATACACAGTATGTGAATAGTAAAAGCAGTGGAATATTTTTGCAAATGTTAGTTATGCAATTACTTCATGGAAACTACCACATCAAAATCATTTCGCTACCCATTATCACAGGAAGGCAGCAGAGAATGCGGGAGCTCATAGATGCTTTTATATAAAAACTCGAGCTGGGAAATGAATGCCTGGCAATTGGCAGTACATCTACTTTTTAAAATCACAACATTATCTATAAAAATTTGTATTACTAAAAACGAAATTAAGTCAGATTTGGATAGAACATGGTTAGATTAGCTTACATGTACCCGTATCCTGTCACCGACCTTTGCTAATCAAAAATTAAGAAATGGAAAAAATATTAGTTACAGGTTCTACCGGGCATTTGGGTACCACCGTAATTAAAACTTTGTTGACGAAAATATTGCCGCAGCAAATAAATGTGATATCCCGAAAACAGGAAAAGCTAAATGGATTGAAAGCCCAGGGGTTAAATACATTTGAGGCTAGTTATGATGGTGTAGCTTCCCTGGAAAAGGCTATGGATGGCGTTGATACCGTTCTCTTAATTTCCGGCGGCGATCAGGGAGACCGTATGCAGGAACACAAAAATGTAATTGACACCGCAAAAAAATGCGGGGTGCAGCATATCGCTTATACCAGCAGGGCGCTTAGGGACAGAAATAACCTGCAAAATAAATTAATGCAGGATCACTTTAATACGGAAGATTACATTAAACAAAGCGGGTTAAATTATACCATTTTTGAGAATGGACTGTACATGGAGTTCCTGCAGTCTTTGGTAAACAGGGAACAGATCGGAAAAGGAATTTTTCTTCCCACGGGCAATGGGGAAGTTGCATTTACTTTACGAGCCGATCAGGGAGAAGCAATCGCAAACGTTTTGATGAATAAACGGTTTGAAAATAAAACGTACCAATTCACCAATAACGAAACGTATTCGTTTTTTCAGGTGGCAGAGATTTTGTCAGAATTATCGGGCAAGGAAATAAAATACACGCCTGTTGAACTTGATGCATTTGAGGCAACCATGAAGCAGAAAGGTTTGCCGGAAACTGTAATAAAAAAAATAGGGGATTTTCTGGCGGATATTAAAAACAACCAGGAAACAGTTGTGACAAACGATCTGGAAAATAATTTGGGTCGGAAACCCGCTACGTTAAAGGAAGGATTAAAAATTGTATTTGGATTTTAAAAAATTAATGATAAACAACTATGAAAATTATAGTAACAGGTTCGTTAGGGAACATCAGCAAACCCCTCACCGAAAATTTAATAAAACAAGGGCATGAAGTAACGGTAATTTCCAGCAAAGCTGGTAAGCAAAAAGAGATTGAAGATATGGGCGCCACTGCAGCCATTGGTTC
>JBDSDN010000004.1:0-4660 GCA_039920545.1 Ferruginibacter sp. | reverse complement strand
CAGACGGATAATAAGTAAATCAGAACTCCCACCAGGTAGTTCTGATTTTTTTTTGGCAGGTATTTATAAAAAAGATGTTTGGTGCCTTCAAAGAATATCGAATGAGTGCAACCTAATAACTATATATCTGGCTTATGCCACGCAAAAATGAAGTCAGCATTTATTTTTTTCATATAGTGGGCGGGATTTCTTTGTTAAATAAATGATTATTGTTTTTTAGCAGCCGGGTCATTCCCTTTTAGATACTTATTTAAAAATGCCAATGTTGTTTCCGAAGTGGTAATCTGGTTTTCTTTTTTTGCAAAACCATGCCCCTCATCCGGGTAAGTGATATACTCAACCGGCACATTATTTTTTTTCACACCATCCACAATTTCCTTGCTTTCTATTGGTAGCACCCGCACATCATTCATGCCCTGGAAAACCAAAAGGGGTTTGTTTATTTTTTCATAATTAAATAAAGGCGAAATATTTTTCAGCCTTACTGAGTCGCTTGTATAAGGGTCCCCCATTTCATTATACAATGCCTTTTTAAAAGATTCCCAATATGGTGGAATGCTGCGTAGGGTACGCAGCCAGTTGGCGACACCATAAAGGTCTACCCCTACTTTAAATTCTTCAGGATGGAAAGCCAAGGCACCCAATACCATACAACCTCCATAGCTGCCACCCTGGATACCGATTTTTCCTGAATCAATATAGTCCTGTTGCTGCAACCATTTTTTTGCCCAGACACAATCCTTTAAATCGCCATTGCTATGGTCTTTATTATCAAGATTGTAAAAAGATTTGCCATAACCGCTGCTCCCCCGGTTATTTACAGCCATCACTGCGTAACCATGATTTACCAGGTACTGAATAGCATTTGAAAAACCAATTCTCGTCTGCCCGCCTGGGCCGCCATGAATCCATAATAACGCTGGTACTTTATTGTCTTTTGATGCAGTAAGTGGTTTGTAATAAATTGCCGGAATTTCTTTACCGTCAAAAGATTTAAACCGTACAACTTCAGCAGTTGCGAGGTCATTCACATTCACTTCTTTATTAAGTGTCTGAGTAAGCTGTTTAAGTACTTTGGTTTCAAAATTATAATTGTACAAGTTGGTAGAACTGCGGCTGCTACCAATAGAGAGGAGCATATTTTTTTCTGACGGAGAAATATCTGCCCCTAATACATCCCCATCTTTTATCTCCGGGAAATCTACCTGGGTATTACTTGCATGATCAAATAAAAGCACTTTGTTTTTTCCATCTTCATTAATAAATACGGTATAATATTTTTCATTTTCGCTCAGGCTCATATTTACTACATCCCAGGTTGTACTGTAAATCTTTTGAGTGGTACCATTGTTAAGATTATATTTTACAAGGTAAGAAAATTCATTACCATCATTGCTTATATAATACATGATGCTGTCGTTTTTTTCAAATGCCACAGGGTTCCAGGTTGCAGCATTATCGTTACTAATGCGCCTGGTAGTTTTATTGCCAAGGTCATAGACATAAAGCTCATTTTTATCTGTAGTTATAGATTTAGTGAGGGTTATATAGCGTTCATTATTGCTTATGGCCCCTACGTTGTAGCCGGAATCATTCTGGTAAAAAAGTTTAAAGTCCCAGTTTGCGGTGTCTGCTTTCCAGATGTCAAAATATTTTGGGTTGCGCCGGTTACTTTCTATAAACAACGCTCTCTTATTCTCACTCCAGCTGTGCATACTGTTTTTACTTCCTATAGAGGGCGTAAGGTCTTTAGGCCCCGATGAATCCGGAAGCTGGAGGTAGATGTGATCATTCTCATTTCCGCCCTGGTCTGACGCATACAGGTAACTGTTAGTGCCTGGCAAATAATCTAATCCGTAGAGAGATTCTTTTGCAGAATGGGTGAGGGTTTTAAGACTGGTATCCGTAAGGGATAAAAGGTAAAGGTTTTGAATCCCTGTTCTGTTACTATTCACCAAAATTGCAGATTCATCCGGGTTAAAAGCAATCCCACTCATATTTTCATTTGTATATAACTGTTTAGCGCTGTATTCTTTTACTGTTTTTGGAGTGGCGGGGGTTTGGTGGGTTTGGCATTGAGCAAGCAGGCATAGCACAGCCAGGTAAAGGATGGGTCGCATTTGCATATTACAGGTTTTAGAAGGTTAAGATAAATAAATTATTTTACCCTGCAGGATTGATTCTCGATTTATTTTAAAAATATGTAGCGGGTGCCAGCACTACCCATAAAAACATAGGAATAAATTTAAGAGACATATTTATTAAAATTCTTCGAGTCACTAAACAATTGGCGGCTACTCAATTAAAGATGACTGATAAAATATTTTATGGGATATATTGTAGAATGATTTTATCTTTTATCATACACAGCAACGGCTTTTACTTTAGAACTTACTGATAATAAATTTATCAAGAATAGTTGTTTTGATGGTGAGCTTAATTTCCATACTTTAGAATAATTAAAACCAGGAGCTGGTTTTAATAAGGCAACTAAACCCGTTTAATTATTTCTTTAAAATTGTCAAATGAACAAAAACAAACTTTTACAATGGTCTGTTGTGGCGGCCCTGGCCGGATTTATTTTTGGGTTTGATACGGTTGTTATTTCCGGCGCTAATCTCCCCATTAAAGAATTGTGGCATACTTCTCCCCTTTTCCATGGTTTTTTTATTATGTCAATGGCGCTATGGGGTACCTTGCTGGGCTCTATGTTTGGTGGCATACCCACGGAAATATATGGCCGCAAAAAAGTGTTGTTCTGGATCGGAATACTGTTTGCAATTTCTGCCTTAGGCTCTGCCCTGGCGCAGGATCCTTATACATTTTCCTTTTTTCGTTTCATCGGTGGTGTGGGTATTGGAGTATCGTCAGTAGTGGCGCCTACTTATATCTCAGAAATATCCACGCCCGCTACCCGGGGGCGTCTTGGGGCGATGTATCAATTCAATATAGTGTTCGGAATATTAATAGCCTTTCTCTCTAACTATTTTTTACAGGGAGTTGGCGGAATCAATGATTGGCGGTGGATGCTTGGAGTGCTGGCAATACCGTCTATTATTTATCTTATCATGGTAACGGGCCTACCGGAAAGTCCACGGTGGCTTGTGACTAAAAAGAATGAGATTGCAAAAGCAAAAATTATATTAGCACAGATTGGGGTGGAGGATGTTGAAGCAGAAATTACTTCCATCATAAAAAGCAATTCGCATGATGCTGCCAAAGGTAAAGCCGCCCAATTTTTTAGCGCCAAACATAAAAAGATAATATGGCTGGCATTTTTTATTGCTTTCTTTAACCAGCTTTCCGGCATCAACTTTATTCTTTATTATGCACCTGAAATACTTGCCAGGATAGGACTCGGCACAAAAGGCTCTTTGCTGAATTCTATTGCCATTGGTGGTACAAATTTATTATTCACTTTTGCCGGCCTCTACCTGATAGACCGGCTTGGAAGAAAAAAATTGCTCTTTATTGGTTCTATAGGATATATTCTCAGCCTGGCCATGGTAGCCTGGTGTTTTCTAAATCATGCCAGCCCGGTAATATTTATGACCTTTCTCTTATTATTTATTGCGGCCCATGCCATAGGCCAGGGAGCGGTGATATGGGTTTTTATTTCAGAAATTTTTCCAAATAAAATAAGAGCCGCCGGGCAATCATTTGGTGCCAGTGTGCATTGGATATTTGCCGCCATCATCACCCTTGTTACCCCTGTTTTCCTGGATGATAAAAATGGGGTTTTTAAAGATAATCCCTGGCCGATATTTGCTTTTTTTGCAGGGATGATGCTGTTGCAATTGCTGTGGGTTCTCTTTAAAATGCCAGAGACCAAAGGCATATCACTTGAAGAACTTGAGGAGCAGCTTTCATCAAAAACATGAACTGCAAAATTGGGGCAGATGAAAATATCTTTATCGGGAATAAGTATTGTACCACAACCAATTTAAAATAAGAGCAGATTTTACGCTGCTCTTATTTTATCAGTTAATATTAATTAGTTGTTTTTTTCACTTGCTTTATTTCTTCAACCCCGTCGCTGGTATACTTAAGCGTAATAAAGTTCACTGAATTTTCTAAAACCGCCTGGTAGGCCACCGAATTGTAGGCTTTTATTTCAATAGCATTATACAGGTTGTATAAAGCGTATTCTTTTTTTATGGTATTGCGGAATGCTGCAGGCAATTGGTCTGTAGTACAATCAGAAATAACATAATTCATTTTTCCTTTAGGGGTAAAACTGGCAGTTGTTTTCCTCCCATTATTTAAAAATGACACCCAATAATTTTTATCTGTACCCGACCATTGAAGGTTTGCGGCGGATGGGAATAAGACAGCAAACTTAGTTTCAACATCAGGAGTAGTTGCTACGTTAATATTAACTGTATTGGCTTCTTTAATGTCTATGCTGCCCGTAGCATAAACTGTTTTGCCGGTATTGCCGGCATACATTTGCTGTGCTACAGAATTATAAGATAATAATACGGTTACCACCATAGTTACGGACAGGGTTTTAATTAAATTTTTCATGTTTTTTTGTTTAAATATTTTACAATTGTTTAAAGAAAATTATGTTTTTATTATGTCATAAAATTACCTCCCTACCAGCCGATTGGGCTGTAAGAATTGATTCAAAAACTATCAGTTTTGCGTCAATTTTGCC
>JBDSDN010000003.1:0-30654 GCA_039920545.1 Ferruginibacter sp. | reverse complement strand
TTAGCCCCATTCTGTACATTTTTCTTTGCCCGATAAACCTGCCTGCCCGTATTATCTAAAAGGCTTATAGTAATCGACCCAACTTTTAAAGACGCAAAGGATATATTTACATGATCAGTAAAAGGGTTGGGATTTATAGTATACCCTGAACCACCACATAAAACTTTAGCGCTGATAACGGAAATGTATTTACTTTTTCCATCTATATCGACTACTGCAAAGCGGTAAAAATTTTGCCCGGCAGCAGGTTTTTGGTGTATAAATGTATATTCAACTTTGTTAGCGGAGTTGCCCCGTGCGTTTACTTTCCCTATAGAAGTCCAGGTAATTCCATTAGTAGAATTTTGTAACACAAATTCTTTAGAATTGATTTCCTGGGAAGTAGACCATATTAATACAACACCACAATCTTATAACTGAAGTCCAGTAACGTTACCGGTAGAAACCCTCCGGAACTTGCTGCTTTACAAGGGGCCGCCTGGTACTGAAACAATATTATTATCAGAGTTTTTATGATATCAATAATTTTTTTTGAAATTCATGATTCAAATTTTATAGGCACAAAAAAAACCTTCAACATAGTTGAAGGTTTTTTTAATTAAGTTTATTAAAACTAGATTAATAATCTCTGTTGTAACCGCCACCGCTGCCACCACTTCTACCGCCACCACCGCTGCTTCTTCCACCGCCGCCACCATATCCGCCGCCGCTACCGCCACTGCTTCTTCCGCCGCCACCACCGTAGCCACCGCTTCCACCGCTGCTTCTTCCGCCGCCGCCATAACCACCACCACCGCCGGGGCGTTTTTTAAATCCACCTTCGCCCTCCTGGCGTGGTTGGGATTCGTTCACAATTAATTTACGGCCTTGTACTTCAGTTTCGTTCAGACTGGAGATGGCAGTTTTAGCTGCTTCATCATCTTCCATTTCTACAAAACCAAAACCTTTACTGCGGCCGTTCATTTTGTCCTTTAAAATTTTAGCACTTGTTACGCTTCCGTACTGAGTGAAAAGATTGCTTAAATCATCGTCGGTCATTGTCCAACTTAGATTTCCTACATAAATGTTCATTGTAAAAAACTTTTAAAATTAAAAAAAACCATAATGCCTTAGTTGCTACAATGAACTGAAAACAATTTCTAAAGAAGTAAAATCAGCCAACAGTGAAAACTAAAATCATTAAAGCAATACAAATGTAATGTTTTATTTTAAAAAAAAATATATTTATAAGGAGGAGAATACCCGGGCAGCAATTCTCTTAAAGTTTACATTTACTCCCTTCTCATAATATAAAAAAACCGCTTTTTTTTACAAAAGCGGTTCTATAAATCAGTAGATAAATTATTCCCCTACAACCTCAAACTCTACATCTGTTTCATTCCCATTTCCAAAATCAATTTTTGCCTTGTATGTACCTAATTCTTTTACGTCATCAATAATCTGAATGCGGCGACGATCTATTTCATACCCTTTCTGTTCTTTTATAGCCCGGGCAATCTGAACTGAAGTTACACTACCAAAAATTTTACCACTTGTGCCGGTTTTAGCCCCTACTTTCAAGGCTCCATTCTGAAGAACACTAATTACACTATTCAATTCAGCTAAGAGCTTAGCTTCCTTTTTACCTTGCTGTTTTAATTTTTCCTGAAGCTGTTTTAAATTACTGGGGCTTGCCTCAACTGCCAACTTACTTGGAATTAAAAAATTACGGCCATATCCGTTCTTAACTGTCACCAGTTCATTGGCGCCGCCAAGGTTATTTACATCCTGTATTAATATTACCTGCATTTTATTTGCATTTTTACCCAATCCCAAAAGCTTCGGGACTTTCTCTATTTAAAGGTTAGGGTGGTGAAAAATTTATTTCATTAAATCTGTAACATAAGGTAGAATAGCCATTTGACGGGCTTTCTTAACAGCTTCACTCACTTTACGCTGGTATTTTAAAGAGTTTCCGGTAAGGCGTCGGGGTAATAATTTTCCCTGCTCATTCAAAAACTTTTTAAGAAAATCTCCATCTTTATAATCAATGTAGCGGATGCCCATTTTTTTAAAGCGGCAATATTTCTTTGGACGCTTCTCAGCTTTTATGGCTGTGAGGTATTTAATTTCATTTGCTTTTGCCATGGGTTATGCCTCCACTTTTTCGTTTGCTGAAAGTACGCCACTTCTCTTTTTAGCATTATACACGACGGCGTATTTATCGAGTACAGTGAACATGTGACGCATAGCTGATTCGTCACGTAAAAGTTGAATTTTCAACTTTTCATTGAAGCTGGTTGGCGCTGAGTACTCCATTACCCAATAAAGACCTGTGGTCTTTTTGGCTACCGGATAGGCCAGTGATTTTAGTCCCCATGGTTTTGAGTGCATTACTTCGCCCCCGTTTTCGGTAACCAGGGCCTGGTATTTGGTCTGAGCGGCTTTATATTCCTCTTCAGAAAGCACAGGGGTAAAAATCACCATCAATTCGTAGTTGCTCATTTTACCTGTTTTTAATTATAAAATTGTTTATCCCGTTTTTTAAACGGGTGGCAAAAGTAAGGAATATAAAGCAGATTTACAATGTTTTTATACGGAACTCTCTCCTGTTTTAATCACCTTTCCTCAATCCTAAACACCGGGTATTTAAGGAAAGCTTTTTCGGCATATGCCGAATTCTTATAGATGAAATTAAGAATTGCAGAACTATTTTGTGCAAATGTGGGGTCTGAAGCTTTTTTCTCTTCTAGTTTTTGTTTTAGGGAAGGCTCATGTTTTAAAATATCCGCTGCAATATCCTCCCACCGGTAAACGCTATATCCCTCTTTTTGTTGAAGGATACCATCAAAATAATTCCAGGAGAAATAAGAATCATCCCCGGTAGGTTCCAGCATTTCTATAATAAACCGGTTTACCGGCTGGTTCATGTGTATAATATAATCTCCCTTGTAAAATTTTTCTTTTTCTTCAGATAAAGAAACCGCTACACCATTATTTTTATGGTGTTTTTCATAAGGAGAAGGGGATGATTTATAATTAATAATCTGGTACGCTGTTACGGTTATAGCGGTATCCGTTTTTATCCGGCCAATATTTACTCCATTCAGTTTTAATAAATCGACGACGGCATACCACCCCTGGGGTATTATATAAGCCAGCGGTTTTTTAACAAGATCAGTTCCATAAAAAACATCGAAGAATTTTATTTTTTTAGTAAAAGGTTTTTCATGATTATAAAACATTTTCTGTAACCCGGTGGCTTCACTTTTTATAAAATCAGATTCATATCCTTTAAAAATAATTTCCCGGTAAAGGCTACTGTCCCTTATCCACTTTAGGGGAAATGTTTGTTGGGTGATTGCACTTTCCTGCGCTTTTTTTCTCAACTCAATTATTGCTTTTGAATGTTGGGAGGCGGCTTCGATAAAGCTTACCATTAAATCATAAGTAGATTTTACCCTTTCTTTAAAAGGCTTCAACATATGGGTTTCAGGCATAAATGAAAGCGTGTTAAACAAAGCTCCGTAACCTGAAGAATATCGTGGCGGGTCGTAAAACATTTGCATGCCCTTTTCAAAATCCGTAGTTTCAAAATCGACATATGGAATAAGATCCCAATTTTTTGTTTTCATATTCTGATAAATAGCCGGTTCAAAATCTTCTTTGAGCCATTTTCCTAAGAGCGGGTTCAGCTTGTTATATTGCGTACTGATGAGGGTCATGGTATGTTGATAATCTGCACCATCACTCACGTGGTTATCAATTAAAATATCCGGGTTTAAAAAATGGAATATATGTATAAAGGTTTTTGCCTCTTTTGTATCTGCTTTTGTAAAATCCCGGTTTAAATCCAGGTTTTGGGAATTGCCACGAAAACCATATTCCAAGGGACCATTCTGATTTGCACGGGTATAGGAATTACGGTTTAAACAGCCACCAATATTGTAAACGGGTATAAAAGCCAGGGCTACATTTTGAGGTAATATAATTTTTCTTTTAAGGATATCCCTTACCAGCATCATACTCGCATCAATACCATCCGGCTCCCCAGGGTGTATACCATTATTTATCATGATAACTACTTTCTTCTGGCTATGCCATTTTATTGGGTCAAAAGTTTTATCCCCACTCAGCATTACCAGGTGTAAGGGATACCCGGCATCTGTAGGTCCCATTTCCTTTACTAAAATTTCTGTTGAGATTTTGCCTAAATTTTTATACCATTGAATGGCTTCAGCATAAGTAGCTGTTTTATTTCCGTTTGATTTTTCAAATGGAGTTAACTGTGCTTTTGTTCCGTTTTTTAAAATAATAAAAAACGATATCAGCATGACAATATATTTCATCTATAATTTTTTTTGAAGCTACATTCTTTTTTTATTACTCAAAGACACTCAGGGAAATCTAAAAAAAAAATTAAGCCTTAAAAAATACAACTAAACTTAATTGCAAAACAAAAAAACCCATCTACTTGTATAGACGGGCTTTAAGAATATGAAAAAGTATAAAAAATTCTACTTTACTTTATTTAGTAAGGGCATTAATCTTTCTTGCTAATTTACTTTTTAAATTAGCAGCCTTATTTTTGTGAATGGTACCACGTTTTGCCAATTTATCTATCATGGAGGATACCAGGGGAAGTTTTTCGGTTGCCGGTTTATTTTCTTCCAACGCTTTTATATCACGTATTGCATTTCGGGTAGTCTTACCATAATACCTATTACGTTCGTTGCGCTTTGTACTCTGACGCACATCTTTCTTTGTTGCTGAATGGTTTGCCATTAATTCTATTTTTGGGCTGCAAAGATAAGGGAACGTAATCTAACAGAGAAGAAATGAGCATTTATTTTATAGAATTTCTGTCGAAACTAGAATCATTGCGGTATAACTATGGATGGAAAATCAAATACTGCTTAAAAACCTCCATATAAAACCGATATTTGCAGCCAATTGACAATGATTTATATCACAGTTTTATGAAGGATATTCAGTACATCACCAGCCAGCATCCAGCTTATATTGAATCAGTCTACAACGATTTTATAAAAAATCCGGAAAGTGTAGATTCTGAATTGCGTAAGTTTTTTGAGGGATTTGACTTTGCGCTTTCCTCGGCAAAACCGGGAGCTATTACTAAACAAAACGGGCAAGAACCAGTTTCATCTACACCTATTGATAAAGAATTTGCAGTATTTCAATTGATACAGGCCTACCGAAAAAAGGGTCACCTTATCGCTAATACCAATCCTATTAGAGAAAGAAAAAACCGGCACGCAAACCTTCAGTTAGCGTATTTCGGTTTATCTGAAGATGACCTTACTAAAGAATTTGAAGCCGGTAAGTTCCTGAATTTAGGCAAAGCCAGTTTACAAAATATTATTACTCATCTTCAGGTAACTTATACATCTCATGTCGGTATTGAATATAGTGCTTTAAACGACAGAAAAAAGATAGATTGGCTGGCCAATGCCATGGAGACAACTTTTCACAAAGCAGTACCCCTGGAACAGAAAAAACGTATTCTGCAAAAATTAAATGAAGGGGTAATGTTTGAAAAATTCCTTCATACAAAATATATTGGCCAAAAAAGATTTAGCCTGGAGGGTGGTGAAACTACTATCGCCGCCCTGGATGCTATCCTTAATACTTCTGCAGCAAATAATGTAGAGGAAGTTGTCATTGGGATGGCCCATCGTGGCCGCTTAAATATACTGGCAAATGTGTTGGGAAAAACATATGAACAGATTTTTACAGAGTTTGAGGGAAATGCAGTACCGGATACTACCATGGGCACCGGGGACGTAAAATATCATCTTGGTTTTAGCAGTGAGGTAAATACCACAAGCGGTAAAAAAATACATTTAAAACTTTGCCCTAATCCTTCACACCTGGAAGCGGTAGATCCCCTGGTGATAGGTTTTGCAAGAAGTAAAGCAGATGTTTTATACAACAGTGATTTTGATAAAATTTTACCAATACTTATTCATGGCGATTCTTCTGTAGCTGGCCAGGGTATTGTGTATGAAGTGTTGCAGATGAGTAACCTTAAAGGCTATTACACCGGTGGCACCATACATTTTGTAATTAATAACCAGATAGGATTTACAACCGATTTTGATGATGCCCGCAGTGCAGATTATTGTACTTCTATTGCAGCTATGGTGGAAGCGCCGGTTTTTCATGTTAATGGCGATGACCCCGAGGCAGTCGTGAAAATAGCAGAAATTGCGACACTTTACCGGCAGGAGTTTAACAGCGACATATTTATAGATATGGTTTGCTACCGTCGCCATGGCCACAACGAAGGTGATGAACCAAAATTTACCCAGCCTCAATTATATGCGCTTATAGATAAACACCTAAATCCAAGAGAAGTTTATACCCAATATTTGATAGAAAATGGAGAGCCCGAAGCTAAAACCTTGGCAAAAGAAATGGAGCAACAGTTTTTGGCCGACTTACAGGAACGGTTAGACGATGTAAAGCAACACCCGCTTCCTTACACCTACCAAAAGCCCGAATTAATGTGGCAGAGCCTCCGTAAGGCAAAGGCGGAAGACTTTGAAGCCTCACCTGGTACTGGCGTAAGTGAAAGTGAAATAACAAAATTATTTAAAGGCTTAATGAAATGGCCGGAAGGATTTAAGCCCCTACGTAAAATTGAAAAACTTATACAGGATAAAATAAAGTTGTTTGAAGATGAGCAGAAAATAGATTGGGCAACTGCAGAGTTATTAGCATACAGCAGCCTTATTACCGAGGGCAAAGACGTACGCATGAGCGGCCAGGATGTAAAGCGGGGCACCTTCAGCCACCGGCATTCTGTTTTATATGATGAACAAACAAACAAAGAATATAACCGGCTTAATTATTTCCAGGAAAATCAATCACCTTTCAGGATTTACAATTCTCTTTTAAGTGAATTTGCAGTGCTGGGTTTTGAATATGGATATGCCATGGCAAACCCTAATGCATTGGTTTTATGGGAAGCTCAGTTCGGTGATTTTGTGAATGGGGCCCAAACAATAATTGACCAGTTTATCTCTGCCGCTGAAACCAAATGGCAGCGTATGAACGGGGTTGTATTGCTACTCCCCCATGGTTATGAAGGGCAGGGTCCCGAGCACAGCAGTGCCAGGATGGAACGTTTTTTACAGCAATGTGCTGAAATGAATATGGTCATAACCAATATTACTACAGCTGCAAATTTCTTTCATGTGATGCGCAGGCAACTGGCCTGGCCTTTTAGAAAGCCTTTAATAGATTTTACCCCAAAAGCAAATCTCCGTCACCCCGGCAGTTACAGTAAAATTGCTGATTTTACGACAGGATCTTTTAAAGAAGTTTATGATGATGAGCCGGTTGGAGCACCAGCCGCCATTACCAAAGTTTTGATGTGCAGTGGCAAAATATATTTTGACCTGGAAGAATACCGGCAGAAAAATAACATAACTGCTGTCGCTCTCATCAGGCTGGAACAGCTTTACCCGCTGCCGCAAAAGCAACTGGAAGTGTTATATAAAAAATACAACAGGGCAATATGGTATTGGGTGCAGGAAGAGCCTCTAAATATGGGTGCTGCTACTTTTTTACGGATGAATTTAAATAGTATAAATTTTCATATCATCAGCAGGCAGCCAAGTGCGGCTACGGCTACCGGTTATGCAAAAGTGCATGCAAAAGAGCAAGCAGAAATAATTGAGAAAGCGTTTCAAATATGAAGTTGAGTTTTCATTTATAACCTCTGCCTTAATTTTAATATTAACTCTAAAAATGTTGAACTCACCTCTATAAGTGCTGCTATGAAAATTATTGCTGAAACCCCAGCCCCGATAGAAATGGAAAGCCCGGTGAAGATGTTATAGTCGGGCATGTGCCGGCCTTGCAATGGATAGCGGGACCAAAATTGATTAACAAAGAATGCCTGGCTACAAATAAAAAAATAATTAATAAAGTATATGTTTAACTCTCTCAGTGAAAAACTAGAATCCGCTTTTAAAAATATCAAAGGCGAAGGCAGAATCAGTGACCTCAATATTGCCAATACATTAAAAGAAATCAGACGTGCGCTGGTAGATGCAGATGTAAATTATAAAATTGCAAAAGAATTTACTGACAGAGTCAAAGAACAGGCCCTGGGCGCTAAAGTGCTGCTCTCAGTAAATCCCGGGCAACAGATGGTAAAAATTGTTCAGGATGAATTGACACAATTAATGGGGGGCTCGGAAAGTGAATTTAATATTTCCGGTAATCCTGCGATTATTTTAATTGCTGGCCTACAGGGTAGTGGCAAAACAACATTCAGTGGTAAGCTGGCTAATTATCTGAAAACAAAAAAAGGAAAATCGCCACTTCTCGTTGCGGCAGATGTGTACAGACCTGCAGCCATAGATCAACTGGAGATATTAGGCAAACAGATTGGTGTAGATGTATTTGCTGAAAGAGAAAACAAAGATGTGGTTTCTATTGTGCAAAATGCTATTAAGGAAGCAAAATCAAAAAATAAAAATGTTTTAATAATAGATACTGCCGGCCGCCTGGCAGTAGATGAGGTGATGATGACCGAAGTGGCAAATATTAAGGCTGCCATAAACCCCCAGGAAATTTTATTTGTTGTTGATAGTATGACGGGCCAGGATGCAGTGAACACTGCGGCAACATTTAATGAACGGCTGGACTTTAGTGGCGTTGTTCTAACAAAATTAGATGGAGATACCAGGGGTGGTGCAGCGCTCTCCATAAAGTATACGGTGAATAAACCCATTAAATTCAGCAGCAGTGGGGAAAAGATGGATACGCTGGATGTATTTTACCCAGAGCGGATGGCCCAGCGGATTTTAGGTATGGGTGATATTGTGAGCCTGGTAGAAAAAGCCCAGGAACAATTTGATGAGGCCGAAGCAAAAAAGCTGGAGAAAAAGATTCGCAAAAATCAATTTGATTTTGAAGATTTTAAAACTCAGTTGCAACAGATTAAAAAAATGGGTAACCTTAAAGACCTGATGGGTATGATACCCGGAGTTGGAAAACAAATAAAAGATATAGACATAAACGACGATGCCTTTAAAGGGATAGAAGCCCTGATTAATTCCATGACCATGGAAGAAAGACGTAACCCGGATATAATGAACCCCGGGCGTAAAATACGAATAGCAAAAGGTAGCGGAAAAGAATTATCGGAACTGAATCAATTTCTAAAGCAATTTGAACAAATGAAAGAAATGATGAAGACGATGAATAAAATGCCTATGGGCCGTATGATGGGTATGGGCAAGCGATAGTAGCAGCTTAAATTTTTGAGAAGGGAAAGTAGTAATACCTTCCCTTTTATTATGCCCTGCCCATTAATAATATTATTTTTAGATAAAAGGGCAACCAATGCCCTTTTTTGTGCGAATTCATTTAAAACATTTAATAACAAGCAAATTTTGCCAACCAGGCAACAACTTTTACATATCATCCAGGGTTGTATAACTGCCAACAGGCTGCATCAGAAAGAGTTTTATAAGCTTTATTACGGGTATGCTATGAGTATCTCCATGCGGTATTGTCATGCAGAGGAAGAAGCCGCCGATATAGTGAATGATAGCTTTTTAAAAATTTTTAAGACACTGATTTCTTTTTCCCCAAGGTATGAAAATTACGAAGCCTCCTTAATGGGGTGGATGAAAAGTATAATAATACATACTTCTATAGATTATTACCGGAAAGGTCTAAAAGCTCACCTGCTCCAGGAAATTCAAGAAGACCATTTTGAAATAACAGATAGCAGTGAAACTACTATAGATAGCCTGTCTTACAAAGAAATTTTTACCCTTATTCAAAAATTATCCGGTGGGTATAGAATAGTATTTAACATGTTTGTAATAGATGGCTTTAAACATGAAGAAATAGCCAGGCAGTTAAATATTTCTGTCGGTACTTCAAAATCTAATCTTGCCAAGGCAAGAGTAAATATTCAGAAAATGCTTAAAGTGGAAAACCCTAAAATTTATGAAGAAAGAAGAGCAATTTGAACATATTGAAAATAAAATAAAAGCAGCGGCAGAAAATTTTCAACCGGTTTTTAACGAGCAGGCCTGGGTAAAAATGGAAGCTATGCTTGATAATGAGAAAAAGCGTAAACCATTTTTATGGCTTTGGTTTTTATTTTTTATTTTATTAATTGGAGGGCCTGGTTATTTACTCCTAAAGAATTTTACTTCACCAAAAAATAATACCTCAAAAAATGATGTAATTAAAACTTTAAATCAAAAAAACGATAATAAAGTTAAACCCTTAATTGCAGAAGAAGTAGATCCGCTGAATAATACTGCAACGCATTTATCAAATTCTCCGAAAAATTTTACAACCTTTTATGAGGTAGATAACAGGAAATACAATCCTTCCCATAAATTATCTACATCCAAAAAACAAAATATAGTTTTAGGAAATCCCGGGTTAGTAATTGATACAGCTGACTTAAGCCGAAATAATATTATACCTGAAGATCGATTGTGGGAGATCAATACTGGACAGAATTCCCTATTCAAACCAACAGATGCGGGAAAAATAAACGATAGTTTCCCGGCTAATGAAAAGCAGGCACTTAAAAGTTCCTCCGATACCAGTAAAAAAATTGATAATAAAGTGAGAAGTAAAGAATATAAAAACAACCATAATTTTTATATTGTTGCTACAGCTGGCCCGGATATTGGCAGCGTGAAATTACCTGGCTTTAAAAATAGCTCATTCTCCCTTAAATATGGGCTGAGCGTGGGTTACAAAGTGAGTAAAAAAATAGCTATACAAACTGGTTTGTTTATCAGCAGGAAAAAATACCAGGCCGACCCTGCCGATTATCATATAAAGGAAGGGTCATATTGGACCATAGTACGGTTAACTAATGTAGATGCAAATTGTTTGGTTTATGAAATTCCTCTATCTGTCCGGTATGAGTTCATAACCAAACCGGTTACGAGTTATTATGCCACCGGTGGGTTATCTTCTTACATCATGAAAAAAGAAGATTATAATTATTCCTACCTCAGAAATAATTTACCCGAAAAAAGCGCAAAATCTTATACTGGTAACCAAAATCTTTTTTCTATTCTCACTTTATCTGGGGGTGTCGAGAGAAAAATAAATAAAAATATTTCTATTCTGGCCGAGCCTTCGTTAGCAATTCCTCTTTCGGGAGTTGGGGAAGGGAAAGTAAAAATCTTCTCATCAACAATACAAATAGGTTTAAAATATCATCCTATTAAAAAACAGTGACTACAAATGATACAATATTTGTAACAGACAATTTAACATCAACCAAAAGCTAATAAATCTCGTAACTAATCCGAAACATTTTTATGACCTCAAGAATACTACCGTCACTTTTGATCTTTCTAATTGTAGGGTCATTTTATTTTATTTCGTGTAGCAAAACAGGTAGTGCCCCAGATTCTCCACCTCCGCCTCAAACAGGTGCCTGTAGCGGAACTGCCGGCCCTTTATTTACCAATGTTAAAAGCTTAATGACAGCAAAGTGCAGAAGTTGTCATAATAATTTAAGGCAGGATGGCGGCAAGAACTGGGAGATGGATTGTAATATAGTTACCGACCAGGCTCGGATAAAAGTACGGGCAGACGACGGAACAATGCCACCTACCGGCTCATTATCGCAAGCAGAAAAGAATATTATTACCAATTGGATAAATGGCGGGGGGAAATTCAGTGATTAAGGCATGGTTTTTAATCAACTCTGGAAAGAATATTTAATTATGCTGATTTTTATAACTCCAATTGTCGCTAATTTTCTTACAATAACTACAAAGCAGCGGCTAAATGATTTCCATAACCTTGCTCTCGAGGTGGTACATTTTCTGGATAAAAACTGACTTCCCCCTTAAAAGAAAAGAGTTTTTTAACGGCAACCAATCTGTATTGCAATTCGATTTTATTTGAAACTAATTTTATGAACCAAAGATTTATTGCATCACTCAGCATTATTTTATTATTAGTTGGTTCTGGTTATTTTATTTCCTGCAGTAAAAAAGATGTCTCGCCAAATCCGCCCCCACCACCACCACCGCCTCCCTCAGATGTATGTATAGGCAAATCGATTTCCATTACCTCAAGTTCAACATCTGCTGCTGCTTGTAGTACCGGGGGTACTATCACCGCCGTTGCAGCGGGTAGTACAGGGTTCACTTATAAATTAAACAGTGCTGGTACTTACCAGGCTTCCGGTACATTTTCTGGTGTGGCTGCCGGTGACTACAACGTGTTTGCCAGGGATGTAGATGGGTGTGAAAAATCTATTGCTGTTACCGTAAATTCAAAGGGAGTAGCCGGGCCGCTTTTTACTGATGTAAAAAACCTAATCGTTGCGAGATGTCAGAGTTGTCATAATAATACCTTGCAGGAGGGCGGAATGAACTGGACGGTAGATTGTAATATTGTTACTAGCCAGGCACGGATAAAAGTTAGAGCTGTAGACCAGGGAACTATGCCACCAATCGGACCATTGCCACAGGCAGAAAAAAATATTATAACCAATTGGATAAATGCCGGTGGAAAATTTACTGATTAAAAAGGTAAGCTCTATGCCTTCCGCTAAGAAAAATTTAATTATGGCAATTTTAATTATAGTTGTAATTGCCATTGGTTATTTTTCTAGGGAATACTTCCGGAAACCAACCGATGTTTTATCTCTGAAAACTTCAACAACTATTGATGCGACTGCACTTATTCAGGAATTTCGTAATGATGAAGAAATTGCAAATGCAAAATACCTGGGTAAAACAATCGAAGTCAGGGGCAGGATATTAGAAGTGTTCAACGAGGCAGATACCATGTTGAATATTTTTTTGGGGGACTCATCACGGCTTAATAAAGTAAGTTGTTTAATGGATGTAAGGTATTTTAAAAAATACGGACGATTAATGCCGGGCAGTTTGCAAATCATAAAAGGAGTGTGCACTGGTTTTTTAATGGATGTAGAATTAAACCGGTGTATTATTATAAAATAAAATAGATAAATGAAATTTTTAACTGGAGGAATATTGCTGCTTCTTAGTTTTATAAACACAGAAGCACAGCAGAAATTATTTACCAAAACAGGAATAGCTGTCTTCTTTTCTAAAGCGCCAATAGAAAATATTGAAGCAAAAAACAACAAACTATTCAGCGTATGGGATGTATCTTCCGGGCAAATAGAGTTTTCAATTTTAATGAAAGGCTTTGCATTTGATAAAGCATTGATGCAGGAGCATTTTAACGAAAATTATGTAGAAAGTGATAAATATCCGAAAGCATTTTTTAAAGGCGTCATGGAGAATCCAAAGAATATTTCATTGGATAAAGACGGCACCTACCTTGTAAAAGTAATTGGCATGCTTACACTCCATGGTATCACAAGGCAAATAACGGTTCCCGCAAAAATTGAGGTAAAAAATAAAATTATCAGCGCTTCCACAACATTTACCCTGCAGTTGGCAGAGTATAAAATAAAGATACCCCGTATAGTTTCAGATAATATCAGCAAAAGCATTTTAATAAATATATTGGTGCCTTCCTTTCAGCCACTAACCCCTCATTAATCCCTCAAAGTTAAAAATATGAAAAAAATAATTTCATCCGTTTTATACTCGCTCGTTTTTTTATCCGCCTCAGCACAGGAAGTATTATTGAAAAGTTTAGACGACAGTATCCCGGAAACAGTAAAAATTACCGGTGCATTTAAGTCTACCAGAGTTATTAATGCCCATTCAGTTGAGATGCTGGCTAAACATAATCTTGATTTTAGAATTATGCATCGCTTTGGATTCATAAGTGACGGCATTAAGCAATTATATGGGTTAGATGCGGCTTCATTTAGAATGAGTTTTGATTATGGCATCACAGATAATTTTACATTGGGTATTGGCAGAAGTACTTTTAGAAAGGAATTAGACCTGTTTGTAAAAGGGCGGGTGTTACAGCAGTCAACCGGGCAAAAAAACATTCCGGTTTCTATTGTTGCTGCTGCCGGTACAATGGTTTGGACAGAACAATCATTTGCGGCCATTAAACCAGATTTCTCCGACCGTTCTGCCTATTACTTTCAGTTATTATTGGGCAGAAAATTCAGCAACCGTTTTTCATTTCAGCTAAGCCCGATAGTAGTGCACAGCAACATGCCTGTAAATGTAACAGAAGATAAAACCATTTTTGCTTTGGGGGGCGGCGGCCGTTTTAAGATTAGTAAAAGGACTGCTATTACCTTCGATTACCATCACCCCTTTGGTAAATTAGATTCCATTTACACCAGTCCATTATCAATAGGATTTGATATAGAAACAGGTGGACATGTTTTTCAACTCCAGTTTTCGAATGCTACGGGTATGAATGAAAGAGCATATATTACTCAAACTACGGGTAAGTTTTTTAATGGAGATATCCGCTTCGGATTCAACTTATCCAGAATTTTTAAAGTGGGCAAACACAGGTAATAAATAAATATGGCAGATGCCATGATATAAGTAAGCCTGCCAAATATTTGGATATTTTATTTCTCCTCCTTATCTTCGTTATCCCTTTTTTTAAAGGGCATTAGAAACCCTATTTAGTCACAACCAAAAAAATTTCTATTTTTATGGCTGTAAAAATGAGATTACAACGACATGGCTCCAAGAAAAGGCCATTTTACTTCATCGTTATTGCGGACGGCCGCAGCCCACGAGATGGGAAATTTATCCAGAAATTAGGTTCATACAACCCCCTGACAGTTCCGGCAACTATCCAGATCGATCGTCAAAAGGCGTTAGACTGGCTGCAAAAAGGTGCTCAACCCACCGATACTGTACGCCGCATCCTGTCTTTTAAAGGTGTATTGTTTCTTAAACATTTGTTGCGTGGCGTAAGCCTGGGCCTTTTTGATGAGGCTGCTGCAATGGAAAAGTTTACCAAGTGGAGCACGGAACATGATGCTACTTTATCACGCCGTCAGGGTGCTCATAGAAAAGCAAATGCAGACCGCCGCAATGTACCTGTCGTAAAAAAAGTTGCAGAAATTACACAAGATGCCCCGGTAGCAACCCCAGTTGCGGAAGCACAGGAAACGCCTGAAGCAACTCCAGTCGCAGACGCACAGGATACGCCGGAAGTATCAGAAGAAGCCAAGACAGAAGATTAAACTACCTCTGCCTCGTTAATTCATTGAGTCCTGCAACTTTGTTGCGGGACTTTTTTTATTCTTTATCCCGGCAACTTTTCATTCTTCCAATTCATTAGGAGATTTTATTTTGAAGAACGAACGCCACTCTGTCTTGTCTACACCATTCGTCATCTTTTTATTTTACTGATGAGTATTCTAATTTTCTTGATTTGTAAATAAAGTACCTTGCATTAAATATGCAGCAATACTTTAAAATAGGAAAACTAGCAGCCAGCACAGGTTTAAAAGGCGAATTGATTTTGCAACACAGTTTAGGGAAAAAAACATCGCTGAAAGGCCTGGAAGCTATTTTCCTTGAAGATAAGAAGAATAGTTTTTTACCTTATTTTATAGAGGCCACACAAATAAGAAGTGAAACAGAAACAGTTGTAAAATTAGATGGCGTAGATATGATGGAGGCGGCCAGGAGACTTACCCCCAAAGAAGTTTGGCTTGCAGAGGATGATTTTAATAAACATGCAGCTAAAGCTGCGCCTATTGCTTTGCTTGGGTTTCATTTGATTGATGGAGAAACAGATCGTGGAGAAATTGTAGAAGTGATAGAGCAGCCTCACCAGGTATTATGTACTATTCTATATAACGGGAATGAAGCATTAATACCAGTGCATGAAGATAGCCTGTTAAGGATTGATAAAAAGAACCGTAAAGTGTTTGTTTTTATCCCGGAAGGCTTACTTGATATTTATGGATAACTAATATTTCCTCAAACGTTTTAAAAATTAAACGTTTTTATGCAACGCATCATTGCCCATTTTGATCTTGATTCATTTTTTGTTTCTGTAGAAATATTGAATGACCCTTCCTTACAAGGCAAGCCAGTAATAGTTGGCGGAAGAGATAGAGGAGTAGTTGCAGCCTGTAGTTATGAGGCCCGTAAATTTGGCATCCATTCGGCTATGCCTTCTGCAAAGGCCAGGCAACTTTGCCCGCACGCAATATTTGTCGGCGGGCACAGAAGCGACTACAGTAAATATTCCCGGTGGGTTACACAAATTATTGCAAACAAAGCTCCGCTTTTTGAAAAAGCCTCTATCGATGAGTTTTATCTTGATCTTACCGGTATGGATAAATATCATAACGCATTACAATGGACCATAGATTTAAGAAAACAAATTATTGAAGATACGGGGTTACCTATTTCCTTTGGGCTGGCATCAAATAAAATGATGGCGAAGATGGCTACCAACCAGGCTAAGCCCAACGGATACCTGCAAGTGCCTTTCGGCAAAGAAAAAGATTTCCTGGCACCGCTTTCGGTTGCTGAAATTCCAGGTGTTGGCGAACAAACCTTTCTAATTTTAAAGTCAATGCGAATATATTCTATCAAAGATATCAGCGAAACATCTGTGGACCTGCTTGAAGAAAAACTGGGAAAATGGGGCACTGATTTATTTCAAAAAAGCCAAGGTATACATTTAGGTCAAGTGTCCCCATATCATGAAGCAAAATCTATTTCATCAGAAAATACCTTTAATGAAAATAAGGCAGACCTGTCATTTTTGAAAGCAGAATTAGTAAGACTCACGGAAAAAATTTGTTTTGAGCTACGGCAGGATGGAAAAGTAGCCGGGTGTGTCGCCATAAAAATACGCTACCCCGATTTTGAAACAACCCACAGGCAGACAACTATCCCTTTTACAGGTGCCGACGATGAAATAATACCGGTGGTAAAAGATTTGTTTACTAAATTATATAAGAAGGGAACACCAGTAAGATTACTCGGGGTAAAGCTAAGTGAACTGACAAACGAAGCCGTGCAAACTAACTTATTCAATGATACAGAACGCAAAGCCGGCTTGTACAAAGCCATTGATGAAGTTAGGAATCGTTTTGGTAAATTGCTGGTAAAGAGAGCATCTTCTAATTAAAATTATAAAAATGTGCGTCTAGAAAATGATCAGGGATTTTGTTTTCAATTATATCTATCCGTCAATGAGATCATACAATGTTTTCTTTTCCAGCACTTTTAAAGTAGCGTCCCTGGTAAGAATCATCATCCTGTTGAGCCCGCAATTTTTTTCATTGCAATCTTTGCATTTAGCATAAAAGTTTAAACTTACGCAGGGCAGCATGGCAATAGGCCCTTCTATAATACGAAAAGCAGTTGCAAGTGGTATTTTTTTTGGTGACACGGACATATAATATCCGCCACCCTTCCCCTTTTTACTTTCTAAAATATTATTATGTTTTAGTTGCAAAAGTATACTCTCCAGGAATTTGATAGGGATTTTTTTCTTTTTTGAAATATCGGCAATAAGCACCGGGCCTTTACCATATTGTGAAGCAAGATATCCCAATGCTTTTAAGCCATACTGTGTTTTCTTAGAAATCATTATTGCGAAAATAGTTATAATATTTTATTTAGTATAGCTATCGCTTGTTGCTAATAAATTTCTTTGCCCTATAATCCTTTGCTCCTCTTGGTTTAACAAATATTTTTACTACCCTACTGAAATAATAGGGAAATAATTTCCTGGTTTCCCTTTTGTGCCTTAGTTTTGTCTATTAAACAAGTAGACTGTATATAAGTAATGTACAATCTTTATAAGATTGTCCGGCTCTATTCTTATCATTACCAGGGTTATTGTCCTTGGCTTTATTAGATCCGTAACTGATCCTGTTTCTGAAATTTTTAGTACGATAAAAACAATGAGCAACAAGCTTCAAAATAGTATTAAAGAATTAACCTATCAAATTGGTGGACTATCCATTGGTGAGTCAATTACGCATTTGTCGGAGTTGTTCCGGGGGAGGCTAACTTTTTCCTCCAGCTTCAGTTACGAAGACCAGGTAATCACGCATGATATTCTCAGCAATAACTTACCTGTAAAAATTTTTACCCTTGATACGGGCCGGCTGTTTGCAGAAACCTATTCTGTATGGAGTAGTACCAATGAACGTTACAATACACATATTAAAGCCTGGTATCCCGATCATAACTTCTTGCAGGATTTCATTGAAGAAAAGGGGCCAAATTCATTTTATGAATCAGTCGATAACCGCAAGAATTGTTGTTTTATCCGTAAGGTGGAACCTTTAAAACGAGCATTGGCAGGAAATGCTGTCTGGATTACGGGCCTAAGGGCTGAGCATTCAGTAGTACGGCATGATTTGCCACAATTGGAATGGGATGAAACTAACGCCATAATAAAATATCATCCTCTTTTACATTGGACGACTGATCAGGTAATATCGTATATTCGGGAATTTAATATTCCGTATAATTCGCTTCACGATCGTGGTTTTATGAGCATTGGCTGTGCTCCCTGTACACGGCCTATTAAACCCGGCGAAGATTTAAGGGCAGGCCGTTGGTGGTGGGAGGAAGCTGATAAAAAAGAATGTGGGCTGCACGCCAGTTAGAAATTAAGTATAAAATTAAAGATAAGAAATGAGTGTACACCGGCTTGATTACCTGGAGCAACTGGAAACTGAATCTATCCACATTTTTCGGGAAGTGGCTGGCCAGTTTGAAAGGCCTGCTTTGCTTTTTAGTGGTGGAAAAGATTCCATAGTACTTGTCCATCTGGCGTTAAAAGCCTTTAGGCCGGGCAAATTTCCATTTCCTTTATTGCATATTGATACCGGTCATAATTTTCAGGAGGCGCTGGACTTCAGGGATAAACTCGTTAATAATATCAGTGAAAAATTAATTGTTCGCAAAGTGGAGGATACCATAAAAGCCAGGCACTTAACAGAACCTAAAGGAAAGTTTGCAAGCCGCAACGCTTTGCAGACTTATACTTTACTTGATACAATTGACGAGTTTAAATTTGACGCATGTATTGGTGGCGCCAGGAGAGATGAAGAAAAGGCCCGGGCCAAAGAAAGAATATTTTCTGTGCGGGATGAGTTTGGTCAATGGGATCCTAAATTACAACGACCCGAATTATGGAATATTTACAATGGCAGAATTCATAAAGGAGAAAATGTTAGGGTGTTTCCTATTAGCAACTGGACGGAGTTAGATATCTGGAATTACATCCGTAGAGAGCAAATAGCTTTGCCTTCAATTTATTTCGCTCACGATAGGGAAGTTCTGGAGCATGAAGGCCAATTTGTAGCCACCTCTGAATTTATCCAACTGGACCCTACTGATAAAGTTTCTATAAAGAAAGTTAGATATAGAACGGTTGGTGATATGACGTGTACCGCTGCCGTTGAGTCTAATGCAGCTAATCTGGATGATGTAATCAGTGAAATTATTCTTACGAAAACAAGTGAACGTGGCGAAACAAGGATTGATGATAAAGTGAGTGAGGCTGCTATGGAAGACAGGAAAAAGAATGGATATTTTTAATTTAAAATTGTAATTAAGAATCAATGGTAAATCCATATGGCTTAATTATAAACTCATAACTGAAGAATGGATATTTTAAGATTTATAACAGCAGGCAGTGTCGATGACGGCAAAAGCACTTTGATAGGGCGTTTATTGTATGACAGTAAATCAATCATGATTGATCATTTGGAAGCAATAGAAAAACAAAGTAAGAATAAGCTGGATGGAGAAATAGACCTGGCGCTACTTACCGATGGTTTGCGTGCAGAAAGAGAGCAGGGAATAACAATCGATGTAGCGTATAAATATTTTTCAACCCCAAAAAGAAAGTTTATTATTGCTGATGCCCCGGGGCACGTTCAGTACACCCGAAATATGGTTACAGGTGCTTCTAATTCAGATCTGGCAATTGTTTTAATAGACGCAAGAAATGGTGTGGTTGAACAGACCCGGCGCCATTCTATCATTGTGGGCCTGCTTAATATTCCCCATGTGGTAGTTGCAGTAAATAAAATGGACCTGGTAAATAATTCGCAGGATGTATATAATAACATCCTCATTGATTATGCAGATGTAGCAAAAAAACTTGGCTTAAAGAAGGTAACATACCTTCCTATAAGTGCTATCACCGGCGATAATATTGTCGAGAAATCTGATAAATTTCCATGGTATGATGGTGGATCTCTTTTAGAAATTCTGGAAAATGTGCCGGTACAAAATGATATCAATTTAAAAGATACAAGGTTTCCTGTACAATATGTGATTCGCCCGCAAACAGATGAACTCCATGATTACCGTGGTTATGCAGGAAAGCTAACCAGTGGTATTTTTAAAAAAGGCGATGCAGTTACTATCCTTCCGGCAGGTATTGAGAGCCATATAAAATTAATTGAAATAGCAGGCATAGAAGTAGAAGAAGCCTTTGCACCCCAGGCCGCAATAATCCATGTAGAAGATAATATAGATGTAAGCCGGGGCGATCTTATCGTGAAAACAGACAATACCCCAAAGGTTAAAAATCAATTAGAAGTTTTGCTTTGCTGGATGGATAATAAACACCTGGTTCCTGGTAATAAATACCTGCTGCAAATAAACAGTAAATTAGTCCGCAGTGTTATTACCGATATAGAATACAGGCTTGATGTAAACTCTCTATTAAAAGAGACGGCTCCACAAAAAGTGGGGTTAAATGACATTGTAAAAGCCACCATTAAAACTGCATCACCTGTCGCATTCGACAGCTATGCAGAACTGAGGTCAAGTGGTGGTGCAGTACTAATTGATGAAACCAGTAACTTAACAGTAGGGGCCTGTATGATACAATAACATAAACAGCGTAAAGAAAAAGGAATATAAATTTATTAAAATATTGTTTTTAATAAGAAACCTAAAATTGGAGTTCTAACTCGGGAAAAGAATATAATAGTCATGACAGAACAATATTTTGTAGAACAATTGTTTTTTAGAAACAGGAAGAGTTTCAGCCATTTTCCCAATAAGGAAACTGCAGCAAACTTTATAGATAACGTTTACGATCTTATGTTTGCCTCCCATGAGGGCAAATATGAAACCGCAGTCCAATTAGGAGAACAATACCGTAAAATAAGAACACTTTTTTCTGCCTTGATAATTGAGTTATTAAAAAATGAGGAAGATGTAAAAAAGCATACAGATCAGTTCTTTTATGAACTGCCGGAAATTTATGATACGCTTATGATGGATGCTGCAGCGGTCCTGAAGTTTGACCCCGCAGCCCAATCGATAGAAGAGGTACTTGTTGCTTATCCAGGATTTTATGCTACAGCTATTTATCGGATTGCACACCAGCTTCATCAGCAGGGAATAAAAATTTTACCCAGGTTATTAGGTGAATATGCACATAGCAAAACGGGTATTGATATACATCCGGGGGCAAAAATAGGGAAGTCTTTTTTTATTGACCATGGAACAGGAATTGTTATTGGGGAAACCTCGGTGATTGGGGATGATGTAAAAATATACCAGGGTGTTACATTAGGTGCATTGAATGTGGCAAAAGCGAATGCAAGTATGAAGAGACATCCTACAATTGAAGACAATGTCGTTATTTATTCAGGGGCCACCATCTTGGGCGGGCAAACGGTAATTGGGCATTCCAGTATAATTGGCGGTAATGTTTGGCTCACCTATAGTGTGCCGGCTCATTCAATTGTATACCATAAAAGTGAGATTAAAGTCAGGGATAATAACCCTTTACCCGAGGTTCTGAACTTTGTGATTTAAAACATAAAAATATTAAATCAAACGCAACTACAAAAACTAACTAACATAATCTTAAATAAAACTTTAAACATGAAAGCAAATAGCATTTTAGAAACGATTGGCAATACACCGCATGTACGCCTTAATAAATTATACGGCAGTGATGCCCAGGTGTGGATTAAACTTGAAAAAAACAATCCCGGTGCAAGTATTAAAGATCGTATTGCCCTTGCGATGATAGAGGACGCAGAACAAAAAGGTTTGTTGAAAAAAGACAGCGTTATTGTAGAGCCAACGAGTGGCAATACAGGAATTGGATTAGCATTAGTGGCTGCAGTGAAAGGATATAAAATAATTTTAGTAATGCCCGAAAGCATGAGCATAGAGCGCAGGCGGATTATGGCATTGTATGGCGCCGAATTTGTTTTAACGCCACGGGAAAAAGGCATGAAAGGAGCAATAGAAAAAGCGAATGAAGTAGCGGCGGAAACCCCTAATTCGTGGGTACCCCAACAATTTGATAACCCCGCAAACACGGCAATACATAGAACAACAACTGCCCAGGAAATTATAGCCGATTTCCCTGAGGGGTTGGATTATATTATTACCGGTGTTGGCACCGGTGGCCATATAACCGGGGTGGCAGAAATTCTTAAAGAGAAATTTCCTAATCTTAAAGTGTTTGCGGTAGAACCTGAACTCTCACCTGTATTAAGTGGAGGTACCCCTGGCCCACATCCGATACAGGGGATTGGTGCAGGATTTATTCCTTCAATATTAAATACTGAAATTCTGGATGGCATCATACAGGTTAGTAAAGATGAGGCCTACGATTATGCCCGAAGGGCTGCAATTGAAGAAGGGATTTTAGGAGGAGTTTCTTCCGGGGCTTCGCTGGCTGCGGTTGCAAAAAAATTAAAGGAAATACCAAAAGGTTCAAAAATATTGACGTTCAACTACGATACTGGCGAGCGTTATTTATCAATAGAAGGGTTATTTTAAATTTAGCGGGAGAATAATTTCTGTTCTCTCTTTTGTTTGATCTATTAATCTACCAAAACAGTAGACAATATAATGAATACAAAAATTAAGAAAGGAAAGGTAATTCTTGCAGCGGCTGGCCCGGGTGACCCTGAGTTGGTAACTGTTAAGACTGCAAATTTTTTAAAACAGGCTGACGTGATACTTGCCGACAGGCTGGTAAGTGAAGAATTACTTAACCTATATGTGCCACCTCATGCTGAAATTATTTATGTTGGCAAACAATGCCGCCGGGGAATATCTACTCCCCAACAAACAATTAACGGTTTAATTATAGAGCATGCCATGAAAGGCAAACTGGTAGTGAGATTAAAAGGAGGCGATGTGTCTGTTTTTTCAAATATCCTGGATGAGCTGGAAACATTGATAGCGAACAATATTCCTTACGAAATTGTGCCGGGTGTAACCGCAGCCTTGGGTGCTGCAGCATATGCGGGTATTCCACTTACTGCAAGAGGTTATTCTACTGCCGTCCGGTTTTTAACTTACTATAAAAGGGATATTGTAACTGAATCGTATTGGAAAGACCTGGCACAAACCAATGATACCCTAGTATTATACATGAGTAACGAAACGCTTAATAAAGTAGTAGAGAAATTGGTGCAATACAAAATTGCTCCCGATAAATTACTCGCAGTTGCAGAACAGGCCACCACACCCATGCAGCATATACATACTTGCAATTTGTATGAATATGAAGAAAAATTAAAAGGGCAATCTTTTCTTTCGCCTTCGTTGGTAATTATTGGCAAAGTGGTTGCCCTACACCAACAGTTTGCCTGGCTAAAAAATAGCGGGAGTAAAAAATATTATTTTAAACCACTGACTGCAAAAGTTAGTGCTATTATTAAAACTGATAAAGCATTAAAGCATGTTAGCAGGGCTTAAATTAAAAACGTTCAACGAATTTTTAGACAGTTTAAATAAGGAAGAACTGGTTTGGGTAAATGGGTATTTAGCCGGGTTAGTTGCTACTGGTGAATCGTTTGCAAAAAGGAAAGCTGTGGCAAATACGCCTTTAAAAAAAATAACTATTGCTTATGGCACTGAAACGGGCAACTCAAAAAAATTAGCAGTTGATTTTGCTACAAAGGCCAAAAAGAATGGCGTACATGCAAAACTCGTAAGCCTTGATCAATATCGTTTGTCTGATTTTCTGAAAGAAGAATATTTTATTACGGTCATCAGTACACACGGCGAAGGGGAACCACCTGTAGCGGCGCAAAAATTTTATGATCATATTCATGCCAATGGTTTTAAAGTCCCCCAGTTAAAATATGCCGTGTTAGCCCTGGGTGATACTTCTTACCCCATGTTTTGTAAAACCGGGGAAGATGTAGATACCCAATTACAAAAAATAGGTGCAAATCGAATTGCGCCTTTCCAAAAATGCGATCTCGATTATGAGCTTGACGCTAACGATTGGTTTACTGCTGTATTACAATCAGTGGTAACAACAGAACCGATGCCATCTATTTCAAAGCCATTTACTATTCCGGAAAAGAAAGTCTTTACCGGCAAAAAAATATATAAAGGAACAGTTTTGTCTAACATCAATTTAAATGCAAATGGTTCAACTAAAAGAACATACCATATTGAGATTGCAGCAGAAGAGGTGCAATACATTGCCGGCGATTCTATTGGAATAGTACCGGAGAACCAGCCATTAATAGTGGAAGAAATTATTGCCTCAGCAAAATTAGACCGCAATAAAACGATCACCTGGCGAAATGAAACAGTAACGATAGAAGAATTGCTTTCTAAAAAAATAAATATCAATTACCTGTTAGATAAATCTATAAAACAATTTGCTACTATTACTAAAAAAGAAATTGCAGCAACCCGGGTTGACCTTGTTCAACTGATACGCCAGTACCCTATTAATGCAGCACAGTTTGAAGAATTATTGGTAAGCCTGAACCCTATTGCGCCACGCATTTATAATATTGCTTCATCCCCTGCTATGCATAATGGCGAAGTACATATAACGGTATTACAGGAAAAATTTACTATAGCGCTAAAAAAACAATATGGTTTGTGCACGCAGTTTTTGGAAGGTAAAAAAGAAGGGGATGCGATCAACTTTTTTATTCAAACTAATAAGCGTTTTCGTTTGCCTCCTGATGATAAAGATATCATCATGATTGGCCCTGGCAGCGGCATTGCACCTTTTCGTTCTTTTGTAGCAGAAAGGGATAGCACCGCCGCATCCGGCCGTAACTGGTTGTTTTTTGGAGAGGAAAATTTCACAACAGACTTCTTATATCAAACAGAATGGCAGAGCTGGTTTAGTACAGATGTGCTCACAAAAATCAGTTTAGCTTTTACCAATGATGCTAATCAGGAATATTTAATACATCATAAGCTACAGGCTGAAGCAGTGGAATTATTTAAGTGGATAGAAGGCGGCGCAACTGTTTATTTATGCGGTGAAAAAGAACCAATGAGTAAAGAAGTAGAAGCCGAATTGTTAGCCATTATAGAAAAGCAGGGAAAATTAAATAAAGAAGAAGGATTGAAATATTTTGAGCAATTAAAAACAGAAGGCAGGTATATTAAGGATGTGTATTAGTGAGTGAGTATGTGAAGAGTCAATCTTAAAGATGTTAGGAGGAGTTTGATGAAGCCAAGCTGGTTTTTTACAACCGCCTTCCAAAAGTTCAGGCTAAAAAAAATGCGTAAAGAACTAAATGTATTAGGTCCCGATTCGCAAGTGATACAATCCCGTAACGTAAGGGAATGATTTGAACTGCTAATGCTGATTAAAAAGATTTTAAAAAATGAGCGAAGAAAAAAAATTATCAGTAATAGAAAAAATTAAAACAGAAAGCCATGCGCTTCGGGGGAGTATTGAGCAAAGCCTGCAGGATGAAATTACCGGTGCAGTAAGAGAACCCGATCATGCATTAATTAAATTTCACGGCATGTACGAACAGGACGACCGTGACCTGCGGGAAGAAAGAGCGGCTAAAAAATTAGATAAACTATTTTCTTTCATGATTCGTTTACGCATTCCCGGGGGTTTAATAACTGCGGGCCAATGGGTGGCAGCGCATCATATTGCTGGCGAATTTTCTACCGGTGTTATCAAAATTACAACCCGCCAAACCATACAGCTGCATGGTATTTTAAAGCACCAGATAAAACCTACTTTAAAAAATTTCGATAAAGTAAAACTGGATTCTATTGCAGCTTGTGGGGATGTGAACCGTAATGTAGTGTGCAGCAGTAACCCTAAAGAATCCTTGCTTCACCAGCAGGTACATGCTTATGCAGATAAACTAAGCTCTTTGCTGTTGCCCAAAACCAGGGCCTATTACGAGATTTGGCTCGATGAAGAAAAGATAGAAGAATACAATGAAACTGACCCGTTGTACCAGGAAAGGTATTTGCCGAGGAAGTTTAAAATCGGGATTGGTATTCCGCCCAACAATGATGTAGATGTATTGGCAAATGACCTTGGGTTGATAGCAATAATAGAAAATAATGAGTTAATAGGTTTCAATATAGCGGTGGGGGGCGGCTTATCTACCACCCACGGAAACACTGATACCTATCCCAGACTCGCAACCGTGATTGGTTTTGTTGGCGGAGAAGAAAAGACACTGAAGGCAGCGTATGAAGTGATTACCATACAAAGGGATTTTGGTAACCGCACCGACAGAAAACTGGCCCGCTTAAAATATACACTTGATAATATGGGTGTAGAAGAGTTTAGAAAAGAATTAGAAAAACGCTGTGGATTTAAATTAGAAGAGGCAAAGCCTTATACATTTACCAGCCGCAAAGATTTGTACGGCTGGCTGCAGGATCATCAGGGTAATTGGCACTATACTTTGTTTATAGAAAACGGCCGTATTCTGGATGATGAAAAACTTCCATTAAAAACCGCCTTACTGGAAATTGCTGAAACGGAAAAGGCCAATTTCCGTTTTACCAGCAACCAAAATATTATCGTAAGCGATGTGAGGGATGCCGATAAAAAAATAATTGAAACGATTTTTACTAAATATAATATCATTAATTATAATGAGCAAACATCAGCCTTTCGTAAGAATGCTATTGCCTGTGTGGCTTTGCCAACCTGCCCGCTGGCGTTGGCAGAAGCACAACGTTATATGCCTGAATTGATCAGTAAAATAGAACCATTGCTTGCAAAATACGGTTTAATGGAAGATGAAATTGTTACTCGTATGACGGGTTGTCCCAACGGATGTGCCAGGCCATACGCAGCCGAGATTGGTTTCATTGGCACGGCGGCAGGCCAATATAATTTACACATTGGCGGCGATAGGGAAGGGGCAAGATTAAATATAAAATACAAAGAAAGTTTAGATGAAGGGCGATTGCTGAATGAGCTGGATCATCTATTGGCCACGTATACGGCAAAACGACAAGCAAATGAAAGTTTTGGTGATTTTGTGATGAGAGAAAAATTGGTAAATAATTAAATGATGATATTTTTTTGTAAAGGCAGTATCTATCAATTAAGCTTCAGTGGCACAGTTTATCCTGAGGAACGAAGGGCACTCTTTTACATTGGTGCTTTGCTGAACAGTAAATTCGAAATTTACAATTATTCAACAGCTTGTAATCGGGTATAAAAATAAGTTATATGGCTTTAGAACAGGAAATCATTGAAGCAGAGCATCCCCGCAAAGTTGTACAGCAACCGGAAACAAATCACCTTTTTCCCGTTTTTTTAAAACTGGAACAACTGCGTGTGCTGCTGGTTGGTGGCGGTAAAGTAGGTTTAGAAAAACTTACTGCCATACTGCACAATGCGCCGGCAACAAGAGTTACACTGGTTGCTACCAAAATTTCTGAAGCAGTAAAAGCTTTGGCTGCAGATTATCCACAGGTTATTTTAAAAGAAAGAAATTTTACCGGTGATGATTTGATTAATACAGAAGTGCTGGTAATTGCCACCAATAATAAACAAACAAGTGCAGCAATAAGAAGCGAAGCTAAAGAAAAAAATATCCTGGTAAATGTTGCCGACACGCCGGAATTGTGCGATTTTTATTTAGGCTCTGTTGTGCAAAAGGGAAATCTAAAAATCGGTATTTCTACAAACGGGAAATCTCCCACTATTGCAAAACGTTTAAAAGAAGTGCTGAATGATATGATTCCGGAAGAAATAGATGGAGTTTTAAATAATATGCAGTCAATACGTAAGGGAGTTAATGGCAGCTTTGATGAAAAAGTAAAACATTTAAATGAGCTTACAAAAGTGCTGGTTTCCAAGCAAGCCAGGCTGGAAGGGATAAACAAGCCGGAACAAAAACGATGGCCCAAAATAGTGATGTTCTGCTTGCTGGCTTTTTTACTGATGATCATCGGGCATGCGGTTTTATCCTATGTTCCATTTAGTAAAATCTCGGAAAGCGTATCGTCATGGCCAAAGTATATAAACGGCCAGGCCTTTTTAATCATGTTATTTATCGGCTTCCTGGCGCAAATGGCAGATGGATCATTAGGCATGGGCTATGGCACAATTTCGACTACTTTTTTACTGGCTTATGGTGTAAACCCGGCTCTTGTTAGTAGCCAGGTCCATTCGGCCAGGGTTTTCTCCAGCGGTGTCTCGGGGTACAGCCATCACCGTTTTGGCAACATTAATAAAAAGCTTTTTAAAACACTGGTAATACCCGGAATTTTAGGCGCTGTAATTGGCGCAGCCTGTGCATATTTCGGCCAAAAATATTCAATGTATGTACGGGTCCCCTTATCCTTATACACCATTTACCTGGGCTATTTTATTATCCGCAAAGCATTTGCGAAAAAGAATTATAAAGATAAAATTAAGAAGGCTGGCTGGCTGGCTACCGCCGGCGGATTTATGGATGCCTTTGCAGGTGGTGGCTGGGGCACTCTCGTTACAAGCACTTTGATGGCTAAACGGAAAAGCCCACGATATGTGATTGGATCTGTTTGCCTGGCAGAATTTTTTGTAGTGCTTACCAGTTCCATTACCTTTTTTATTTTATTGAAAAGCATCCCGATATTGGAAATCCTGGGATTGATCGTAGGCGGACTTATTGCTGCACCTATTGCTGCCAGGTTAGTAGGTAAACTTCCTTTAAAAACAATGTTTATACTGGTGGGCACTTTGGTGATATTAACCAGCATGAGCACATTGTGGAAATCCATTATGCAACTCTTATAAAATAAATGAAATCAAAATTATTACTGCTGCTTGTTTTTGCCTGGCCGGCATTTTCTTTCGCACAAACAAAAAATATTTCGCATGCGCAGCAGACGTGGCTCGGATATTTTAATCAAACAAGGGTAAGTAAGAAATGGGATGTTTCTGCGGATTTAAACTTGCGTACCAGTGAGCATTTTACATCCGGACTTTATCAATCTTTAATAAGGTTTGGGGTTTCATATTATTTAAATGATGCTGCAAAATTTACCGCAGGTTATGCTTTGGTAAATTATTTTCCCGGATATAATCATCAATATTTGGGAGCGCCGGAACACCGCCCGTGGCAGCAGTTTCAGTGGCAAGCTCACTATTCAAAAAAGCTGGTGCAGCAAAAAATAAGGCTTGAAGAAAGATACCGGCATAAACTTACAGGCGATTCCAAACTTGCTCCCGGCTATAATTTCAACTGGCGACTTCGCTATTATTTTAATTTAGAAATTCCTTTTAATAAAAAAGCTTTAGCGGAAAATTCTTTCTCTGTTGTTGTAGGTGAAGAATTGAATGTAAACTTTGGCAAACAAATTATCTACAACTATTTTGATCAGAATAAAATTTATGCCGGGATAAAATATAAATTTAATCCATCCAATAACCTGCAGATAGGTTTTATGAATGTATTTCAACAGCTGGCTGCCGGTAATAGTTATAAGAGTACAAATGTGATCCGTATTTATTATTACCAGAATATAGATGTTCGAAAGAAAAAAGTATCGTGATTTTAAGAATTGATGGAATGGCATGTAATGTAGCCCAACGGTATGCCGCACAAGTGAGTGACACAACAATGCTTAAAGATGATATGCTGCTGGCAACCAAAAATTTATAATACAATCTCTTTTAATTTTTTAGCCACTCCTTTAAGCAAACAGATATTTTCTCTGACTCCACCATAAAGCCGTCATGCCCATAAGCAGAATCTATTTCTCTCAATGTTGCATTGGGCATTTGAGCGGCCAGGTGCTGCTGTTCTATTAAAGGGCAAAGAATATCACTGCTTATCCCAATAATTAATGTTCGATGAGATATGCTTTTTAACACTGAATCAGTGTCTCCGCCACGAGCCCTTGCCAGGTGGTGGCTATCCATGGCTTTGGTAAGTAGCCAGTAACTGTAGGTATTAAATCTTTCCGTTAATTTATTTCCCTGGTAGTTAATATAGGAAGCAGCCCGGTAGTCATCGGTTTTTTCTACATCCTTATCCGTTTGCGTTTGTACCATTATACCATAATTCCTATACGTAAGCAGACCTATGGCCCGGGCTGCTTTCAAACCTTTTTGCCCTGCATCCTGCGAAGCATTTTTCCAGGTGGCATCGGCTTCTATGGCTAACCGTTGTGCGGTATGCACGGCAATACCCCAGGCGCTTTCTGTTGGGGAAGTGGCAAGTAAAAATAATTGATCAATGCGTTCAGGTTCCATCACACACCATTCCAGGGCCTGGTAACCACCCATGCTACCACCAACGAGTAAGTGAATTTTTTTTATGCCGAGGTGCTCTGATAAAAGCATGTGCGCTTTTACCATATCACGGATTGTAATGATAGGAAAAGCACTGTGATAGGGCTGCCCTGTAGAGGGGTTAACGCTTAAAGGCCCGCTACTGCCATAGCAAGAGCCCAATATATTAGCGCACACGATAAAGTATTTTGCCGGATCAATAACGCATCCTTTGCCCACAATACCCGGCCACCATTCTGTAACATTTGCATT
>JBDSDN010000002.1:0-3587 GCA_039920545.1 Ferruginibacter sp. | reverse complement strand
AATCCCTGACCCAACCAGTGAATTTTCTGCTAAGCAGTAAAAATTTAGATAGCCTGGATTTAATTATCGGTTCTGTAAAAGACGAAGATTACCAGGTGCTTGCCGCTTTTGCCCAACAGAAAAATATTCCCTTTATTTCCGCAACATTTCCCAATGATGGTGGCGTAAATGCAAACCCGTTCGTTGCCATTGTAAATTCTACCTTAAAAGCACATTGCGAAGCTATCTTTAGTTATTTATTACAAAACCATGGGGCAGATAAAATATTTTTAGTCCGCAGGCCTGGCTCACAGGAAGATAAAGTGGCCAATTATTTTAAAAATATAAATGCCCCGGATGGTAAGACTCTCCTCAATATTCAAACGATAAATTTAAATGAGGATTTTAATATTCTTCAAACGAAATTAGATAGTACACGCCAAAATATTATTATTGGCGGCAGTTTGAATGAAGGGTTTGCTACAAAACTTGCTGCCAGTTCTTACGCTTTAAATAAAAAATATAAAACCACCCTTATCGGTATGCCCAATTGGGATGCATTTACTTTCATGAACCGTAAAAATGCTTTTAAAGATTACCCGGTATATTATACTTCCCCTTATTATAATTATAAAAGTGATACTGAAAGTAAAATGATTCAAGCTATTTATAGAAAAAATTATAAAGGCATGCCTTCAGACATGACGTATAAGGGTTTTGAATCAGTTTACGTTTTTTGCCGGTTGCTCACGACTTATCCCCTGGATTTTATGAGCCATTTAAATGATTCTACTAACAAGATTTTCAGTGACTACAATTTTAAGCCGGTTTTTTCTTCCAAGAATAATACCATCCCGGATTATTTTGAAAACAAACATCTTTATTTTATCAGGGCAATAAATGGTAATTTGTCTAAAGCCTGGTAGTATAAATATTTTTCTCAGGAGCGGATCTTTTGTTTTTCAATAATCATTTGTCCCGCTATACACTACAAGTCCGGCAGAAAGGCTTTACCCAAAATCTTCACCGGTCTTTCCGTTACTATCGGGGCTAAATCCTCAACAAAATATTTCCATAGCAAAATTAATAGAGCGTGAATTCATTCACTTCCGAGCCTTCGTGTTTTAAGAAGTAAACCTTACCCTTCCCAAATTAGGATGCAAAATTGACTACATAATTACCCGTTTTTACCATGTCAGCTAGACGTCTTATTTAATACCAAATAAAAAACTTTTCTCATTTTCAAACATTGGTTCAAAAAATGTATTAATGTATTTATGCCACTCATAGAGTTTACAGATAAAGGTTTGTTCTGCCGCCAGGGCGGGTTTTATATTGATCCGTGGAAACCAGTAGATAAGGCCATAATAACCCATGCCCACAGCGACCATGCCCGCTGGGGTAGCAAATATTATTTATGTCATCACTTTACAAAACCAATATTACAATTACGGCTGGGAGAGAATAATTATGAATCAATTGATTGGTACCAATCTACCATAATGAATGGTGTAAACATTTCTTTTTACCCGGCGGGGCATATAATAGGCTCCGCCCAGGTAAGGGTAGAATACAAAGGGGAGGTCTGGGTTTTTACCGGTGATTATAAAACAGAAGACGATGGCATCAGCACGGCATTTGAACCGGTAAAATGCAACGTTTTTATTACAGAATCTACATTTGGCTTACCCATTTATAAATGGAAACCACAGGCGCAGATTTTTAACGAAATGAAAACCTGGATTGCCCAGAATAAAAATGAGGGCAAGAGCAGCATATTCATAGCATACAGTTTAGGAAAGGCGCAGCGCATTTTAAAACCACTGGCAGAAACCGGTTTACCGATTTATGCACATGGAGCAGTATACAATGTGCACCAGGCTTTTGTAAACAACGGTTGGGAGTTACCGTTAGTAAAAAAAATAACACCGGAAACCACAAAAGATGAATTAAAAGGTTGCATAGTAATTGCCCCATCCAGTGCAGAAAATTCTCCCTGGATGAAAAGATTTTCTCCTTATGCTACCGGTATCTGCAGCGGCTGGATGCAGGTGCGGGGAAATGTACGCCGCAAAAATGCAGATGCAGGGTTTGCCCTCAGCGATCATGCGGATTGGGAAGGGTTGCTACAGGCGGTTAAAGCAACCGGGGCAGAAAAAGTATATGCCACGCATGGCTTTCAATCTGCGTTTAGCCGTTACCTTAATGAAAATGGTATAGAAGCCGGCGAAGTGAAAACAGCGTATGGGAACGATGAAGAAGAAACAACTACAGAAGAAACAAACCCGCAAAACCAATGAAGCACTTTGCCCGGTTAGTACAAATACTAGCAACCAGTACAAAAACTACTGCAAAGCTGAATGCAATACAGGATTATTTTGCGCTGGCAAAAGATGCAGATAAAATATGGGTCATAGCTTTGTTTACAGGTAGGCGGCCAAAACGCTCTGTAAATAGTGCTTTACTAAGGATGTGGAGCATGGAAATTGCAGATATTGCTCCCTGGCTTTTTGAAGAAAGCTATCATACCGTCGGCGATCTTGCTGAAACAATTGCCCTACTCCTCCCGGAAAAAAATGAAACCCCTGGAGATGAATCAGAAAAATCTTTATCGTGGTATATGGAAATACTAGCCGGTTTGGGTAAAGAGAGCGATGAAATAAAAAAAGAATTTGTTACAAACAGTTGGCTGCGGATGAGTGTGAATGAAATTTTTGTGTTTAATAAATTAATGACCGGCGGTTTTAGAATTGGTGTGTCACAAAAAATGATGGTAAATGCCGTTGCAAAAACAACCGGGGCCTCCCCCTCTGTTATTGCCCATCGTATTATGGGAAACTGGCAACCTGCCTCCATAACCTTTGGAGATTTGCTGAGTACAGAACACAGTGCTGCAGATGATTCTAAGCCGTATCCTTTTTATCTTGCTTTCGCCATAGAAAATGAAATAAATAATTTAGGTAGCCCGCACGAATGGCAGGCAGAATGGAAATGGGATGGCATTCGTGGACAGGTTATAAAAAGAAATGATGAGCTATTTGTCTGGAGCCGGGGCGAAGAATTAATGACAGAGAAATTCCCTGAATACAAAATCCTGGAAAATCTTTTACCGAACGGTATTGCTATTGATGGAGAAATTATCAGCCTGGCTTCCTTACCTGGCCAGGCTCATTTTGCGCCATTACCTTTTGCAGCTTTGCAAACCCGTATCGGCAGAAAAAATATTACTAAAAAACAATTAACAGAAGCTCCTGTCGGGTTAATAGCCTATGATTTGCTGGAATTAGAAGGAAAAGATTTACGGCACCTATCCCTTACCGATAGAAGGAAAATGTTGGAAGAAATTGTGCAAAGTGCCAACCAGCCTTTTTTCCATTTATCTCCCATAATTGATTTTAGTGATTGGGAACAATTAAAAAACATCCGTTTGCAAGCCCGGGATAAAGGAAGCGAAGGGTTGATGCTAAAAAGAAAAACATCTCCATACCAGGTAGGCCGCAAAAGGGGCGATTGGTGGAAATGGAAAATAGACCCGCTGACAATTGATGCGGTTATGATTTACGCTCAAAAGGGTCATGGCCGCAGAAGTAATTTGTACACCGATTATA
>JBDSDN010000001.1:0-8210 GCA_039920545.1 Ferruginibacter sp. | reverse complement strand
CTGCTGTTGAATCTGTAAGCATTTCGGTTGAAAAGTTTCGGCCTTTTGCCACCTCCATGTTTAGCGTGGGCACATAATTTTCATCAACATACCAGTTTTGCATGGAGACCGCATTCTTTTGATCCAGCGTGGCATCAGTATATAGTGGGCTGTCGCTCCTGTAATCTGCTGTTGGCAAAAACCCTGTCATTGTTAGCTTTTGTACCCCGCTAATATTAAGCAATTCATTTTTAAAAGGCTTTGCCTGCGAGCCCAATGCATACGTGTTTTTTATTACCAAGACATGGTCACGGTCAAAACCAAGTTTTTTGCTGCGGATAAAATTTAGCTGGTTATAAATTATTACTGTTCCGACAATCAAAATTATTGAGACAGCAAACTGAAAAATTACCAGGCTGCTGCGGAACCATCCGCTTTTAAACCCTGAGGCCAGTTTCCCTTTTAAAACTGAAACAGGTTGAAAAGAAGAGAGGTAAAATGCAGGATAACTGCCAGCCAGCAACCCCACGACAAGTACTATCAGCAAAAGTGATGGTATGAGCCAGGATTTGGAAAATAATCCTAATGTAATTTCTTTACCCGATAATTGATTGAAATACGGCAGGCAAAAAAGCGTAAATATGACAGCAAAAATCAAAGCAATAAAACTTATGATAATTGATTCTGCTAAAAACTGCGAAATAAGATTTTGTTTAACTGAACCAAGTACTTTTCTTACACCAACTTCTTTTGCCCTGCTGGAGGACTGCGCTGTGGAGAGGTTCATAAAATTTACGCAGGCAATTAATAAAATAAAAATTCCAATGGCAGAGAAAATATAAACGTATTGCAGGTTTCCATTGACGCCCAACTCTGCAACTTTATCTGAATGCAAATGAATTTTGGTAAGAGGGGTCAAACTATAATTATCAAAGTTTCCCATCTTTTTAAATTCAGCCATGTTGAGATTTAGAAATTGCTGTGCCTGCTCCCCAACATATTTATTTACTACAGTCTCCAACTTAGGCTCAAATGCTTTGGAAGTGCTGCCTGGTTTTAAAAGTATATAGGTATTGAAATTATTACTGAGCCAATTATTCTGGCGACTCTCATCAATTGTAGACATTGAGACAAAAAAATCGAAGTTGAAATGTGATTGCAGCGGAACATCTTTTATGACCGCTGTTATTTTATAATTATTGGTATCATTAACAATAAATGTTTTCCCGACAACGTCAGTGGAACTAAAATATTTACGGGCTGTTTTTTCTGTAATTACAACCGTATTAGGTTCTCTTAAAGCCGTGGCCGGATCGCCTGCAATGACCGGTAAGGTAAATAAATCAAACAAGGTAGAGTCTACATGAATGACTTTATTTTCCTGCAGGTTTTCATTATCTTTTTTTATTCTGAAACCTCCCCTGTCTCTGAACCGCACATATTGTTCCACTTCCGGGTAATCTTTTTTTAATGTTGGGCCCATAGGATCCGGGGCCACCGCTAATATAAAACGGGTACCGCCAAATTTGACATCTCCGTCTACCCGGTAAATTCTATCAGACTTAGTGTTGTATTTATCGAAACTGAGTTCATCAATAACAAACAACATTATCATTAAACAAACAGCTATCCCAACTGCCAGGCCAAAAATATTAATGAAGGAAAATCCTTTGTTTTTCCAAAGGTTACGCACAGCTATTTTTAAATAGTTTTTATACATAAAATAATTTTTAGTCAGTTCTTAAATTTTGTACCGGGTTTACAATTGCAGCCTTAAAAGCCTTGTAACCTACCGTTACCCACGCAATAATTACTGAAGCTAAAATTGCAATAATAAAGACCCCAATACCTATGTCTACTTTGTAAACAAAATTTTGGAGCCAGGTATGCATGAGGTACCAGGCTGCTGGCACTGCAAGTACAAAGGCGATGCTTATGAGCACAGTAAATTCTTTAGAAAATAAATAGACAATACTTTGAACACTTGCACCAAGCACTTTACGGATACCCACTTCTTTTGTTTTTTGAACAACCATAAAGGAAATCAACCCGTACAGGCCCAGGGAACTGATAAAGATTGCCAGCAAGGCATATATTTTATACATCTTGCTGAGCCTTTCTTCCTGTTCATAATATTTGTTTATATTTTCATCAAGGAAGCTTGCATTGTAGATAAATTCCGGGAAGAAATTATCCCATATTTTTTGTATTTGTTCTTTACTTTGGCCAAGGTTTGCACTCAGTAATTTTATACCGGCAGCCTGGTAATACTCTTTTCTTGGGAGCAACACTATTGGATTAATTACTTCTCTCAAAGATTGCTGTTTGAAATCTTTTACAACCCCGACTACCGGTTTAGGCTTGCGGCCGCCCAATCTCAACAGTTTACCTATAGCCTCCGCTGGATTATTAATGCCTACTTTTTTTAGCAGTGTCTCATTAACTACATACTCCCGGGCGGTATCACTTGCTCCATAAAAAGTACCAGCCAGCAACTGCAACCCGTAGGTGCCAGCATAATGCTCATCCCCCATTTTTAACTGTACGTTAAAATCTCTATCCTCCATTTTATCAAATGCAAAATTAGCATCCCAGGTGTTATCACTGCTTGGTGCATCAAACCCAAAACTTACGGCTTTTACATCGTTGCGGGCAAGTAAGGCAGTTTTAAAGGCTTCATGTCTTGACCTTGAAATACTGTCGGCATTCATTGATATCATCAACAGGGATTCTTTATTGAATCCAAGGTCGGACCGGCGGATGAAATTCATCTGGCTTACTGCAATAATAGTAGCAATGATTAATATCTGGGAAAAGGAGAACTGTAATACCACCAGGATCCTTCTCAATGAAATACTCCCAACTTTAGCAATATTAATTTTATTTTTTATGGCCTCCACAGGTTTGAAGCCCCCCATAATAAAAGCTGGGTAAATACCCGAAAGTAAAATTGTGATAAGCGTAATAATTGCAATGAAAAATAAACTTCCACCATTAAATAAATTGAGCCTGCCCTGCACAACCATTATGTTTTTTATATAAGGCAAAGCCAGCCAGGCCAATGCTATAGCAATAAATACAGATAGTAAAACCACTGCAGCGGTTTCAAAAAAAACCTGGGTGCTTAGTTGAGCCTTACTGCTCCCCAATACTTTTCTTACACCTACTTCTTTACTCCGGGTAATAGCTAACGCTGTAGATAGATTTATAAAATTTATACAAGCCATCAGGATGATAAGCAGGCCAATAAAGCTAAGGGTATATAAGGTGGTTTTACTGGTTATATGATCTCCATTAGTATCAAACCGATCATCAAAATGAATATTTTTTAAAGGTTGAAGAAAATGCAGCCGGGTCTGCCGGCGGGTTGAAGTGTTATATTTTTTTTCGAATACAGCCAATTGCTTGTCTATTAAGGCGGTATTTGCCTCCTTAGGCAGCAACGCATAAACCTGGTGGTTGCTGGTGTTTGAGCTCCAGTCAGTAAGCGGCCACCCGTTATCGTTATGCACTACAAAGCCGCTGTATGAGCCCAGCAGCTTAAAAGGAAAATCACTGCTTTCCGGCACATCTTCAAATACCGCCGCCACCTGCAGATCGTATCCTGCATTATCAATAGCCAGCCTTCTACCGATGGCTTGTTTCCACGAATTAAAATATTTTTCTGCCAGGGTTTTACATATCGCTACACTATTTACATCATGCAGTACATTGGCATTACCTGATAAAAATTTAACTTCAAATATTTTTAGTATTTCCGGTTCGCAGTAAAATATGCCTGTCTTTTCCCGGAATTTTTTCTCTGCACCAGGGCTGGTGACCTCAGTGTTTTTCACTGCTACCTGTACATCATAACTTTGCATAAGTTCTGCAAACTGGTATTGTGGATAATCCTGCCGCAAAAATTTTATGGTTGGGAAGGGTACCCCAGGGGTAAAATGTTCTCCATCAGCATCTACATCTTTGGTAACTACCTGGTAAATATTTTTATAATTTGTAAGGTGCTTATCATGGCTGTTTTCAAATTGAATGACTAAGAAAATAATAATACACGCTGCCAGCGCCACGGCCAGGCCCATGATATTAAGCGTTGCATGCTTACGGTTACGAAGCAGGTTGCGAAAAGCTGTTTTAATATACGTTTTTATCATAGTGTTTTTATTCTGCTCTTAAAGATTTTACCGGGTTTGCAATAGCCGCTTTTATAGCCTGGAAGCTAATAGTAAAGAGGGCAATTACGGCTGCCAGAAGAGCGGCCATAAGAAACACCCACCACGAAATATTTACCCGGTAAGCAAAATCCTGCAACCAGTTATGCATGGCAAACCAGGCTATTGGAAAAGCAATAATTGAGGCAACGCCGACAAGCTTTAAAAAGTCTTTTGATAACATGGAGATAAGACCCGGTATGCCGGCTCCTAATACTTTCCTAATGCTGATTTCCTTTAAACGTTGCTGGGTGCTATAAGCTGCCAGGCCCAATAAGCCAATACAGCCGATAAAAATTGCCAGGACAGAAAAAATTGTAAACACTTTTTGGGTTGTTTGCTCGGCATGGTATTGTTCGGCTAAATTATTATCCAGGAAGGAATAGTGAAAAGGCCGCTGCGGCACAAATTGCTGCCACCGGTTTTCAATAGAAGCAACAACACTTTTAAAATTATCTGCACTGATTCGCACCGCCAGGAATGGCATTGCACTTCCAAATTTTCCTGCATTTGCAAATACCAGTGGTGTGATTTTTTGATGCAGTGATTGAAAATGAAAATCTTTTATAACCCCAACCACGGTATAAACATATTTTGTAATTCCATCTCTTGCATTGAATTCCCCATCAGGTGAGGTAAGCCGGGTGCCTACAGGATGTGCTAATCCCATTTCTTGTACAGCTTTTTCATTTAGTACCACAGCCAGGGAATCCAAAGAAAAATCTTTGGAAAAAAAACGTCCTTCTTTGAGTGGAATATCCAGCAGTGAGGCATATTGTTCATCAACCATTACGCCCCTACCTGTTAAGCCTTCTTTTGCACCCTCCGGTTTAAAAGTAGTCCCAAAGAAGTTTTGCGTGCCGGGTAGCGCTGAGGCGCTGCTTACAGACTCTACCCCGGAAATTTTTGCAAGTTCTGTTTTAAAAGCCCTGGTCTTATCATCCAACAGATCGGTTCGCTCTATAACTATTACATGATCTTTTTTAAAACCAAGCCTGTCGCCCAACATATAATTCATTTGCCGGTTTACAATAACGGTGCATATAATAAGAATTACAGAAATAGTAAATTGAAATATCACCAGGCCATTTCTCATCGCAATTCCGGAAAGGCTTGATTTAAATTTTCCTTTTAAAACCACGATAGGTTGAAAAGAAGACAAGACCATTGCCGGATAAAAGCCTGCAATAAGCCCAATAACAATTGCAAAACTTAAAAGCATTGCAATCTTTAAAGGATTTATAAAATAGCTCACCGATAAATCTTTACCAGATACCTGGTTGAAAAGTGGAAGTACAATAATAATTAAAATAATTGCTGACCCTATACTTAACAACGCTATTAAAACAGACTCTAATAAAAACTGGCTGATAAGAGATTTCCTGGGTGAGCCAAATGTTTTTCTAATACCTACCTCTTTAGCTCTCTCCAGGGAACGGGCAGTAGATAAATTAATAAAATTAATGCTGGCTAAAAAAAGAATGATCAAGGCTACAAGCCCAAAAATATACACTGCGGCCTGGCTGCCATTTGGCCTAAGCTCTGCTTCCAGGTTGGAGTTTAAATGAATTTTTTTAAGTGGCTGCAGGTAATAATTGTATCCATTGCCTGATGAAGTAAATTGCTCAAAACGCTGACTGAATAATTTTTCTATATCGCCGGCAACATATTTTTTTATTATTACCGGAAACTTTGCCTGCAGGGCAAGTGGCGAGGCATTTTTATTTAGTAACAAATAGGTGTGGGCCGAAAAATTTACATAATTTGTTTCCCTGGTATTGCGAAAGGTGGAAGAAGATATCAGCATATCAAAAAGAAAATGACTATTCCCCGGCCAATCGGCTACCACACCTGAAATGGTAAATTTATTATTCTCATTACCATCCGTTTCAAAGCCTTTTCCCATGGCTGCTGCTGCCGAGCCAAAATATCTTTTAGCCGTACTTTCATTAATAACAGCTGTATTGGGATTTTGCAGGGCAGTTATAGAATCACCAAAGAGAATCTTGCCGGAGAAAACTCGAAAGAAATTGGAATCTACTAAGAGTACGTGTTTTTCTTCGAAAACTTTTTCCCCCAGTTTTACATAAAAATTTCCGGCTCCGCCAAAATCAAATATCCGGGTACTTTCCAATACTTCCGGGAATTCTTTTTTAATTGCCTCGCCTATAGTTTGAGGAATAATAGCATATGAAGTAGACCTACCGGGGTATTTTCTTTCCAGCGCTACCCGGTATACCTGGTCGCCTTTTTTATGAAAATTATCAAAGCTTAATTCGCTTTTGATAAACAAAACTATTAACAAGCAGACCGCCATCCCTATGGCGAGGCCTAAAATATTGATTGCTGTAAATGCTTTGCGTTTCCAGAGATTTCTCCAGGCTATTTTAAAATAATTTTTTATCATACACTCAAATTTTATTCTGTTCTCAAATTTTTTACCGGGCTAGCCATTGCAGCTTTTACTGCCTCTACACAGATAGTGATAAATGCTATTAAAACTGATATTGCCCCAACTAATAAAAATACGCCCCAACTAATGTTTATGCGGTAGGCAAAACCCTCCAACCATTTATTCATAAAATACCAGGCAAGCGGCGAAGCAACCAGTAATGCAATAAAAACGAGTTTTAAAAAATCTTTTGAAAGCAATGCCGTAATGTTTATAACGGTGGCCCCTAATACTTTTCTTATGCCGATTTCTTTAACCCGGTTTACAGCTGTGAGCATGGTGAGTCCCAGCAACCCAAGGCAGGCAAGAAAAACAGATATGCCGCCTGCCCATCCTACAATGCTGCTCCAACGTGCTTCTGCTTTATAAAAGCGGTCAAGGTCTTCATCCAGGAAACTATATTTCACAGGATAGGCCGGCACAACTTTTTTCCAGGCTGTACGTATGCCTGCCAATGCCTTTTCAGGGTCGCCTGGCTTTATGCGAACCAAAAATTTAAATGGCATGTATGAACTAAACTGGTGAAATAGCTGAGGTGCTATTTTGCTACTGAATGAACTGTAATTAAAATCTTTTACAACACCTATCACTACCGGAGTTTTTTCTTCGGTATATCCTTTTATTTGCTGTCCTACGGCATTCTCCAGTGTCCACCCAAAATCTTTTACCATGGCCTCATTCACTATGATAGAATTTACAGTGTCAGAACTAATTGCAGGATTAAAGTTTCGCCCCGCAAGAAGTTTCATCCCCATCACTTTGAGATATTGATCGTCAATAAAATATTCATAAACCTGCTTGTGTTTTCCATTAAATTCAAAACCAGACATGCTCCAGCCTGTGCCCTCGCCCAATCCAAGTTCGGCACTGGCTACCCCCATAATTTCGGGCTGCTGTTCCAACTCCTGTTTAAATAACGGATATATTTTTTTAGTATCCATTTCATCAGCATCTACCATTACAATATTCTCTTTATTAAACCCTGGATTTTTAGACCGCATATAACGTAATTGCTGAATAATAATAATGGTACAAATAATTAAGCCCGCCGAAAGAATAAATTGTAGTGTTACCAGGGATTTTGTGAAGACATTGGAGCCTGCTAGTTTTATTTTTGTTTTTAAAACTTCTATTGGTTTAAATGTTGATAACACCAATGCAGGATAGCTGCCTGCCAGTAAACCCACCAATAATACCAAACCGGTAATCATCCACAATAATTCAGGAAATTGAGTAAGCGAAAAATTCAGCTGGCGGTCTGCTAACTGGTTAAAGAAAGGCAGTAAGATTTTAGCTAATAAAAAACCTGCGGCTGCAGAAATAATTGTCAGCAAAAGTGCCTCAGCTAAAAATTGAAAAACTAAAGATGCTTTAGTGCCTCCGATTACTTTACGCACCCCTATTTCTTTTGAGCGCCCGGCAGAGCGGCCTATGGCAAGTGTAGTAAAATTTATACACGCAATAATTAATACACCGGTAGCTATACTCAATAATATCCAGATGGTTTTTGGCGCAACGGGAGGAATTTTTCCATTTTCAAACCTGGTATCATTGTGCATAGCCTGCAATGG